>NZ_WUBV01000036.1:0-379117 GCF_009807105.1 Natrialba sp. INN-245 | reverse complement strand
AGATCGTCCTCACTGAGGTGACGGACGATCTCTTTTTCTTGTCCCGCCATTACCCTACCAACTCAAAGCATACCTAAATCTTCTGTGAACCACTAAAGTCGATCTCGTCGAGGGTCACGAGTTCGTCGGCAAGGAGGTGCAGCGTCCAGCGAGCGTGTCCTTCTGGTGGTTCGCTACAGGCGAGTCTGATGAGATGAGCTTCGGCCTTGCCATCCATTTTGACGTCGTACTCGCGGTCGGGCTTGCGGCGATGAATCGCCGCGAGCCCTCGCTCGGCATACGCTTTGCGTGTGTTGTAGGCGGTTTTCCAGTGACAGCCGACGTGCTCACTGATTTCCGAATCAGTGAGCCCGTCATCTGCCTTCAGGAGAATCCGCGCACGGGTGTTGTCCTCAGATTTGCGTTCACCGGTTGAGATGAACCATTCCAGCGTTCTGCGGTCTTCGTCGAAAAGATCGACAACGTGCATCTTCGCGCTCATTCCTGTAGATAGGTGGCAAGAGAGCTTAAACTAGTAGATCAGCGGTTGAAGCTACACTGAGGAGCGGTTCTCTGGCCCAGAGTTGCTCGCCAGCCACAATGTTGTCAGCGGTATCAGCGTTATCATTGGATCAGTTGATGATCCATGGGGCGTTTTCGGAATCCACACAGCCGAGAAGCGGGAGTTTACGGAACACGACGCGAACTTCGTCAAGAGCGTTGCCAACGTGCTTGCCTCGGCTATCGGGAATGTGGAAACACGGAGCGAACTCGAGGAGATGAACAGTCGGATCTCGGACGCCATCTATTCGTTGAACGAAAACTGGGAGTTCACGTATCTCAATGACCGTGCGAAAGAGTTGATCGATTTCACTGGCGAAGGCCTCGTCGGTAATCACGTCTGGGACACGTTCAAGTGGGCGGCCGATTCGACACTCAGAACAGAGTACGAACGAGCGATGGAAACGCAGGAACCGACCTCGTTCGAATTGTACTATCCCGACCCACTCGAGACATGGTTCCAAATTAACGTCTATCCGTCTGAAACGGGACTCTCGGTCTACTTCCGTGACATCACAGAGCGAAAGGTGCGCGAAGCGGAGTTCCGGATGGTCGTAGAGAACATCGAAGAGATTATCTGGATCAGTGATCCCGAGACGATGGAATACCAGTATATTAGCCCGTCATTCGATGATATCTGGGGCGTCAGTCGGCAGCGACTGTACGATGATCCGAGTTCATATGTTCAATGGGTCCATCCGGACGACCGCGAACGCGTCCGCACGAACTTCAATAACCTTCCAGACGAACCGTTTGACGAGACGTTTCGAGTCGTCCGACCGGACGACGAGATTCGGTGGCTCCGCGTCCGCGGGAAACGTGTCGAAAACGACGAGGAAATCGCTCGAGTGATTGGAATCGGTCAGGACCTCACCGAGCGTAAAACATACGAGCGCGAACTCAAAGAATCGAACGAACGACTCGAACAGTTCGCCTACGCAGCCAGCCACGACCTGAAAGAGCCCTTGCGGATGGTTTCGAGTTATTTGCAACTTATCGAGCGCCGGTATGCTGCCGAACTCGACGAGGACGGTGAAGAGTTCCTCGAGTTCGCGATCGATGGGGCCGAACGCATGCGCGGGATGATCGAGGCCCTGCTCGAATACTCGCGGGTGGAGACACAGGGTGATCCGTTAGAACCGGTCGATTTGGATCGTCTTCTCGAGGACGTACAGAAGGACCTCCAGATACAATTCGAAGAGAGTGACACCACTCTCACATCCGATGATCTGCCGTGGGTCAATGGTGACGATAGCCAGCTACGTCAGGTCCTCCAAAATCTGTTGAGTAACGCGATTACGTACAGCGGAGATAATCCACCAGAGATTCACGTTGAGGCCACTCGTCACGGGAAGATGTGGAAGATCTCAGTTCACGATGAGGGTGTCGGCATCGACCCTGCTCGGCAAGATCGCGTCTTCGAAGTATTTCAGCGGCTTCACAGTCAGGAAGAACATTCCGGGACTGGAATCGGCCTGGCACTCTGTCGGCGCATTATCGAACGGCACGGGGGTGAGATATGGGTTGAGTCCGACCCCGGCGAGGGAGCAACGTTCTCGTTCACCCTTCCACCAACCAATTCATGAACGCTGTTTCCAAAGCCCGCCATCCTGCATTCGCGCGTTCTATTTAGCACGTCTCGCTTGATCTATCCTGTAGCTGGGAGAATTAGCGTGCAAGATTCAGAGCGTATCGTGAACGGTTAGTTCAGTCCGAATGGGACGAGCAGAACGAGTCGTTCTACGACACCCTCGATACGGTCTGCTGTCAGTCAGTACTGCCGCACCCGGGACCAGTTTTTCGGCTGTGGCAGGATACAGATACAGCAATCCGTACGACCCAACCCGCTCGCACGCCGTGGGGCGAGTAGCGACGGGAAGCGGGTTTCCGGACTCGAGCGGCGACCTCGGTCGAAATGGGGTCAGCCCCGCAGCGCTTCGACCGGTCTGTCGTTGGCCGCCTTCCAGGCGGGGTAGAGACCGCTCAGCACGCTGGCGACCACCGCGAACAGGAACCCGTACAGGAGATACTGGGAGCTCTCCCAGGCGAAGACCGCCGTCGCGTCGCCGACGAGCACGTGGAAGATCAAGAGCCCGACGGCGAGCGAGCAAAGCGCCCCGAGTGCGCCCCCGAGCACGCCGATCAACAACGCCTCGGCGAGGATCATGCGAAGCACCTCGCCCCGGCGGATGCCGACGGCCCGGAGGACGCCGATCTCGCCCCGGCGCTCGATCGTGCTCATGAGCATCACGTTGAGGATGGCGACGCTCGCGACGACGAGCGAGATTGAACCGATGCCGAGCAACGCCAGGTTGAGCGTGTTCATGAACGAGCCGATCTCCTCCTGGACGCCGGCGTAGCTCGTGACGCTCAGTTCCTCGTCGGTTCCGTCGTTGAACCGGTCCTCGAGGCTCGCCGCGATCTGTTCCGCGTGATCGCCGTCCTCGGCGACGATCGTCACCGAGTCGTAGTTGTCCTGATCGGAGAGCGCCGCCGGTGGTAACACGATCTCGCTCCCTATTCCGCCGAAGCCGCTCCCCGATTCGACGTATCCCAGAATTCGATACAGTTGGCCGTCGAACTCGACGGGATCGCCTTCCTCGAGGTCGAGTTGAGCCGCAGTTTCGGCGTCGATCAACGCCCCGGAGCGAAGTCGATCGGGTGGCTCGCCATCTGCGGTCTCGTAGAGCACGTCGGCCTCCGAGACGGCGGTCACGCTCACGAACGCCTCCTCCCCGCCTCTCGCCTCGAGCGTCGTGTAGTTCGATTTCTGGGGAGCGACCTCGGCGGTGCCGGCGATCGCGCGGATCTCCTCGACCTGAGTGGGGGTTACCCCGTCGGTGTCGCTGTCCTGGCCGTCGGAGACCGTCACTTCGGTCGTCAGATCCTCGAGGTCCGCCGTCGCCTGGTACTGGAGCGCCGCACCGGCCATTCCGAGCGACGCGATCGCGATGACGCCGATGACGATCCCGAGCGTCGCCAGCGCAGTTCGAACCCGGCTTCGGCCGAGGTTTCGCCAGGCCATCAGCGCGCTGGGAAACCGCCACAACAGATCGGCGACGCCCATCACTGGATCACCCCGTCGACGATTCGAACGACGCGATCGGCGTAGTCGACCAGCTGCTCGTCGTGGGTTACCGAGACGATCGCGACGTCTTCTTTCTCTTTCAGCCGGGTCAGTTCGTCGAGGATCGTTCGCCCGGTGTCCTGATCCAGATTTCCGGTCGGCTCGTCGGCCAGCAAGATATCGGGTTCGTTGATCAACGAGCGCGCGATGGCGACGCGCTGGCGCTGCCCGCCGGAGAGCTGGTCGGGCGTGTGATTCAGTCGATCCTCGAGGCCGACCCGGGAGAGCAGGTCGACTGCCCGATCACGCCGGTCGACCGACGTATCCCACATCGAGGGGAGTTCGACGTTCTCGGTGGCGGTGAGCATCGGCAGGAGGTGAAAGTCCTGGAAGACGAAGCCGATGCCCGACCGGCGCTCCTCGGTGAGTTCGTCCTCCGTGAAGTCGGTCACCTCTCTGCCGTCGAGTCTGATCGTTCCCGCCGTCGGCGTATCGAGCAGCCCGATCATGTTGAGCATGGTGCTCTTGCCGGAACCGGAGGGGCCGATCACCGTCACCATCTCGGCCCGGTTGGCCTCGAAGTCGACGCCTTTCAGCGCGTCGACGGTCTCGGTTCCGTTCTCGTAGCGTTTGAGCACGGACTCGAGTTCGATGACGCTCATTCGCGGTTCCAGACGTAGTAGAGGCTGCCACCGACAGCGACGACGATCACCAGCCCGATCCCGAACAGCCCGACGAAGCCGAAGAGGCCGGACGAACCGCCGCCTTCAGCCTGTGGCTCCGACGTCTGTGCGCGTTCGCCCGTCGCCGCCGCCTGGCCGGGATCGACGCCGACCTCCTGGACCGTCGTCACCCGTTCGTCGTCGACGATGTAGGCGATTTCGACGGGAACCGTCGAGGCGTTCGACTCGAGGCTCGCCTGCAGTTCGAACGTCGCGAACTCGCTGGCGTCGATCGAGCCGATGAAGTAATCGCCGCCGCCGGAGCCGGGGCTTACGTCCCCTTCGTCGGGGATCCGAACGAGGACGGATTCGGTGTCCGTGTTGCCGACGTTCGCGGCGTCGCCGCGGATCGTCACGCCCTCAGCGGTCCGCGTCGTTTCGACGCCCGTGAGGTGGATCTCGCCCTCGACTGGCTGGTCTACCGTCCGAGTCGTGGCGGTTTCGTGGTCGTCGCCGGCCGCCACGTAGGCCGCGGTGAACGTCACCTCCTCGTCGGCCAGGTCGTCGGTGTCGAAGCGGACGGTCCTGCTGGATTCGGGATCGATGTCGTGCACCGGCCGCCGGTCGACGACCTCCCCGTCGACGGCTGCCGTCACCTCGACGTCGGAAAACTCGACGTTCCCGTAGTTCGCTAGCTCGACCGTCGTCCCCGACTGGTTCGTCGGCGAGTCGACCGAGAGATCCGCCCTGACCGCCGGATCGGCGACGTCGACCGAGACGGGATACTGGTAGCTCTGTCGGGTCTCGGAGTCGTCTTCGACGACGACGTGGACGGTCAACGTCTTCGTTCCGGGTCGGTCGAAACTGGCTGTCAGTGGGACCGAGACGGATCCGCCGGGGCCGATCGAGCCCACGTTGTCGACCCGTCCGTGGGTCTCCGCACTGCCGTCAGTTCGGACGTAGACGTCGGTCACGTCGACCGGCCCGCTACTGCTCTCTAAGTTCGCAATCTCCGTTTCGAGCGTGACCTGTTCGCCGGTCGTCGGCTCCTCCGGTGAGACGGTTACCGACGAGACCTGGACGTTCGACTGAGCCGCGACGGTCGCGACCGCCGCCCCTGCACCGAGAGCGATCACGAGAACCACGGCGAGAGAGATCGTCGCTCGAGAGTGATTCATCTCAGCGACCTCCACAGATACCGCCAACTGCGATCGAAGTTCGCTTCACGTACTCGTCTACATGAAATTCACCGAACATCAATCTACTGTTCTTCCAACAGCTTTCGGCCGGATCTCGACGGCAGACGTACTCCGGCCGATCCCACCATCGGCCACGAACGTTCGGATTCGCGTCAGTCCGCCGTCCAACGAAAGCCAGCGAGATCAGCAGGCGGCTCGAGCGGGCTCGCCGGCAGTCCGTCCTCGACGCTCGGCTCGTTGTACACCCCTGGTGCAACGTCGTTGGGGCCGTCGGGATAGCACAGCGAGGCGAGCATCTGGAGCTGACCCCGGCCGACGTCGAGTTCGAACTGACCGCCGCCGTAGAGTCGGATGTCGCGCTCGTCACAGTAGGTGATCGTCTCGAGTAACGACTCGACCGAGCCGAATCGAGAGGGTTTGACGTTGAGCCAGTCGGGCTCCCAGGGGAGGTCCTCGACGTCCTCGAGGCCGTGGATCGGAGCGTCCCACGACGTTCGCGACCGCACGTCGGGATCCTCGAACAGCGGTTCCGTCTCGGGGGTCAACGCCGGATCCTCGAGTACGGCGTCGGGAAACGCCTTGATCACCCGCTCGTACAGGTCGGGATCGGCGGGGACGTCGACGTCTGTCCCCTCGTATTGTCCCTTGAGATCGAGGATACGAACGGCATCTGCGCCGACGGTCTCGGCGATCGACTCGATCAGTTCCTCGTCCCACGATGGCGTCGGATCGAGTTTGAACTCGAGGGTCGGAACGCGCTCGGACAGCGCCTCGAGGCGGTCGACCGTCGGCGGATCGCCCAGACGTGTACTCGCGACGAACGTCACGGGCTCGAGCGAGCGCTCGAGACGGCTCGCGAGATCGGTTCCGGCCTGCCGAAGCGCGAGGTCGAGCGCGGCGCTCTCGACGCCCCACCGGCGGTAGTTCCGGAATTCCTCACGGTCGAGTGGCCCCGCCGGGAAGAGGTCGACGTCGGCCAAGTGCGCCGAAAACGACTCGATGGTGTACTCGCCGGTGAGATCGGGGAGACCGGTCGACGCCAGCGCGTCGTGGTGGTCGGCCTCGTAGGTGACGTCCTCGCCGATTCCCGTCGAGCGGTCGTCTGTCGATTCGTCGGCGGGTCCGGAGAGACTGATCACCGTCGTCACGCGAGTGAAGCCGCTCGAGGTGTCGCGCGACCGCCGCTCGGTCGAGACGGACTCGATCTCGAGGGGCAGGTCGGCGATTCGGTCGTAGTCCATGCGACGTCTTCACGGGCCAGCGAAAAGAGCCTTCGTGGACTGTCGGCAGTCGATGCCGGGACGACCACGATCGGAGGGCGGTTGCGTAGGAAACGGACAACGGCGATCCGTATCAGAACAGCGGTGCGTACCCAGCGATCTGTATATAGTACTTCGACAAGCGTCGACTGCAGGGTCGACTCGGACCACACCACCGAATTCGACCCTGCAGTGCAGGCTTGCCAAAGCACTAGTCGTTGCCGCGCTCGCGTTGTCGCATGCTCTGGCGGGTGAACTGCGGTTTCACGCGGGTCGACCGCCTCGCTCGGAAACTCCGGTAGAGCAAGACCACGACGACGAGCGAGAATCCCGCAGCGACGACGACCGCCCGCGGGGCCTCGAGGGCGTAGAGGACGCCCATCGAGAACAGCGACATCGTGAGCAACATGCCGTAGATCAGTCGTTTGGCGAGCTTGTCGAAGACGTTCTCGGAGTCCTCGACGCCGATGCGGACGTAGAGGTCGTCGCGATCGAGCCGGTCGAGTGCACGTTCGGCCTTCGGCGCGATCCGCGTCAGCGACTCGCCTGATCGCCGGATGTTCTCGCCCGTCTCGGAGACGTACTGTCGGATGGACTCCTCTCGGTACCCCTGTTCGGTGAGGTAGTCGGTCGCCGTCGAGATGAAGTCGAAATCGGGATCGAGGGTGACACAGACGCCCTCGACGACGGTGGCGACTCGAAGGACGAGCGCGAGGTTCTTCGGCAGTCGGAACGGGAAGACGTAGATCGAGTCCTCGATCTGGCCGACGATCTGGTTGACGCGGTACTGTTCGACGTCTTCGCCGCGGGCGTCCTGGATCGCGATCTCCATTACTCCGGCCATCGTCGCTCGATCCGCGTCGGGACTCAGCGTACCGATCTCGACCAGGGCATCTAGGATCGCGTCGATGTCCTGGTTCGCGACGGCGACGTAGAACTCGACGATCTTTCCCTGGATGAACTCGTCGACCCGCCCCGACATACCGAAGTCGTAGAAGACGATCGTTCCGTCGTCGGTCACGGCCAGGTTGCCGGGGTGAGGGTCGGCGTGAAAGACGCCGTCGTCGATGATCATCTGGAGGTAGGATCGCTCCAGGTTCTCCGCGACCTTCGTCCGGTCGATCCCCCGGCGCTCGAGTTCTTCGACGTCGTTGATCTTCGTCCCCTCGATGTACTCCATCGTGAGCACGCGCGAGTTCGAGTACCCCTCGACGACTTCTGGGATGAGAAACCGGTCGTCACCGGCGAAATTCGACCGGATCTCTGTCAACATCTCGGCTTCGCGCTCGTAGTCCATCTCCTCGCGGATCGTCTTCGAGAACTCCTCGGCTACGTTCTCGAGCGAGAACGAGCGGGATTCGTCGACGAAGTACAGCAAAATCGGGAGCGACCAGTGGATGACCCGAAGGTCGGCCTCGACGAGTTCCTCGACGTTCGGTCGCCTGACTTTGACCGCGACCTCTCGAGTGCGTTCGCGTTGCTCACGGGTCGCCGTGATCTCGTCCGGTCCCGTGGTCTCGACCGGGTTCCCCGGGACCGCTTGGCTGTCGATTCGCGCGTAGTACACCTGTCCGAGACTGGCACCGCTGATCGGTTCGGTGTCGAACTCGACGAATCGCTCGTCGACGGGACCCAGTTCCGCCTCGAGTACCCGTTTCGCGTCCGGCCAATCGGCCGGCGGCACCTCGTCTTGCAGTGCCGAGAGCACGTCGATGTATTCCGGCGGCAGGACGTCCGGTCTGGCCGAGAGCAACTGGCCGAGTTTGATGAACGTCGGTCCGAGGGTCAGAAGCGACTCGAGCAGGACTTCGGCGCGATGGCGGTGGGTGGCGTGGTCGACCTGGCGCGATCGACCGAACAGCAGGAATCGGCGGCGATCACGGGCGTACGCGAGCAACAACGGGAGAAACTGCCACGCGACGAGGACGAATCGCCTGTACGCGCGAACGAAGACCAGCCTGGGTCACCTCGGTTCGTCTCGGTGGTCGTCGGAATCCTCGTCGCTGTGCTCGACGACGTCGATCGTCGTCTCCGGCGACTCGCATTTGGGGATCGTCACCTCGAGGACGCCCCGTTCGACGGCGACGTCCGTCTCGCCCCCGCGGGCGTCCCGCGGGAGCGGAAGATCGACGTCGACGAACAGCGACCGATTCTCCTCGAGGTAGCGAAACTCCCCGGGGAGGTCTTTCTCCCGGTGAGCGTCGACAGTGAGGCGACGGTTCTCGACCGAGACCTCGAGCGAGTCGGCAGTGATCCCGGGCACGTCGAGAACGACCAGGTACGCGTCCTCGCTCTCGAGCAGATCGAAGAAGACGTCCTCGGAGAGGTCCCGCAACGCGTCGCGGAGCGCTGACATGCGTACACGTTCGAACGCCGATACGAAAAAGGCCGCGGTACCGGCGGATTCGTGAGCGCTCGTCGGACGGCGCTTACAGATCGAGCGTTTCCGTCGCGACCGCACCGAGCAGGGCGAGACAGACGAGGATCATCGCACTTTGGGAGACAGTCGCGACGACGGAGTCGACGCTGCCGCCGGTCATCAGCGCGATCGCGTCCGGGACGACTCGAGCCGAGCCGAGGATGCCGAGGACGGCGAGTGCGCCGATGCCGTAGACGGCGACCTGTCCCCGGCCGAACTGCCGTCCCACGACGCCGAGCACCACGATGAGGACGCCAAAGATCGCGGGGATGAGCGCGGTGACGCTCGCGAAGTCGGTGACGACGTACGCGCCGACGCCGAGGGCGACGAGAACCACACCGAGGGCGATGCCGACGGTAGACGTGAGCTGACCGGACGTATTCATACGACGAGTTTCACACTCGTTGGCGAAATTCTCTTTGGTCGACCCGTCGAAGGCGCTCCGTTCGGACCGCTTCCCCGTGGCTTCGCTCCTCGAGTAGCGGATCGCACCGAGCGTGTGTCTCGAGTCGTGCTCGGCGACGGGGAACGGTCCCCTACGCTTTTGCCGTCGGGCGACTCGAGTGAGCGTATGAAAGGAGCCGACCGCGAGCGCACGGAGGCCGGGTTCAAGGTTCGGACGCCGGTCGACGAGGCTCGCCGGATTCTACGGGACGCGATCGAGAACGGCGGAGCGACCGGCGGCAACGGAGCTGCCTGCCCGGTCGGAACCGAAACCGTCGACGTCGAGCGAGCCGACGGGCGGGTGCTCGCGACGGACGTCGAGTCGTCCCGGAACGTCCCCCACTACCGGCGAGCGGCGATGGACGGCTACGCGGTCCGGGCTGCCGACACCTTCGGCGCGAGCGATCGCTCGCCGGAGATTCTCCGGATCGCCGATGGCACGGGAGCCGACGCCGCCGTCGAACCTGGCACCGCAGCGCGCGTCCACACCGGCAGCGCACTCCCCGAGGAGGCCGATGCCGTCGTGATGATCGAACGGGTGACCGAACTCGAGGCCGCGGGCGAACTCGAGGTCGAAGACGCCGTCGCCGGGGGTGAGAACGTCGCGCCGATCGGCGAGGACGTCGAGGAGGGCCAACCGCTGTACGAGTCCGGACATCGCCTGCGACCCTCGGATCTCGGTCTTCTGCGGTCGGCGGGCTACGCTCGCGTGCCGGTCGCCTGCCGGCCCACCGTCGGCGTCGTCCCGACTGGCGAGGAACTCGTCGCCGGCGACCCCGGTCCGGGCGAGGTGATTGAGACCAACGGCCTCACCGTCTCGCGACTGGTCGACCGGTGGGGCGGTCGGGCGACCTATCGCGACGTCGTCACCGACGACTCCGACTCGCTTCGGGTCGCCATCCAGCGCGACCTGACGAAAGATATCGTCGTCACGACCGGCGGCTCTTCCGTCGGCGAGCGTGACCTTCTGCCCGAAGTAATCGACGATCTGGGCGAAGTGCTCGTCCACGGCGTCGGCCTCAAACCCGGCCATCCCGTCTGTCTCGGGATCGTCAAGGGGACCCCCGTCCTCGCACTCCCCGGCTATCCGGTCGCCTGCATCGTCAACGCCGTCCAGTTCCTTCGGCCCACCGTGCGGTGGCTCGAGGGGACCGTCCCCGATCCCCACCCGACGACCCGGGCTGTTCTCGATCGGAAGATCCCAAGCGAGCCTGGGAGCCGGACATTCGCCCGCGTCCGACTCGAAGGGCGTGCGGACGAACGACGCACAGACGAACACTCGAGCGACGAGGGAGACGAGCCGCTCCACCGCGCGATCCCGACGCGAGCCAGCGGCTCTGGCGTCCTCTCGTCGGTCGCGCTCGCGGACGGCTGGGTCGTCGTCGACGACGAGCGCGAGGGGATCCCCGCGGGGGAGACCGTCGCCGTCGAACACTGGGAGCCGAACACGTAGGCGACAGAGTGTCCTGGATCGCCTCGCGGTCAGCGTCGGTCGAACTCCCGAGAGTCCGACCGGGATCGCTGCCGATCGATGCCGTCGTCCTCCTCGAGCAGGTAGTCGAGTTCGCGCTCGAGTTCCGCCTCGTCGATCTCGCCGTCGACGTAGCGAGACCGGACGCGGGTTTCGGGATCTGGCGGGGCGGCCTCCCGGTCGCGGTCCTCGAGCGATCGGCCGATCGGGGTGGAGTCGACGCTGTGCTGGTCGTCGTCCCCGCTGAGCAACGTGTACAGTCCGTACGCCGCCAGCGCGATCGCACCGAGGACGGCGGCCGTAACGAGCACGGAAACGACGAGGGAGACGACGGTACTGATAATCGTCCAGGCGACGAAGAGGGCGATCACGCCGAGCAGGAACAGACCCAGTCCCTTGAGGAGGAACGTGCTGAGGCGGCCCATACGTCCCGTTCGAGCGGCGGACACAAAAACGCCCCGCGTCTTCGACCGCCGCGGGGGTCGCTCTCGAGCGAAAGCGGCTACTCACCACCGTCTCGATCGAGCGGGTGCTCGGGGTTCGAACCCCGACTCGTCCGGATCGTTGTCGTTCGGTATCGGTGATCGATGACCCCATCCGAGCGATCACCGGTACAACGCGACACCAATCCGTATCCGGTTTGCTGTCCCGGTGGACCGACCCAACCGCGATCCAGATGGCGGTTTCGCCGGCACTGACGGAGAGCAGACCATATCACGGCGTCGGGTTCATGAGCCGTTCGAACGCGGTTCGTCGGGGGAGCCGACGGTCGTCTCCGTTCGTTCGGTCAGACTGATGAGGTAGACGTCGAGCACACAGACCAACAGGACGGCAAGCGGGACGGCGACGTCCACGTACTCGACGCTCTCGAACTGCAAGGCGGTGACGACGAACGGTTCGCCGGGTTCGAACGCGCCGGTGAGGGTGCGCGCGCTCAGAAACGCGAGCGCGAGGACGTAGAGGACGAACCAGATCGCCCCACGCTTCCACCGGCCGAGGTAACAGTGACCCAATCCGGCAGCGATCGCCGTCAGCGGGTACGCGAGCCAGATCGGCCGCGTGAGCTCAGCCATCGACGTCAGCTACGTGCTCGAACGGAATGCGCGTTGCCCTTTCGAGACGATCGATCGGATCGCGGCGCTCGTGGCTACCCGCCGACTCGTCTCTCCCGCGCCGGAGGGACTCGATCGCCGTTCGAGCGGTCTCGAGGTGGTCGATCATCGGCGGCTGTGTCCCGTCGGGGTGGCCGACGTCGTTCCGGTCGTCGCTTCCGTCGGCGCGCCACCGGTCGGTGGAACCGGACAGCGTTCGAACAGCAGCGGTTCGTACCTCGTCGCGAACCGACGGCGTTGCGGTGAGTGCCTCGGTCAGCGACCGGGCGTAGCGTTCGATCGCGGATCGCGTCTCGGCAGTCGCGCCGACGGCCGTCGTTCCGAGCGCCGCCGCGGTTTCGGCGAGTGAAACGTCGGGGTGTCGCGACGCGTCCGACCGAGACGTAGCTGGAGCCTCGATCTCCGGGTTCAGCGAGAAAAACCCCGTCGCGATCGCCGTCGATCCATCGACGAGCGTTCGGTACAGCTCGAGCGCCCGGCGGTCGGAGACCGGTGTTTTCCCGATCGTCGTGTACGCCGAAGCGTGGAGGAAATCACTTGCCAGGATCGCGGCGTCTCGATCGTTCGCAGTCTCGTATCGGTCGTCCACGAGGAGTGCGAATCGAATCGAAACGTATCCGTCGAACGAGTAGATCGCTTCGGAGACGGGCCCGAGGGCGTAGTCGCCCCGATCGTCGACCCTGTCGTCGTCGAAGCTCCGGGCGACCTCGCCGGCGAGCGTACAGAGCGCAACCGAGAGACATCGGTCGCGGGTCGGCAACGAGTCGGCAACGATCGCCCGAACCGATGGCGGGAGATCTCGGAACGATCGCCCGTCGTGATCGGGGCGGTCGTGTATCGTCGTGTAGTCGCTCATGATAGTGGGAACCGTGATAGTCAGGGGTCGTCCCCGGTCGCCTCGGCGTTCGAATCGGAATCGATCTCCGACGGCGATTCCGTCTCGACCGGAAAGTCGGCGCTTTCGGCCAGCAGTTCGTCGAAGATGCGTGCGACGAGCGCGGCGCGGACCTCGTCGAGATACGCCTCGCGCTCGAGCGTGAGCTGTCGGATCCGCGCGCCGTCGATCGCTGCGATCAACAGTGCAGCCGTCCGTTCGGGATCGTGGTCGACGAACGCTTCGGTGGCGATACCGTCCTCGAGGATTCGCTCGAGGGCGACGCGGAGCCGCTCGTCGCTTCGCCGAAGCTGTTCGCGATACCGATCGTTGTGCGGTGCCTGGGTTCGCAACTCGAGCATCGCCGTATGAAACGACTGTAGATCGCCGTCGTCGGCACCATAGAGGTACCAGTCGACGAACAACGCGAGCCGTTCGACGGGATCGGCAGACTGGAATTCGGTGATCCGTTCGTCGACCATTTCGAGCAGATAGTCGAGGAAATCGACGACGAGATCCTCCTTCGAGTCGTAGTGATAGAACAGAAGCGACTTGCTCTTGTCAGTCTTGTCGGCGATATCCTGTGCCGTCAACTCGGTGTAGCCGTGCTCGCACAGCGCCTCGTAAGTCGCGGTCATGATCTCCGCTCGAACGTCCGGATCGGTCACTAGCTGACCCATTGGTCAGGCACGGATAAAAGTCGTTTCGTTTCCCTGGCCTGTCACTTGCGAAACTGACGGATCCCAAACTGCCCGTACTCGCCGTAGGCGACCTCGAGCGACCCAATCCACCAGTTCCACCGCTCGGAGGGGGTGCCGTCGGGCGCATCCGACAGCTCCTGGACGACGATCGCGGTCGTCAGGGGGACGCCGACGTCGTCGGCGTAGGCACCCGAGTCCGCGAGGTCGACGGCCTGACGGACGACGACACGCGCCTCGCCGTCAGTTCCGCCGAACTCCTCGCACAGTCGCCTCTCGAGGCGGTCGGGATCGATGAACACGCTCGTGAGTAGGCGGGCAACGTACTTGACTGTTCGAGTCGCTGGTGTCGGTCTCGAGACGGCCACGCCCGCCGACAAGAGATCGTTCGGCCCGCCAAACGGGGCGTCCCCGACCGTCGAACTGAAACGATGTTCTTTTGAGCGCCGACCGTCTTCCGTCGGTCATGGCAAGTTTCACTGTCGTCGTCGGCGACCCTGAGTCGGGGTCGTCCTACCAGCTCGAGGCGGAAGAACAGGACGCGAATCGCTTCATCGGCCGATCGATCGGCGAAGAGGTCGACGGCGGTGCGGTCGGACTCGACGGGTACACCCTCGAGATCACCGGCGGCTCGGACGACGCCGGCCGTCCGCTCAACGGCGACGTTCAGGGGCCAAACCTGACGGAAATCCTGATGGAAGGGCGCCAGACCGGATACCGCCCACAGCGCGACGGCGAGCGCCGACGAATCACGGTTCGCGGTGGCGAGGTTTCCAACGCCGTTGCACAGATCAACGCCTCGATCGTCGAACGTGGAAGCACCGACGTCGACGAACTCCTCAGCAGCGACGAGTAATCCCCGTTCTCCCCGCTTATGGCAGATCGAATTTCGAGTGACCATCCCGCCGTGCGGACGGTTCGAGCGACGTGTACGGAGACGACGACCGGAGTCCGACTCGACGTCCCGGTCGACGGGCGCGACGCGTTTCCGGTCGACGATGTCGTTCGGTTCGTGATCGATCGTGACCGGCTGTTCGGTCGCGTCGAGCGCGCGCTGACGGGCGAGGAGCTCTCGATTCCCGGCGTCTACGAGACGCCGGATGTGGCCCGCGACCCCAGCGGTGGGGTCGACCGGCTGACCGCGTGGGTCGACGACTCGAGCGTCCGAGTCGGCGGATCGGTCCTGATCGACGTTATCGAGCCGGAGTTTCTCTACGGGCTGCGAGAGCCGGGTGAGACGACCTACTACGACGCCGTCGAACCACCAAGTGATTCGCTAAGCGAGATCGCGAGCAATCTCGAGGACTCCTGATACGGACTGGACGAGTCCGTCCCAGTCGGTCAGCGATCGACCGACAATCAGACGGATTGCTGTACCGATCTACCGGCACGCTCGCAGCCTGTCCCGCGATTGCATCGCAAACGACTGATACGGATTACTGTAGCGATTTACCGGTGAGACCGCCGTCCGGGTCGCGGTCTCACCGGAAATGATCTACAGTAAACCGTATGAGAGCAGTCCGTCCGAGTCGCTTAGTACCGCGAGAGGTACGCATACATCAACAGACCGAACGCCAGGTGCTGGATCATCGACCGCTCGAGCGTCGATCGAACGAACTCCTCGTCGGCGACCGAGTACTCTTTCGTTCGTACTTTCGCGTGCATCGACAGTACGTCTTCTTCCTCTAGGTCGTGCAGGGACGGATAGATCGTGCCAGGACTCAGTTCGGTTTCGAAAAAGCGGGCGACATCCGAGATCAACTGTTCGCCGTGGGACTCCTCCCGAAAGGCGATAAGCATCAGAAGGATCTCCTCGACGTTTTCCTTGACGATCGCATCATCGAACCGAACCTCGTCAGTTGGTAACGCACCGTCAACTTCTGACAGTAGCTCGTCGAACTCACGCTCTACCTGATCGGTCGCACCCGACGCGTCGAGCGAGTTCGATTCCGACGTTCCGTCCGTACTCGCCCTCGAGAGTTCCTCGAGAACGGTTTCCGTAGTAGTTGCATCCTCTCGCATTGACGATCACTGCAGGGGGTTCCGCGAGTGGGCGTTCACCTGCCGCCGATAGCACACCGTCGGCGACCATGTGACATGATCCCATCCACGACTACTGGATTTCTGGACCTGGCAACTATTAAACGACAGGGAACCAACCGTACCGAAATTCGATAAATCAATCGAGTTGCTACGAGACAATAACGAAAGATGGGGTGATGGTCGGACACAGCAGCCGAATCATCTACCAAAATAATTCATACATCTTATATATGCCAATATTATTGCGTGTGTGGCCAATAGTATGCTGGGATTGGGAAACAATATAATACTTTTGGCCGAACGAGATGGTACTTTTCACTCGCAACTCCGAGCGGTAATGGCACTGTGCGTCGAGACCTGACCGAACGTCGGCCGTCGGTTCCGAACCACTCCCGATCTGGTATCGGGGCCGACGCGAACGACGCCCTTTTTCCGCCTCGGCCGGCAACCACGACTATGAGTACACCTCGTGAGGAGTTTCTCGCCGGCGACAGACCCGACGATGTCGCGCTTTTTCTCTCCGAATCGTACGTCTCCGACGACCGATTAGCCCGGTTTGGAACCGACGTCGACGGCGGCGTACTGATCGTCGTCGACGGCGAACGCGGACGAAGCGCCTTTCACGCGGCGACAGGGACCGGGGCGATGGAGTTCGCACAGTCCGCAATGAGCCTCGAGGGTGAGATCGCCGACGACCTCACGGGCGGAGACTGTCCGGAAGCACCGGACGACGACGATCACGTCCCGCAGTTCGTCTTCGCGTTCACAGAGGAGCAAAACGAGGACGTCGGTGGGATCTACGCCGACGGTGACGTGATCCACACCTACGCACAGTGTCGGTGTGGCACGGCGTACTCGGACCGCTGGAACGTCTCCCAGCAGTAGCGGGGAGTGGATCGCCGACGCTCGCCGCTTCTCGAGGGCCGGTGGACGTTGCCGGCCCAGGAATCAGTATCCCGTCGATCGAGGCGACACACGTGAGTCCCAATCCAGACGACCTCGAGTTGAGCGAACCCGAACGGGAAGCCTTACACGACCTACAGGTTGGAATCGAGTACGTCCACCGGTCGTACGGCTCGTTGCTCGAGTTTCATCACCAGCTCGGTCACGCGATGGACCGCATGAGCCACGCCAAGGACGCCCTGCGGGCGGCGGGCCACGAGGAGTGGGCCGACGAACTCAGAGACGACCATCTTCCTGCGGGAGCGGTGAGCGACCAGTGGACGTTCGAACTGGTCGAGGAGTTCTCGACGGAGTTTCTGGCCGACGTCGACGCCTTCGAGGACGAGGTGCGCGAGGAGGTGGCCGACGGAGTTGACCACGTGACCGAACGCCGGCAGAAACGGCGGCTTCGCGAACGCGCTCGCCGGGACGAGTAGGCAAGGGTTTTCGAGGGGCCGGACGTATGCCCCTCCATGAGCGAACGGTACGACGTGATCGTCCTCGGCGTCGGCGGCATGGGGAGCGCGACGGTCGCCCACCTCGCCGACCGCGGTGTCGACGTCCTCGGGCTGGAGCGATACGACATCCCCCACAGTTACGGCTCCTCGCACGGCCTCAGCCGGCTCTTTCGACTCGCGTACTTCGAACACTCGGCGTACGTCCCGTTGCTCCAGCGCGCCGAGGAGCTGTGGCAGGACCTCGAGGCAGATCACGACAGCCAGCTGCTGTACCGAACCGGTTCGATCGACGCTGGCCCCGAGGGCGACGCGCTCGTCGAGGGCTCGAAACGCTCCTGTGAGGAACACGACCTCGAGTACGACCTCCTCTCGAGTTCCGAACTCACCGACCGGTTCCCCGGCTACCGGTTACCCGAAGGGTACGAGGCGGTCTATCAGCCCCAGGGTGGATTTTTGCGCCCCGAGGAGTGTACCGTCGCCCACGTCAACCGCGCCCACCGCGACGGGGCGACGATCCGCGCCCGCGAGCGCGTCGTCGACTGGCGACCGACCGACGGCGGCGTTCGCGTCGAAACCGACCACGGTGCCTACGAGGCCGACCGGCTCGTGATCACCGCGGGCGCGTGGGCGGCGCGGTTCGTCGACGAACTCGAGGGTGTTGCCGTTCCCGAGCGGCAGGTGCTCGCGTGGCTCCACCCGACCGAACCCGACCAGTTCGATCCCGAGCGGTTCCCCGTCTGGAACCTTCAGGTTCCCGAGGGGCGGTTCTACGGCTTCCCCGTCTTCGGCGTTCCGGGGTTCAAGTTCGGCCGCTACAACCACCGCGAGGAGACCGTCGATCCAGACGCCTTCGAACGCGAGGCGACACAGGCCGACGAGCGTCTCCTCCGGGAGTTCGCCGAGGAGTACTTCCCGACCGGGGCCGGACCGACGATGCGCCTCCAAACCTGTCTCTTTACGAACACACCGGACGACCATTTCGTCCTCGATACGCTTCCCGACCACCCCCAGGTCGCAGTCGGCGCGGGCTTTTCGGGCCACGGCTTCAAGTTCGCCAGCGTGATCGGCGAGATTCTCGCCGACCTCGCACTCGAGGGGGAGACCGACCACGACGTCGACCTGTTCTCGCTCGACCGGTTCGACTGATCGCGGTGAACTGACGCTCAGAACTCCCCGACGATGTCGTCGGCAAACGTGGACAGCGCCCGTTCGCTATCCTCGTCCTCGAGTCCGACGATGACGTGATCGAGCCCGTAGCCCTCGAGTCGGGCGAAGTACTCTCGGAACCACTCGACGCCCGCCCGATAGCCGAGATGCAGGTGTTCGGGCTCGGCGGTCGGATCGTCCGCAAACGCCACCCTGACCGCGATGACGAACGGCTTCGCCCCTGCGAGCTCGCGCCAGTCGGCGATGTAGGACTCGAGTGTCGATTCGGGGAGGTGATAGAACAGCCACCCGTCGCCGTTGTTCGCGATCCACTCCCGGCTCTGGCGGGCGTTGCCCGTCGGCAACATCGGGAGGGTTTCGGTCGTCGGCTTCGGAACGACGTCGAGGTCGCCCTCGAGCGATCCCCACTCGCCCTCACGTTCGGGATACTCTTCGCGCCAGCACGCGCGTATCGCCTCGAATCGCTGGCGAAACGCCTCGCCCCGAGAATCGGGGTCGACGCCGAAGGCCGAATACTCGGGGTCACGGTCGCCGGAGGCGACGCCGAGGACGAGCCGACCCCCGGAGAGCCGGTCGACGGTCGCCGCCGACTTCGCGACGTGGATCGGATGCCGGAGTGGAAGGACGACGCTCGAGGTGCCCAGAGCGACGTCCTCGGTGTTCGCCGCGACGTGGGTGAGCCATGGCCAGGTATCGAACGTCTGGCCCGCGTCGCCGAATCGCGGCCAGTAGGTCGGGACGTCCCGCGCCCACAGCGCGTCGAAGCCGACCGACTCGGCGTGTTTCGCGAGCCGAACTTCGGCGTCGACGGCCGGCCTCGAGCGATTCGCGTCAGTCAGCGGAAACCCCGCGCCGAAGGTCAGTTCGTCCGGCTCGAACAGGCGGCGGTAACCGGCATTCGCGTGACTCGACATTCGCTCGAGCTATCGGCTCCGTTCACATGACGCTGTCCGTTCGTCCGATTGACGACGTAACCGAAAACACATCGTCCTCAGAGACAGCGATACAGGGGACGCGCTCGGAACACGTCACTGCTCGAAGAGCATCGAAAATACCCGCGACTCGGCTTTCTGTAAGTGTTCCGCGGCGGTCGATGTCGCACAGTCCAGTTCGTTCGCGACGTCTTCGATAGTCGCACCGCGAGGAGTATCGAAGTACCCGACAGCCAGCGCGACTCGTGCGGCCTCGCGTTGTCTCGCCGAGAGCGTCCCGACGACGGTATCCTCGACCACCGGCCCCGTTCCGACGGCTTCGACCGTGACGTCTACTCCCTCGGGGACACCCTCGATCGCGGCCTGAATCGCGCCGTCCGTCCCGACCAACGTGAACGTGCTGCTTCCATCGTCGTGACACTGGATCGGAGGAATCGTCAGGACGTTCTCGCGGATGAAGTTCTCGAACAACAGCCGGGCAGGAGTGGACCGATCGGCGGCCAGGAAACAGTACGCCTCGTCGTCACCGTTCGGGAACAACTCGGCGTCACGGACGTTCGCGCCGTCCTCGAGTGCACGGCCGAGCCGCCGATAGTCGCCACGAACCCAGAGTAAGAAACCGGCAGGTGGATCTGCCACGTTCCAGTTGACGATCCGCACGTACGAAAGATACGACGCCTCCCGGGTGAGAAGACGGTAAACGGGTGGCAAATACTCGTCCGGCGGCGATATCGTGATTCGAACCCGTTTCATATTCGAGACAATTCGGTGATGGCACAAAAGCTCCCGGGAGCATTCAACGGAGGGTATAAATCCGGCAGAAGTATTCGGCAGAATCGACTCTTCCTCGTGGAACGAATCGCCACCCATGCGAACGAATCTGGACGAAATCGGACGAATTACTCGTGGAGCCGTCGGAATCTGGCTCGTCGCTGTCGCAATCTCGGCGTACCGGGCAAAGCGACGAACCACTGCAGCGATCGCGGGGATCGCTGGACTGGGATTACTGCAAAACGCCGTCACTGGGTACTGTGGTGGAAATCGACTGTTCGGAATCGATACGACGGAGGACGAATAACGGGACGACGGAGATTTGCGTACCGTTCGCTACGCTCGCGGCACGTTCGACAGACCGCGGAGGACGCGCTACCGTGTATTGAACGCCGTTCAACCGGAGCGGACACCGCGAGAACAACGAACCGATTGCGGGAGTTGAACCGCTCATCGAGAGCGCTACTGTCAGAAAAGTCGCAATCGGAAGTCAACCGGGTCGTCCCGATCGACGTTCGTCGACGGTCAGTCGTCGGCGGTCGCGGCGCCGCTCTCTTCGGCCTGGTCTTTCGTCCAGGCGAGTTTGCCACCGGCCGCGAGGATGTCGCGTTCGCGCTCGGAGGCGTCGAGCGTTGCGGTGTACTCGTCGCCGTTGACGCGGACCGTGAACTCCTCCTGGCCGGAGGTGACGGCGTCGTAGACGTCGTCGACGATCTCGATCTCGTCGCCCTGGTCGATGTTCTCGTAGGTGTCCTCGTCGATCGTCAGCGGGACGATCCCGAAGTTAAAGAGGTTCGCGCGGTGGATCCGGGCGAAGCTCTGGGCGAGGACGCCCTCGATACCGAGGTACATCGGACAGAGCGCCGCGTGCTCTCGCGAGGAGCCCTGGCCGTAGTTCTCGCCGGCGACGAGGAAGCCACCGTCGGCCTCGAGTGCGCGCTCGGCGAACGTGTCGTCGACGCGAGAGAGGGTGAACTCGGAGAGTTTGGGGACGTTCGACCGGTACATCAGGATGTCCTGGGTCGCGGGGATGATGTGGTCGGTCGTGATGTTGTCCTCCATCTTGAGCAGCGCCTCGCCCGCGACGTCGTCGCCGAGCTGGTCTTTCAGCGGGACGTCGCCGATGTTCGGGCCCTTGATGAGTTCGTCGTCGACGGCCTCGTCGGGTGCGATGAGGTCGGTCTTCGAACCGTCGTACTCGTCGGGGAGTTCGACGCCGGGGTCCTCTAAGTCGCCGAGTTCCTCGGCGAGGTCACGCGGATCGACGATTTCGCCTTTGATCGCCGCGGCGGCGGCGACCTCCGGCGAACAGAGGTAGACGTTGTCGTCTTCGATACCCGACCGGCCCTCGAAGTTACGGTTGAAGGTTCGAAGCGAGACGGAGTCCGAAGCGGGCACGTGACCGATGCCGATACACGCACCGCAGGTGGCTTCGGAGAAGTTGACGCCGGCGGCCATCATCTCGGCGACCCACCCCTCGCGGGCGAGCATCTCGGAGGCCTGCTTGGAGCCGGGCGCGACGATCGTCTCGGTCTCCATCGAGGTTTCACGGCCCTCGAGCATCTTCGCGACGGGGAGGATGTCCTCGTAGCCGCCGTTGGTACAGGAGCCGACGATGACCTGCTGGACGTCCTCGCCTGCGACCTCGCTGACGGGGACGACGTTGTCGGGCATCGACGGCTGGGCGATCAGTGGCTCGAGATCGGAGAGGTCGACGACGATCTCGTCGTCGTACTCCGCGTCGTCGTCCGGCTGAATCTCGACGTACTCGTCGCCGCGACCGACGCGCTGTAAGTAGTCTTCGGTCTGCTCGTCGGTCGGGAAGATCGAGGTCGTCGCACCGAGTTCGGTCCCCATGTTGGTGATCGTCATCCGCTCGGGTGCGGTGAGCGTCTCGACGCCTGGGCCCGTGTATTCTAAGATCTTGCCGACGCCGCCTTTCACGGAGAGCCGTCGGAGCAACTCGAGAATGACGTCCTTCGCGGTGGCCCACTCGGGGAGTTCGCCCTCGAGGCGGACGTTGACGATCTCTGGCATCTCGATGTAGTAGGGGGCACCGCCCATCGCGACGGTGACGTCGATCCCGCCAGCGCCGATGGCGAGTTCGCCGAGGCCGCCGGGGGTCGGCGTGTGGCTGTCCGAACCCAGCAGCGTCTTGCCGGGAGCTGCAAAGTTCTCGCGGTGAACGTTGTGGCAGATGCCATTTCCGGGGCGAGAGAAATGTGCCCCGTACGTTCCGGCTGCAGAGCGGAGGAAGCGGTGGTCGTCCGTGTTCTTAAAGTCGAACTGATACGTTTGGTGGTCACAGTATTGAGCTGCGATTTCGGTCTGGACTTCGTCCAGTCCCATCGCTTCGAACTGGAGCCAGACCATCGTTCCGGTCGTGTCCTGTGTGAGCACCTGGTCGATCTCGATTCCGATCTCCTCGCCGGTCTCGAGTTCTCCTTCGACGAGGTGATCGTCGAGAATCTTTTCGGTGAGAGTCTGTCCCATAGCGTCCGAGACTCGGCCGTCCGTCCTGATAAATCCAGCGTGTTACTGTGGGGATCAACCGTGTTAATTCCGCCGAGGGCGATAATTGTCGCGGAAATTTCGTCATCGATCCAGACAGTTGTCGAGCGATTCACTACATTCGTTATCGATTACCAAACAGCCCGCGTTCGCGGCGAAGCGGTTGCTTTTTCTCCGTCCATCCGGTCTGAGGAATACGATTATGTTTCGCTCCGGTGCGTTCGTCGCCGATCACGTCTCGTCGATCGAGGAAAACCAGCTCCAGCCAAACGGCGTCGACCTCACCCTCGATGTCGTTTTCGAGCAACTCGAGCCGGGACGAATCGGTCGCGACGGCAAGGAGATCGGCGACCGCGTCGCCCGCCCACTCGAGGAGCTCGAGCAGAAAGATCCTGACACCTACTACCTGCCGAAGGGGGCGTATATCGCCCGCTACAGCGAACGGATCGAGATTCCGGAGGGGCACGTCGGCTTCGTCTATCCCCGGTCGTCGCTGATGCGTAACTCCTGTATGTTGAACACGGCAGTCTGGGACGCCGGCTACGAGGGTCGCGGCGAAGGCTTGCTGCAGGTCCACCACGACATCCAGATCGAACGCGGGGCCCGGATCGCCCAGCTCGTGTTCGCCGAGGCGAATCACGAGGGCATCTACGACGGGAGTTACCAGGGCGAGAACCTCGAGTAGGCGGTTCTCGCTCCTAAACGATCGGTCTCGGAGTCGCCTGCAACCTGTTCGTGACGAGGATCCGCGAGCGAAGCTCGGAGGTGACGGCCTTCCTGACCGATCGCGGCGGGTGAGACCGTTTTTGTATCCCGGCGACGAGGAGTCGATATGACCGGTGACTGGCTATGATGGCGACTACTCACGTCTTTGCCGCGCTCGTAGTCGTCGCGCCGGTCGCCTACGCCCATCCCGAACTCGGAACCGCGCTCGCAGCCGGGGCGATCCTCGGCGGACTCGCACCGGATCTCGACCTCGTCCTGGAGCACCGCCGGAGCTTCCATTTCCCAATTTCCGGCCTCGCCGTTGCCGTTCCCGCGGTTATGATCGCTGCTGTCTCTCCCTCGAGTCTCGCCGTCGGCGTCGGGGCGTTTGTCGTCGCAGCCTGGCTCCACGCCGTATCCGACGCGATCGGCGGCGGTCCCGAGATGGACCCGTGGAACGATCGATCGGAACGAGCAGTCTACGATCACGTCCGCGACCGGTGGATCCGACCTCGCCGCTGGATCAGGTACGACGGCGCACCCGAAGACGCCGCCGTCGCAGTCGCCCTCGCGATTCCGACGCTGATCGTCTTCGACGGCTGGACTCGGACACTCGTCGCCGCCGGGATCGCAGTCTCGCTCGTCTACGCCCTCCTCCGGCGGCGTCTGGTTGCGTGGACGCCGGACTGGCTCGAGTGACTGATACGGATTGCTGTCACGATGTACCGGCGAACCCGCAGACTGATCGCGGGTTCGGCGGTACTGACTGATACGGTCTGCTGTAAACCGTATGACACGGATCGGTGGAGCGTTGTACCCGTAATCGACCGGACGGGATCGACGATCACCGATACCGAACGACCGCGGTCGGTATGACTCTCTCGACCGGGACTCGAGGCGACCGCGAACGGTCGTAAACGTGGCTCGTTCTCACTCGAGTGAAAGTCGGAACTCTGATACCATCCCTCTCCAAGCCAACCCGTATGGTCGATACGTTCCTCGCGCAGACGGCACACCTCGTGTTCGCCGCGATCTGGGCCGGTAGCGTGTTCTACGTGGCGTTCGTCGTGTTACCGCTCGCTCGAGACGGCGCGTTCAACACCACGCGTCCGCTCGAGGGTATTTCGAGGAAACTGACGACGATTTCACGCGTGAGCGCGCTCGTGTCGTTGCTCACTGGGGGTCACCTCGCTGGCACGAGGTACACCAGCGAGAGCCTCCTCAATACCACGAACGGCCAGCTCGTCATCGCGATGGTCGTTCTCTGGCTCGTTCTCGCGGCGCTCGTCGAGATCGGCGCGAAGCGACTCGAGGCCGGACTCAACGGAAAGAAGCTCCGTGAACCGGCGAGTGACGTGCTGGGACTGTACCGGGCGGCCGCAGTCGTCGCGATCGCGTTACTCGTCGTCGCGGGCGCGATTACGACGAATCTCGCGGCGACGATCTAAACGGCAAGGCGAGTTCCCCGTCCCACCGCGGATCCGGGTAAAGCGCGTCACTCGGCCCGAAGCGCGTTCGGATTATCGGAGTATATGCTCTCGTTACTGCTACTTGATCGCTCCGTTTCTCGTGTTGCTCCTGGGGGAGAAGACAGACTGCCTGTAATTAGTTAATCACATACTGGAATCAGTATGTAGCGAGCGGATAACTAAAAATAGAGAATACTATCGTGAGCAGAATGTAACGGAGTAATGAACACCGAAAGGAATTGAGTTCTATTTGTAGAGAGTTCAAAAGCTGTATTTTTCCACAGTTCTAAACTGAGTAGCCACAACCAACAACTGACAGAATTGGGTCATATAGTAGAAAAGATTGCAATTATATGAGTAAATTTATAGTGTAATAGGTCTTCTGATGAGAACGTAATGACACCAGACCACAAGGGTGCGAAGTCGTCGCGTGGGGAACGGACGAGTCTGAACCGACGGACGGTACTCGCGTCCGGCATAACGGTCATCGCTGGGACGACGGTCGCTGGCTGTGTTGGCAACGGCAACGGTGACGGTAACGGTGACGGTAACGGCGACGGCAACGGTGACGGCAATGGCAACGGCAACGGTGACGACGCCGAGACGAACGTCGCGATCATCTCGAGTCCGGCGGGATTCGACGACAACGCGTTCAACGACAACGCCGTCGAGGGGCTCGAGGAGGCGTCGAACGATTTCGACCTCGAGTACACGACGATCGAAGAGACCGAGGAAGCCCAGTACGAGTCGATCCAGGCCGACGCGGCCCAAAGCGGCTACGACCTCATCGTCTGTGTCGGTGACAACCACACGGACCCGCTTCACACCAACGCCGAACAGTATCCGGACCAGAACTGGATGCTGATCAACAACGTGATCGACGGCGCGGACAACGTCTCGGGCTGGATCGAGATGAACAACGAGATGTCGTTTCTCGCCGGCGTCGTCGCGGGCGTGATGACTCAGGAGGAGTTCGCACACGAGGACAGCGAGACCAACCCGGACGAGTCGGTCGTCGGATTCGTCGGCGGCGAGGACATCCCGCTGATCAACGCCTTCGAGCAGTCCTACATCGAGGGCGTCGAGTGGGTTAACGACGACGCGGAGGTGTTGACCGGTTACGGTGGAAGCTTCTCCGACACCGGTGCGGCGAGCGACGTTGCCGAATCCCAGATCGACGACGGTGCGGACATCGTCTGGCACGCGGCGTCGGCCGCGGGTGCCGGTGCGTTCTCGGCGGCACAGGACAACGACCGGTTCGCACTCGGGGTCGACGTCGACCAGTCGGTCACCGAAGAGCAGTACCAGGACGTCATCCTCGGCTCCGCGGTCAAAGCGCTCAACGAGGCGACGTACGACGTCTCCGAGGCCGTCGTCAACGGCGACTTCGAGAGCGTCGTCGGTGAACAGAACCTGAGCATCGCCCAGGGGAGTATCGACTTCGTCGTCGGCCAGGCGTTCGACGGCGAACTGCCCGACGCGGTCGAGCAGAACTTAGAGGACGCGAAAGACGGGTTCGAGAACGACGAGATCGAACTCACCTGCGGCCCGACCAGCTGCTGAGGGCGTCGCCGTCTTCAGTTTCGTATTTATGAGTATACTTCCGACGGAGGACAATGACGACGAGTAACGTACCGCCAGCGGTTAGACTCGAGGGAATCACGAAGCGATTCGGCGACGTGGTCGCCAACGACGACGTCGGCTTCACCCTCGAGAAGGGGTCGATTCACGCCGTCCTGGGCGAGAATGGATCGGGGAAGACCACCCTGATGAGCGTACTCTACGGCCTGTACGATCAGGACGAGGGCGAGATCGTGATCGACGGCGAACCGAAAACGGTCGAGTCGCCTCGCGACGCGATGGCGGCGGGGATCGGGATGATCCACCAGCATTTCCAGCTCGTCGAGACGATGACCGTGCTCCAGAACATCGTCCTCGGCCACGAGCCGACCGAGAACGGGCTGGTCGACGAGTCGGCCGCCAGAGATGACGTCGAAGAGATCTGTTCGCGATACGACTTCGATGTCGATGAGTTCCTCGACACACGCGTCGAGGAGCTCGATCTCGGCGCCCAACAGCGCGTCGAGATCGTCAAAAGTCTCTACCGGGGTGCCGAAATCCTCATTCTCGACGAGCCGACGGCGGTGCTCACCCCCCAGGAAGTCGAGAGCCTAATGGCCGTCATGAACGATCTTCGGGACGACGGCCGCTCGTTGATCTTCATCTCACACAAACTCGACGAAGCCCTGGGAATCGCCGACGATATCACCGTTTTACGGGACGGGGAGGCGATCGGCACGGTGCGGGCCGAGGACACCGACGAACAGGAACTCGCACGGATGATGGTCGGTCGGGAAGTGCTGTTCGACCGACTCTCCCGGGAGGCGGAGCCGGGCGATCCCGCACTCGAGGTCGAGGATCTGTGGATGTCCGGTGACCGCGGCCGCGAGCAGGTCCGCGGCGTCGACCTCACCGTCCGCGAGGGCGAGATTCTCGGCATCGCCGGCGTACAGGGCAACGGCCAGAGCGAACTCGTCGAGGGAATCACCGGCCTCAGATCGGTCGACGACGGCTCGATCCGACTCGGCAACGAGGAGATCACCGACCGAAGCCGACGGGCTCGGATCGAATCCGGAATCGCCTACATTCCCGAGGATCGCCAGACGGAGGGGCTGGTCCAGGAGTACTCGCTCGTCCGGAACGCGTTGCTCGGAAACCAGACCGTCGAACCGTACGCGACCGGCGGGCGGATCGACTGGTCGGCAGTCAAAGACCACGCCGAGGAGATAATCGAGGAGTTCGACGTCCAGCCACCCACGGCCGAAAACGACGCGGAATCGCTCTCCGGCGGCAACCAACAGAAGTTCATCGTCGGCCGAGAGATCGGACACGATCCAGACGTGATGATCGCCGCTCATCCGACTCGAGGCGTCGACATCGGCTCGATCGAGTTCATCCACAACCGGCTGATCGAACTCCGCGAAGAGGGGCTCGCGATCCTCGTCGTCTCCTCGAAACTCGAGGAGATCCAGAAACTCTCCGATCGGATCGCGGTCATGTACGAAGGTGAGTTCGTCGACGTCGTCGATCCCGAACGCATCACCGAGGAGGAACTCGGTCTCCTGATGACTGGCGGGAGCCTCGAGGACGATACGACCGAGGAAACTGAAACCGATACGGAGGCACAGGCATGAGTAGCGGGGTCGGCCGACTCCGCACAGGACTCGACCGTGCCGCCGCGAAGATGCTCGATGCGACCGTTCTCGAGCGGATCGGGATAGCGATCGGATCGACGGCACTAGCGTTACTCATCGGGTTGGTCATCGTCGCAGCCTCTGGATACGATCCGATTCAGTTCGCCAACCAGCTCGTCGTCGGCTCGTTCGGCAGCGAGCGAGCGATCGCACGGACGCTTCGGTACTCGACGCTGTTCGTGCTCGCTGGCGTCTCAGTTGCCATCGCGTTCCGTGCGGGCGTGTTCAACATCGGCGTCCAAGGACAGTTCATCGTGGGCGGCTTCGCGACCGTCGTCTCGATCGTCTCGCTCGCCCCGTATCTGCCCGACGGGACGATCGGTGGGGTCGCGTTGATGGTGATTGGAACGATCGCCGCCATCGTCGCCGGTGGCCTGTATGCGGCGCTTCCTGGCGTGTTGAAAGCCTACGGTGGCGCAAACGAGATCATCACCACGATCATGCTGAACTTCATCGCCATCGGCTTCGTCGGCTGGCTCGTTGCGGGTCGATTCGGCGATCCCGAGGCGACTGCAACCAGAACCGAGCGCATGCCCGATACCGTCGGCTTCCCATCGGTCGTCTTCGACGATCCCAACCTCTCGATCGTCGGTATCCTCGTTACGGTCGTCGTCGTCGTCGTCGTCGCCGCCGTGATGACCCGGACGAGTTTTGGCTACGACATGGTGACCAGCGGCTATCAGGAGTCGGCCGCGACGTACTCCGGCGTCGACGCCAAACGGATGATTGTCTCGACGATGACGTTCTCCGGAATGGTCGCCGGACTCGGCGGTGCGATCTTCGCGATCATGATTCAGGGCTACTTCACCGACCCGTCCGGCATCGGCAACTACGGCTTCGACGCCATCGCCGTCAGCCTGCTCGCGGCGAACAATCCCCTCGGGGTCGTTCCGGCGGGCCTGCTGTTCGGCGGCCTCGAGTCCTCGAGTTCACACATCCAGATCAACAGCGACGTTCCCGTCCAGCTCATCGACGGTATCGTCGGGCTGGTGGTCCTGTTCGTCGCCGTTCCCGAACTGTTCCGGATGATCGCCCGGCGAACCGGGCTCGGGGGTGAGTCGCGATGAGCGTCGCCGACTACGCCCAGCGGGAGCGCGTTCAGCTGGCCGGTGCCACGGTCGTCGCACTGCTCATCGCCGCCGCGGTGTTCACTTTCGTCTTCGACATCGCCCTCGAGCGACTGCTTACGGTCGGCTTCCTGACCCGATCGCTCGAGATGGCGACGCCGATCGCACTCGCCGCGATCGGTGGTCTCTACGCCGAGAAAAGCGGCGTCTTCAACATCGGCCTCGAGGGGTTCATGATCTTCGGGGCGTTCAGCGCCGCGGCGACGATGTACCTTCTCGGCGGAACCTCGCCGAGCCAGCTCGACGTCTGGCTCGCGATCGCGATCGCTGTCCTGATCTCGGCGATCCTGACGGTGTTTTTCGCCGTCCTCCTGATCCACTTCAAGGCGGATCAGATCGTCGCCGG
Organism: Natrialba sp. INN-245; assembly: GCF_009807105.1. Lineage (NCBI taxonomy): Archaea > Methanobacteriati > Methanobacteriota > Halobacteria > Halobacteriales > Natrialbaceae > Natrialba > Natrialba sp. INN-245. The sequence continues at coordinate 349,647 of NZ_WUBV01000036.1, read as the reverse complement.
CCTCGCGGTCTGGTTCCTCGGCCTCGGATTCGCCCCGTTTACCGCGGCGATCATCTGGGGGAGTCGCTCGAGTCCGGGCCTCGAGAGCATCAACCCGCTGGCGTTCGGCCAGTCGCCGCTGGTCGTGCTCACGGTGATCGTCGTCCTGGCGTCGTGGGTGTTCCTCTACCGAACGAAGTACGGGTACTGGATCCAGGCCGCCGGCGAGAATCCCGAGGCGCTGGATACCGCGGGCGTCGACGTCAACCGGGTTCGGTACGCGACCGTGATCTTCTCCGGCGCGATGGCCGGCCTCGGCGGCGCGGTGTTGCTCGCTCACGCCGGCAACTTCGTCGGGACCGGCGAGACGATGGTCGACGGACGGGGCTGGATCGGCATCGTCGCCTACCTGTTCGGCAACTACAACCCGATCGGCGCGGCGGCCGCAGCGTTGCTGTTCGGCGGGCTCGACATGTTGAACGTCCAGTTCCAGACGGTCGGCATCGAAGTCTCCGCGCGACTGGTCAACCTCCTGCCGTACGTCGCTGTCATCGTCGTGCTCACGGCGTGGGGGAAGACCCGGATGCCTTCGTCGGTCGGCGAGCCGTACGAGAGCGAGGACTAGCCTCCTTTTTCTCCGAATCGACTCTTTCTGTCCGTCCGAGGTGGGCGTCCATTCGGTTGACGGTCCGGCGGCTGAACCAGAATCCGATTCACCGAGGGCCTCGAATCGAGAGAGGCAACGATCGGCCCACCGTCACTCGAGGGACTCGGAGCTGAGTCCCCGTAGCGAATCCTCGCCGATCTCCTCGAGAACGTGATCGTGAAGCGCCTGTAACGCGGCGCTTTCGTCCTCGGCGAGCACCACGTCGCTGGCCGACAGCGTCGCGAGGCCGAACGCTCGCGGGGTCGGCGAGTCGAGTAGCCGGCGCTCGAGGTCGAGCTCGCCCGCCTCCAGCGCGGCGACGATCCCCTCTATCTCGGCGACGTTGAGCTTGTCCTCGAGAATCTCGCGGTAGGTCTCCTCGATCACGGCGAACTCCTCGAGATCCTCCGCGAAGCCGAGTAACATCTCACTCGAAACCTGCTGTTCGCTCGCGGACTTCTCGTAGCCCTTGTACCGTTTGAGGATCATCAGCGATCGGGTCGCGTTGATCCGAAAGTACCGCTGGAGGAGGTCGGTTCCCGACAGCGCCGCCCGAAGCTGATCGCGGATGTCCTCGGCGTCCAGGTCCTCGAGAATCCCCTCGAGGTCGACTTTTCGATTCAGCGGCATCGAGAGCACGAAGCCGTTGTCGGCGACGGCGACCTGAACGTTTGCGGTCGCCTCCTGGGCACACCGGTAGGCGAGCAGTCGGGAGAGACCGTCGTTGACCCTGCGTCCGTACGTCGAGTGGACGTAGTACCGGCGTTCGTACTCCTCGCGGTCGCGTTCGACCTCGATCGCCAGCCGATTGAGTGTGCTCACGCTCTCGGGGCCGGCGTACCGGAGCTGGTACTCGAAGAGGCGGGCGATCGCCCGCACGCTGTCGTCGTCCAGCGGGAACTCCCGGAGCCAGGCGCGAACCCGTGGCGGGCCACCGTCCTCGTAGTGGGCGAGGAGTTCGTCCTGGAAGGCGAGGATCTCACACGCGAGGTCGTACGATAGGGGCAGGCGCTCGGAGTACCACGATGGCACGGTGGGCCGGGCGCTCGTGCGGTCGACGTACACCTTCGAGCCACGGCGATAGCAGTACTCGAAGTGGTCGCCGCCGAGGACGAAGACGTCTCCCTTCTCGATCGTGTCGAGGTACTCCTCGTCGAGCTGGCCGACCCACTCGTCGCCCGCCCGGGTGTAGACGTCACAGCTGAACGAGTCCGGAATCGTCCCGATGTTCGTCATGTATATTACCCGCGCGAGCCGTCCACGCTTGCCGATCAGGGGCTCACCCACCGGAAACTCCTCGTAGTGGTACTCGCCGTCGGGTGGGTCGTTCTCGTCTCGCCAGATCTTCGCGTAGACGTTTTTCTCCTCCAGTCCGGCGTACTCGGCTGTGAGATAGCGCGCGAGCGACTCCCACTCCGCCTCGCCGTACTCGCGGTATGGGTACGCACGCCGGAGAACACCCGTGACCTCGGACTCGGGACGGATCTCGGCGATCGCCATCCCGTAGACGTGCTGGGCCGCCACATCCTGGGCGTTCTCGGGGATCGAGACGCTATCGACGAACCCCTCCTCAGCCTTCTTCATCATGACGGCACACTCGAGGAGTTCGTCCCGATCGAGGGCGATCACGCGACCGGTCACCGTCTGACCGACCCGGTGGCCGGCGCGGCCGACCCGTTGGAGCATCGCGGCGACCGATTTCGGGGAGCCGACCTGGACGACGAGATCGACGTGGGGCATGTCGATCCCCAACTCGAGGCTCGTCGACGTCGTCACGACGTCGAGATCACCGTCCTTGAGTCGGCTCTCGACGTCCTGACGGACGTCCTTCGAGAGGCTGCCGTGGTGACAGCCGGAGTTCGTCTCGTCGTAGGCGTCGAACCGGTCGCGGAGGTTGTGCAACACGCGTTCTGCGCCCGATCGCGTGTTCGTGAAGACGATGGTGTTGGTGTGGTCCTGAACGTGGTCGTGGAGCATCCGATAGAAGTGCTCCTGGACGACGTCACGAGGCGTGTTGACGAGGTCGTCGGTCGGACACTCGAGTCGGAGATCGAACTCGCGGGCGAAGCGGGCGTCGACGATCTCGTACTCTCTTGGCTCACCGCTTGGCTCCGTTCGCCCAACCAGGAACTCCGCGATCTCCGAGAGGGGTTCGATCGTCGCCGAACAGCCGATCCGCGTGATCTCGCCGTCGGCCATCGCCTCGAGTCGCTCTAAACTCACCGACAGGTGGGTGCCCCGCTTCCCGGAAGCAAGGGAGTGGATCTCGTCGACGATGACGTACTCCACCGTGCGAAGTTTCTCGCGGAATTTGGGAGAGTTGAGCAAGATTGCGAGCGTCTCGGGCGTCGTATTCAGGATATGAGGCGTCTCCTCGAGCATCTTCTGGCGGTCGCTCTTTGCGGTATCGCCGTGACGGATGGCGTGGCGAATCTCTCCCATCTCCGCGTCGTCGTCCCGGTTCGAGACGATCGACTCGATCCCCTCGAGTGGCATCTCGAGGTTCCGGTGGATGTCGTTCGCGAGCGATTTCAGCGGCGAGACGTAGAGACAGTACACCGAGTTCTCGAGGCCGTCCTCGTTCGCTCGATCCTTTCGATGCAGATTATTTATAATTGAATTGAAACTTGCGAGCGTCTTCCCGCTGCCAGTCGGCGCACAGATGAGCGTGTTCTGTCCCTCATGGATCGTCGGGATCGCACCCCGCTGTGGCGGCGTGAAAAAGCCGCCGTTCTCGGGAACGAACTCGCCGAACTCCTCGAGCCACCACTCCCGGACCGCGGGTTCGAGCAGGGAGAAGACGTCGCCGTCTTCGATCTCGACGGCGGCCGGATCGAACGGGAGGTCGTCCGAATCCGGCAACTCGAGGTCCTCGATCCCGGTCATCGTCCCCGTCTGGGCACCCGGCGGGTAAGAGGGTTTGGACAGCGTGGTGAAAGTGGACGAGGCGAGACAGGGCGGGGATCACTCACCCGTCGCGCGCAACTGCCTGAACAGGTCGGGATAGCGCTCCGTCAGGAACTCGAACTTCGCAGGGCCATCGATTTCGGTAACCTCCCACAGGCCGAACAGATCGCCGTTGATTACCAGTTCCACGTTCTCGTCGGTCGCCTCGAGACGCTCGAGAAAGTCGATCTCACCGAGCTGTTCGTCACCGCCGATGTGAAGATCGCTGATCACGTAATACACGGGGTCGGCGTCGTCGACCATGGCGTCTGCTGTTCAACACCGGCACGTATCGTGGTACACCACGGACTGGACGACCCGTACTGCCGGACAAAACCCCGACACTCCTCACGGGAGGACACCCCGAACGGAGGCCACTTTCCGACGGGTCGGTTCCGGAATCCCACGAACCCGAATCGATTTGTCGGTCGCTTTCCCAACGGCTGGTATGGCGAACGAACAGTCATCGAGTGCGATCACCACCTACTCGGGAGTTCGGTTCGACCCACTCGAGCCGGCTCCCGACCGGATTCGGTTCGAGGACGTCGCTCACGGTCTCTCACAGACCTGTCGGTTCTCGGGACAGAGCGCGTTCTTCTACACGGTCGGGACGCACTCGCTGTACGTAAGCGACGAGCTCGCGGGCGAGTACGGCCCGCGGGTTCAGCTATACGGCCTGCTCCACGACGCGGCCGAGGCGTACATTACCGACCTACCCCGCCCGGTCAAGCGGCGGGTCGACGAGTTCGGCGCGATCGAAGATCGCGTCCTCGAGGCGACCTGGGAACGCCTCGGCGTCCGACCGCCGACCGACGCCGAGTGGACCGCGGTGATGGACGCCGACGATCGCCTCTTTCGGTACGAGGCGACGTCGCTGTTGAACGGGTTTCAGCCAGCGGAGCCGGCGACTCTCGCGTACGATCTCGAGCCCTGCGTCCCGAGCGAGGTACGTCGTCGGTTCCTCGAGCGAGTCGAGTACCTGCGCGACGAACTCGAGTGAGACGCCAGGAATCGGGCGTTGTCGCCGGCGTCTCTCGATTTCGCGAACCGGTACCGAAGCGTGTTGTCACCCACGAAGGGAACCGACGAACGCCGGGCAGAACCCCAACTAAGTGGCCACTACCGTTATGATGCAGTGATCTTCACCGTGGTGCATGACCGTTAGGAAGACCTGGTTTCCCGACCGAGTTCGTCGGAGTTACACGGCGAAACTCGGGGCGATCTTCGCGCTCGTCGTCGGTGTGACGATCGCGTTCGGAGCGGTGGCGTACCTCGAGGTCGCCGCTGCGACCGAGGTGGGCGCATCCGCCGTCGCCGAACGCTCGACGTCCGCAATCACCGGGCTAATCGTGTTGACGGTGATCAACCTGGGATTGGTCGCAGCGACCGTCGGCGGAAACACCGCAGCGTCGCTCTCATCACTGTCAGCGACAGCGACGCGGATGGGCGACGGCGATCTCGACGTCGATCTGACGAGCCGCCGGGCCGACGAAATCGGCGACCTCTACGACTCCTTCGACGAGATGCGCCGATCGCTTCGCTCGTCGCTCGAGGAGACTGAACGCGCCCGCGAGGAAGCCGAAGAGGCACGGGAAAGCGCAGAAACGGCTCGGGCCGAGGCCGAGGCAGCCAGGCGAGAGGTCGAACGGGAACGCGAACGGCTCGCCGAGGTGAACGACTCACTCGAGGCCGACGCCGAGCGGTTCGGAAAAGTGATGGCCCGGTGTGCAGACGGCGACCTGACGGCACGGATGGGCGGGGAGGGCAACACCGAAGCGATGGCCTCGGTCGCGACGTCGTTCGACGAGATGATGGACGGGATCGAATCGCTCGTCGGACGGATCGGCCAGTTCGCGGACGACGTCTCGGATGCCAGCCAGGACGTCCGGTCGAACGCCGAGCGAGTGATGGAAACAAGCGAGGACGTCAGCGAGACGATCACCGAGATATCCGAGGGGGCAGACACCCAGACAGAGCGGATCCAGACGATCGCGATGGAGATGGACGACATCTCGGCGACCACCGAGGAGATGGCCGCCAGTGCCGCCGAGGTGGCGAAGACGTCCCAAGAGGCATCGGCGGCGAGCGAGAGGGGTCTCGAGACCGCCGAGATCGCGATCGCAGAGATTTCGGACGTCGAGCGACAGACCGACGCAACCGTCGGGGCGATGGAGACGTTACACGAGGAGATTCAGCAGATCGGCGAGGTGACCGACATCATCGCAGAGATTGCCGATCAGACCAACCTGCTCGCACTCAACGCGTCGATCGAAGCCGCTCACGCGGGCAACGGCGGCGAATCTCGGGGCGGAGACGGGTTCGCGGTCGTCGCCAGCGAAGTAAAGTCGCTCGCCGAAGAGACGAAAGAGGCCACCACCGAGATCGAAGCGTCGATCGACCGCATCCAGGATCGAACCGAGACGACGGTCGAGGACGTACGCGAGACGAGCGATCGACTCTCGCGAGGCGTCGAAACCGTCGAGGAAACGGTCGACTCGCTCGAGCGGATCGTCGAGGCCGTCGAAGAGGCGAACACTGGCATCCAGGAGATCAGTACGTCGACCGACCGCCAGGCCGACTCCGCCGCACAGGTCGTGAAGATGGTCGACGACGTCGCCGAAATATCCGAGACGACCGCGACGGAGGCGAACGAGGTTTCGACGGCCGCGGAAACCCAGTCGACGGCGGCACGGAAGGCCTTCGAGCGAGTCGACACTCTCTCGGCGGACGCGTACACGTTGCTCGAACTCCTCGACGGAATTTGCGTCTCCCACGGGGCGGGCGAGACGAGCGGACGGACTCGAACGGCGAAAAACGGGAGTGAGATCGCGTGATCGACACGACCACGCTGTTCTGGTTCGGTGCGCTCGGGATGGGGGCCGGAACGGCTGCGTTCGTTCGGGGCAGCCTGTCCGGGGATACGAGCGACAGCCGATACTACGCGATCCTCGCCGCAGTCAGCCTGATCGCGGCGATCGCGTACGCACTGATGGCTCTCGGAATCGGCTGGCTGCCGGTTGGCGACCGGATCGTCTTCGTCCCCAGGTACGTCGACTGGCTACTCACGACGCCGCTGTTGCTCGCGTTCCTCGGACTGCTTTCGGGAATTGGTCGGCGGGAACTCGGCCTCGTCGTCGCCGTCAACACGGTCGTGATGGGCGGCGGGCTCGCGGCGGCGCTTCTCTCCGGGGCAGCCCGGTTCTGGCTGTTCGGGCTCGCTGCGGCCGCGTACGTCGCGTTGGTGTATCTGCTGTTGGGTCCGATGAGCGAGCAGGCGAGCGAACGAGGTCCCGCCGTCGGTTCGCTCTTTGGGAGTCTTCGGAACCTCACGGTGGTCCTCTGGTCGGTGTACCCGATCGTCTGGTTGCTCGGTCCCCCGGGGTTCGACCTGCTGACGCTCACTGTCGACGTCATGCTCGTCACCTACCTCGATCTCCTCACCAAGGTCGGGTTCGGACTGATTGCACTCAACGCGGGAGCGACCATCGAGACCGAGTTGGGTGCGTCGGTTCCGGCGGAATCGTCCCGACCGTCCTGACGGAACTCGATCACTGCGTTGCTCTCGAGCCCGGACGTGCACCCGTGGTAAGGCGACTGTGACTGTCCGGCGCGTTCGCTGCTCCACCGGTTCGCTACCCACAGCCCCCCGTCGTTTGCACCGACGAGCCGGCCAGCACAATCCTTTTTCCCGGACCGGGCCCACGCTTTCGCATGCGCGTCACCTTTCTCGGAACCGGCAGCGCAATGGCGACCGGCGAGCGCTTCCAGACGGGAATTCTCGTACAGGAAGACGGTCGGACCCTCCTCGTCGACTGTGGCTCCGGCGTACTTCACCGTCTCCAGCAATCGGGCGTCGGCTACGAGACCGTCTCGAGCGTCTTGCTCACCCACCACCACCTGGATCACGTCGCGGACTTGCTCCCGTTGATGAAAGCCCGCTGGCTGGCCGGCGAAGAACACTTAGAGATCGTCGGCCCCCAGGGAACGAAGGGGCTAATCGACGGCTTGCTCTCGGTCCACGAGTACATGCAGGAGAAACTCGAGTTGCGGGTGCGCGAGGTCCATCCCGGCGGGTTCTCCGTCGCCGGCTTCGACGTCTCGGCCTACGAGACGCGTCACTCGCTTCCCTGTCTCGCCTACCGATTCGACGACCGATTTACGTTCAGCGGCGACAGCGAGGCGTTCGCCGGGCTGGCGAACTTCGCCGACGAGTCGGCGATCCTCGCCCACGACTGTTCCTTTCCCGACGACGTCGACGTCTCGAACCACCCGACGCCCGAACGGCTGGGGACGGCACTCGCGGGGACGGATATCGGCCGGGTCTATCTGACGCATCTCTACCCACACACCGACGGTCGCCACGAGGAGATGCTCGAGTCGATCGGTGTCCACTACGACGGCGACGTCAGGTTCGCCGAGGATCTCACGACGATAACGGTCGAATAGCCACGGTACCGGCCGAGTAGTGTCGAAAACCGGAGCCGCCTACCAGCGTTTCGCGAAGACGTTCTCAGCCAGCCACCGGGCCGTCGGGCTCCACCCGTTCTCGATACCGATCTTGCGGTCTCTGACTATATCGAGAACGATACAGACCGGGACAGCGAACTGTCCCGCGAGGACGGCGATCCGCGGAGTCGCCCCCACTGTGACGTACCCGACGAGCATCGCCACACCGCCACATCCGATAGCGATCCAGCACCCGAATAGGGCCCTCGAGAGAATAGGGGCCCGGTCGATCTCTTCGCTCGTGAGAAGAAGGTAGTCGAATCCTTTCAGTACCGATGCGAATAGCATCGTTGCGCTGACTAACAGGATGAGGGAACCGTCACTCATTGTTCGTCCTGCCGATTTGCATCTCGACTGATCGGTTGCGTGTATTTTTCATGGGGATATATATTTGCACGATCTCGATCGTCGTTCTTGGTACGAGATCGCGCTACTGTGGCGCCACAGCGGTGCAGTACGTCGAAAGGCCCACCGAGTCCAACCCCCGTTTCGATGGCGCAGTACGCCGGTCAGTCCGTTCCGGTTCTGTCGGCCGTTTCGTAGCGCTTTTGACGGTCCTCGGGTAACGGAGCGGTATGACTGCCCCCTGGGACGACTGGAATCACATTTTGAAGATCGATCCGGACAAGGACCTTCCCGAGGGGACTACCTACGGCGACCTCTGTGCGACCGGCACCGACGCGATCGAGGTCGGCGGAACGATGGGGATCACCGAGGAGAACATGGAGGCCGTCGTCGAGGCCTGCGCCGAACACGACGTTCCACTCTACCAGGAACCCTCAAGCCCCGACGTCGTCATCGACAACGAGGCACTCGAGGGGTACCTGATCCCGACGGTGTTCAACGCCGGCTCGCCGTTCTGGATTACGGGCGCCCACAAGGAGTGGATCAAGATCGACGACGGATTCGACTGGGATCGGACGGCGACGGAGGCGTACATCGTGATGAATCCCGAGGCTGACGTCGCGACGTACACCGAAGCAGACTGTGATCTTGGGCCCGACGACGTGGCCGCCTACGCAACCGTCGCCGAGCGGATGTTCGGCCAGGAGATCGTCTACGTCGAGTATTCGGGAACGCTTGGTGACGAGGGAGTCGTCCAAGCGGCGAGCGAGACGACCGACGAGGCGACGCTGTTCTACGGCGGCGGAATCTACGACTACGACTCGGCGTATTCGATGGCCCAGTACGCCGACGTGATCGTCGTGGGCAACTTGGCCCACGAGGAAGGGGTCGGGGCGGTCCGCGAGACGGTTGAAGCCGCTCGCGACGCATAACTCCTGGTGATAGCCGATACACGCTCTGAAAAAGCCGATTTGGCCTAAACGGTTTTGCGTCTCCGGAGACCAGACCGAGTCATGAGTCTGCTCGCGGAGTTCGAAGCGACCTCCCCCTCGCTGGTCCTCGGACCGACGCTCGATGCGTTGCCGTCGCTCACCCTCGAACTCGAGCGACAGTACGCGCTGGACCCGGATCGTCCGATCGTGTTCTGCTGGGCACGATATCGCGACCGCGACCGTCTCGAACGGAAACTGGACGACGACGAGACGATCGACGAGTTCGACCGACTCGTCTACAGCGGCGACCAAGCGCTCTACCGGATTCGACGGAGCGACTCGGACGTGATTTCGGCCTATCGTCAGTGGGTGGCGGCCGGCGGTGAGTTACTCGACTGTCTTGGATCCGAGGGTCGGTGGGAAGTCGAGATGCGGTTTCCGGACCGCGAATCGTTCGCGGAGTACCACACGTTTCTGGAGAGCGAGGGCGTCGAGTTCGAACTCCATCGCCTCGCCGAGGCGGCCCGTCGTGCTGGCGAGCCGAACGCGCTCACCGAGTCACAGCGAGAGGCGATCGTTCTCGCGTACGAGCGCGGGTTCTTCGACGTGCCGCGAGAGACGGACCTCGCGACGATCGCCGAGATGCTCGACATCTCCACGCAGGCCGTCAGCGAGCGACTGCGGCGAGGACAGGGGCGACTGATCGACGAACACGTTCTGTAGCGATCCTCGAGCCGATCCTGTACCGATTCCGCGTGAGACGAACCGTACCGACTCCTCTCGAGACGGCCCGAAGATCGGAACGAGTTAATCGACGGATTCGACCAGCTCACGGAGTCGGGGGAGTGCCTGCGTCACGTCCTCACGGAACACGACGTCTGCGACGCCGTCGCAAGGAGTCGCCTCGAGGTTGACGATCCCTACCGTCGCGCCGGCGTCGGCCGCGAGCCGCGGGAGCGAGGCGGCGGGTTCGACGACGAGCGACGAGCCGATCGCGAGGAAGACGTCGGACTCGCGCGCGAGGGACCTGGCGCGCTGGATGACGGCAGCCGGGAGCTGCTCGCCGAAGAGGACGACGTCGGGTTTGAACGCGCCACCGCACTCACACCGCGGTGGCAACTCGCCGTCTTCGGCCCGCCCGAAGATCGGATCGGCGTCGCGGCGCGTCCCGCAGTCGACACACCGAACGCGTCGGGCGTTCCCGTGCAGTTCGAGGATCGCCGGATCGCTCTCGGCGGCGGTCGACTCGAGTGTCTCGCCGTGGAGTCCGTCGGTGTTTTGCGTACAGATCGCCCGGAGTGGACCAGTTTGGCCGAGCGCGGCGAGTGCCTCGTGGGCGGCGTTCGGCTCGTAGTTCCCGCCCAACAGTTCCCGCTGGAGTTCGATGCGGTCCGCCCAGAATCCCTCGGGGTCGCGCTGAAATCGACCGTAGGTGAACTGTCCCTGGTCGAATCGGTCCCAGACGCCGTCGTCGCCGCGAAACGTCGGAACACCCGACGGAGCGGAGATGCCGGCGCCGGTCAGCGCGACTGCCGAGTCCGCCGGTCGGAGGTCGGTTGCGAGTCGCTCGAGACTCGTCTCGTCCATACCGGAGCGTGGGCGTCAGTCGGTAAAAACAGGGAGGTCGACCGGCGATCGGGATGTCGGGACAACGGCCCTCGTCAGCCGCGTCGGTACGATGCCGCCAGCTTCCCTTCGATCCGCTGGAGGTGCTCCCCGACCGTTCCCGCCGAGATGTCGAACTGGTCGGCGAGTTCGCGGTGGGTCGTCTCCCGTGGAATTTCGTAGTATCCCTCCTCGAACGCGTGGTCGAATAGCTCCCGCTGGCGGTCGGTCAGCGACGGCGAGAACCGTGTCGCGTCGGGTTCGTACCCGCTCAGCCGCTGGAGGTCGAGGTCGACGCCGTCGGGGAGATCGGCCGCCGCACGCTGGATCGCGCGACTCGTCCCGAGGACGCGGATCTCGAGGGCGCGGTCGTGGCCCTCGGCTCCGACGAACGTCATCGGCCAGTCGACGACGATCTCGTGTTCGCGAAGGATCGCCAGCAGATCGGTCATCCGGCCGGCAGTCCGATACTGGACGGAGGCGATGCCGCGACCGTCCCCCCCCCGCCACGTCGAACTCGAGGACGTCGGGAACCGCCGCGAGCAGTGTCCGAGCCGCCTCGAGATCGCCGCGAAGCTCGAGCAGTTCGGTACACAGCCGGTCGTGGATCGGGTCCAGGTGACGAATCGACTCGAGAGAGACCGCTTCGCTGCGCGCGAACGCGTCGTCGACCTCGTGGAACTCACCCGCCGTCCACGTCAGTACGACCGTCGCGACTCTCACGGTCGACCACCAGCGGTTCGAACGAGAGCGGCGAGTGATCGATCCGGTCGAGACACGGGGAACGCTCGGTTCGGCCGAGATACGACGGGCAACCACGCGAGCGAGCGACCGATCGGAGACCGCTCGAGCGCCGAGACGAGAGCCATGCAGAGACTCCCACTGCTAAATATAAATATACCTCGTATGATCGGGTACAGATGGAGGAGGCTGGCTGTGCTCTACTCGAGCATGAGCGACGGCGAACCCCTTGTGGACGGCCAGCCACCGGGTCCCGACGGACTGCCGGTTCTCGGCAACCAGCTCGCGTTCCTCCGCGAGCCCTACGAGTTCATGACCCGGACGGCCCAGGAGTACGGCGACGTCGCCTACTGGGAAGATCCCGGCGGTCCGATCTACCAGCTCAACCACCCCGAGTACATCGAACAGGTTCTCGTCCAGCGAAACGAACGCTACGTGAAGGGGGCTCGGTTCCAGAACGTCCTGCGACCGATCACCGGCAACGGAATCCTGAACAGCGAGGGAGCGGTCTGGCGGCGAAACCGCCACCTGATCCAGCCCGCGTTCCACCCCGATCGGATCCGGGAGTACGCCGAGATGATGACCGAGTTCACCGACAAGGCCCTCGAGACGTGGAAGGCGGGCCAGACCCGGGACGTCCACGAGGACATGATGGAGGTAACTCTAAAGATCGTCGCCCGCGCGCTCTTCGGGGCGGACGTCGACGAGCACGTCCACGCAGTCGGCTCGGCACTCGAGGAGTTCATGACGGCCACGGAGAGTCTCGCCCACTTCGTCCTCCCGCCGTCGGTTCCGACGCCCGCCCGACTGCGGATTCGACGCGCCCGCGAACGGCTCGACGAGGTGGTCTACGCGCTGATCGAGGAGCGGCGGGCGAACCCGACCGAAAACGACGTCATCTCGAAACTGCTCCAGGGCAGACCGGACGCGACGGCAGGGAACGCGTCGTCGATGTCGACCGAACAGATCCGCGACGAGGTCGTGACGCTGCTTCTGGCCGGCCACGAGACGACCGCGCTCTCGCTGACGCTGACGTTCTACGCGCTCGCGAAGAACCCGCACGTCGAGGAGCGACTGGTCACGGAACTGGAGGAGGTGCTCGACGGACGACTGCCGACGATGGACGACCTGTCGAAACTCACCTATACCGAGCGCGTCGTCAAAGAGTCGATGCGGCTCTATCCGCCGGTGCCAGGGATCATCCGCGAGCCGGTCAAACCCGACGTGATCGCCGGCTACGAGGTTCGCCCTGGGTCGACAGTCAGGATGCACCAGTGGGTCGTCCACCGCGATCCACGGTGGTACGACGACCCGCTCGCGTTCCGTCCGGAGCGCTGGACCGACGAGATGGAAGCCGACCTGCCGAAACTGGCGTACTTCCCGTTCGCCGCCGGCCCACGTCGGTGTATCGGCGATCGCTTCGCGATGCTCGAGGCGCGGCTCATTCTCGCGACCGTCTACCAGCGGTATCATCTCGAACTCGTTCCCGGAACCGACCTCGATCTGCGGGCGACGATCACCGCGCGGCCGAAACACCCGATACCGATGACGGTTCACGAGCGCTGACGGAATCTCGTCCTCTTTCCACGAACTCCGGAGGAACTCATACGGTTTACTGTCGATCAGTTCCGGTGAGACCGCGACCCGGACCGCGGTCTCACCGGTACATCGCTACAGCAATCCGTATCACTCCTCCCAGTAGTCGACGTCGTCGTCGGTCCGGTAGTACCCCGAGACCGTTCGCTCGTCCCGACCGCCCGGCGGGGAGCCGGCGTAGACGCCGATCTTGTCCATCTCGGGGTAGACCGTGATGTCGGGCTCGTTCATCGTCGACACCATCAGGTATCGCAGGGGTGTGTCGCCGTCGTTGACGATCTGGTGGGCACCCTCTTCGGCGGTCGGAAACGCCACGAAGTCGCCCGCCTCGAGTGACGTCTCCCCGTCTTCACATCGGAGTACGCCCTCGCCGTCCAGGACGAAGACCGCCTCGTCGTTTCCCGTGTGGTAGTGGTAGGGCCAGGACCGTTCGCCCGGCGGGAGTTCGTAGAGGCTACAGCCCAGGCCGTCGGCGTCGGCGGCCTCCGAGAGCTGTTTTCGCCGGAATCTCGATTCGCCGCGGTCGTACTCGGTCCACTCGAGGTCGTCCTCGTTGATCGGATCCATGTGCCGGGGTGGTACTCACGGGGTGGAGAAAAATTCGGGTGACGACGCGGCCGGGTATCCGTTTCCCGAACGAGCCGGCGTTACACGAGAGTTTGACATAATACACATATACACAGAACCATATATACAGATACACAGATGGGAAGTAAGACGATCAGCCTTCGCGACGAAACGTATCGGCGGCTTCACCGGGAGAAGCGCGACGGTGAGAGCTTCAGCGATGTCGTGGATCGATTGCTCGTCGACGACGAGGAGAACCCGCTTCGCGAGCTGATCGGGCTCGTCGACGACGATGAACTCGAGTGCGTCCGTCGCGAGTCAGCCGAGTTTCGAGACGACATCGGCTCGCGGTTCGGGGATACGGATTCGACTCGAGAAGAGGACAACGAGGATAGGAGGGCGTAGATGGTCCTCCTGGACAGTTGTTTCTTTATCGATCTCTTCGCCGAAGACGCCGGTGCAGTCGCGAAGCTGGAGGAGTTCGACTGGCGAGACGCGTCCGTGGCGACGCTCACGGTGACAGAAGTTGGGCGTGGGATCGAGGGATCGAACCGCGACCGATTCGAATCGATCGTCGACCGGATAGACGTCCTACCGTACGGATTGCCAGAGGCGAGGCGTGCAAACACCGAACACCGTCGACTCCAACGAGAGGGCCGAGCGATTGGAGCGGTTGACGCGATGATCGCAGCGACAGCAATCGAAGCCAACAAGACCGTCGTAACACGCAACGTTTCCGAGTTCCGACGAACGAACGCTTCGGTGACGCCGTACTGAACGCGACGAGTCCGAACGGTTGCGCTTAAGTTTCGGCTACGAGAACCGGGTTGTATGCAGGATAGAACCTACACGGCAGACGCCGAGCCAGGTGACGACGTCACCGTCGCCGGCTGGGTCCACGAGATCCGCGATCTCGGCGGCATCGCCTTCCTGATTCTCCGGGATACGACCGGCAAGATCCAGATCAAATTCGAGAAAGACGAGATGGACGATGACCTCGTCGAGACCGGGCTGGGCGTCTCTCGAGAGAGCGTCGTCTCGGTGTCGGGCGCAGTCGAGGAGGAGCCGCGCGCGCCGACGGGCGTCGAGGTCACGCCGGCGTCGGTCGAGGTCGTCTCCGCGGCCGACCCCGAACTGCCCCTCGATCCCTCGGGGAAAGTCGACGCCGAGATCTCGACCCGACTCGACAACCGGACGCTCGACCTCCGGAAGGACGAGGTGCAGGCGATCTTCGAGATCCGCGCCGAACTCCTACGTGCGGTCCGCGAACGGTTCCGCGAGTTCCACTGTACGGAGATTACGACGCCGAAGATCGTCGCCACCGGAACCGAGGGCGGCACCGAACTGTTCCCGATCACGTACTTCGGCGAGGAGGCCTTTATGAACCAGTCGCCCCAGCTGTTCAAGCAGCTGATCGCGGGCTCGAACGTCGAGCGGGTCTTCGAGATCGGCCCGATCTTCCGCGCCGAAGAGCACAACACGCCGCGACACCTGAACGAGGCGACCTCGATCGACTTCGAGGGCGCGTTCTGTGACGAACACGACGCGATGGACGTCGCCGAAGGGATCGTCACAGCCGGCTACGAGGCGATCGCCGAGAACTGCGAGGCGGAACTCGAGGCGCTCGGCCTCGAAGAGGAGTTCGAGGTACCCGAGGGTGAGTTCCCCCGTCTCTCCTACGAGGAGGCCATCGAACGGATCAACGCGACGGGCGAACTCGACGAACAACTCGTCTGGGGCGACGACCTCCCCACCGAAGGCGAGAAGGCGCTTGGCGACGACGTCGGCGGCCACTACTTCATCACCGACTGGCCCAGCGAGATCAAGCCCTTCTACATCCAGGACCACGACGACGACGAACAGCTCTCGACCGGCTTCGACCTGATGCATCCACGGATGGAACTGGTCTCGGGTGGCAAGCGCGAACACCGCCACGAGAACCTGATCGAGGGCTTCGAACAGCAGGGACTCGACCCCGACCAGTTCGAGTACTACACGAAGATGTTCAAGTACGGCATGCCGCCCCACGCCGGATTCGGGCTCGGTGGCGAGCGCCTCGTGATGACGATTCTCGGTCTCGAGAACATCCGGGAAGCTGTGTTGTTCCCGCGAGATCGCCAGAGATTGAGCCCGTAGGGCGAAATATCTGGGAGCCAGCGAGACGACCACAGGGAGTCTCGCCGGACCGACAGCGGCTGTCGCCGTAGGCGACGCCGTGGCCCGTCGAGCGGGAGCAGGGAGGAGCTTTGCTCCGACCGTGTTCCCGCGAGATAGTCAACGTCTGAGCCCGTAGGCGAAGACGTTGAGAGCCAGCGAGACGAGCGGTGCGTGGTTCGAGTGTAACGAGAACCACGACGGCGAACGGCGAAGCCGTGAACGAAGGGAGTCTCGCAGGACCGTCAGCGCCTGTTGCCGCGGACGAGGGTGCGACCACTGGGAGCACCCTCGAACCAACGAGCGAAAGCGAAGACGCCACGATTTTTCGCGTGACTCGACGAGCGGTTGATCTCGCCGTCGAATCGTCAGCTCGTCGTCCGACTCGAGCGAGTGGGCCACGAAAACGTACCAGACGGATCAGAAGCATTTTGTTGGACTAAAATCATATCGATTCCAATGAGATATTTGCTCGCCGTCGCCCAGATCGGGCCCTCGAGCCCGCTTGTGCCGAGTGCGAGTACGTTTCTGGTGTTCGTGCTCACGTTCGGGGCCCTCGCGGTCGCTCTTCGGACGGTCTCCTGGATGGTGGCCGTCCAACTCGATCGGCTGGTGCTCGGAGTCACGTACGTCGTCGGCGTGCTGGGATACGCGCTCACCGGCGACCTCGCGCTCATCTTCGCACCACCGACGGCGACGCTCGGGTGGATGCTCGTCGGTCGATACGTCGGCGACTCTCCTCGAACGCCGCGTCAGTCCGGGGGCGACGGCCCCGTCCGCCAGCCTCGAGGCGGGGACGGCAACGACACCGGACTCGAGGCCGACCAGCTCGATACGGAGCCACCGGGACACGACTTCTCGGACGTCGGCGGGATGGACGAACTCACGGACACCCTCCACGATCGGGTGATCGATCCGCTGACCCGTCGGGACGTTTACGACAACTATGGGATCGGGGCAGTCAACGGCGTCCTCTTCTACGGGCCGCCCGGCTGCGGGAAGACGTTCGTCGCGAGTGCGCTCGCGGCTGAAACGGGCTACAACTACGTCGAGGTCTCCCCGACGGACGTCACGAGCAAGTACGTCGGCGAGGCCGCCGACAACGTCGCGACGGTGTTCGAGGCCGCCCGCGAGAGCGAGCCGTGTCTGGTCTTCATCGACGAGATCGACGCGATCGCGAGCGATCGATCGGGTCGGATGGCCGTAAGCGAACAGCAGATGGTCAACCAGCTGCTGACGGAACTCGAGAGCCAACACGATTCCGAGATCGTCGTCTTCGCGGCGACGAACTACCTCGAGGACGTCGACGACGCCATCCTGCGGTCGGGCCGGTTCGACGAGCGCATCGAGGTGCCGCCGCCGGACCGGCAGGCCCGCCTCGAGATCCTGCGGCTCGAACTCGCGGACGCGCCAGTTTCGGAGACCCTCTCGCTCGAGGCGATCGCGGACGCGACCGCGGGCTACGCCTCGAGCGACGTTTCGTTGCTCGCCACGGTGGCGATCCGCCACGCGATCGCCGACGAGTCGCCGGTCGAGCAATCACACCTCCAGCAGGCCGTCGACGAGACCGACACCAGCATCCCGAACTGGCTCGACCGGTACGAGGACCGGTTCGACGAGGACCTCGGCCGGTGGTCGTCGGACGATCCGGTCGCGTTCGACGATCTGGCGGGGATGGACGACCTCGTCGCGGAACTCGAGCGGCGGGTACTTCAGCCGGTACGCTATCGCGACGGCTACGAGCGCTACGACGTCGATCCGGTCGACGGCGCGTTGTTGTACGGTCCGCCGGACGCGGGCAAGAGTTCGCTCGCGCGATCGATCGCCGCGGAACTCGGGCGGCCGATCGTCGAGGTGAGCCCCGACCGGTTCCACAGGGAGTCCGTCGACGATCCGGCCGACCGCGTCGCGGAGCTCGTCGAGGACGCGCGTTCGACCGCCCCGAGCGTGTTGGTACTCGACGACGTGGACGAACTCGCGCCCGAGTCGGGCGGTTCGCGGGCGACCGCACGCGTCGCGGCCCGACTCGAGTCGCTGTTGCCGACGCTCGAAGAGGACGTTTTCGTCGTGGCGACGGCGCGAGCGATCGAACGAGTCGACGTCGACGTCCTCCACGCGGGGGCGTTCGACGAGCGACTCGAGGTGCCACCGCCGACCGGGGAGACGCGCGTCGCGATCCTGACCGACGGACTTCCGGATCGGTTCGTCGCCGAGACCGTCTACGGCGACGCAGTGGCGGAGGCGACGGACGGGTTCAGCATCCGTGACGTTCGCTATCTCGCGGGACGCGTCGCCCGCGACGCCCTTCGAGAAGAAACGCGGATCACGACCGACGGAATCGTGGAGACGGCAGACGAGATCGAAGCCACCCTCGAGGAGTGGCGCGGTTCACGGACCGGCGGACTCACGCCGGAGGCGGTTCCCGACGGGAGCGGTCGGGGTCGCTGATCACACTGGCGCGGTGTCGAGTACTGAGCGAACAGTATATAATGGGCGAGTCGCAAGGAACGCCAATGGGTGAGGAGGCGACGGCGTTCGTTCCCGGGCACATCACGGGTTTTTTCAGCGCACATCCGGACGAGGATCCGACGAAAGCTGGCTCTCGAGGGGCCGGGGTGACGCTCACCGACGGCGTCGAGGTGACGGTCGAACGCGTTCCGGAAGGGACAGAACCCTCCGTCGTCCTCGATGGTGAGGAGACCGAGATCGAACCGGTCTCGACCGTTCTCGAGACGCTTGGGGTTTCTGCCCGCGTCGAGGCGCGCTCCGAACTCCCGCTCGGGGCCGGGTTCGGTGTCTCGGGCGCGACGGCACTGGGGACGGCCCTCGCGGCGAATCGAGTGTTTACCTGCAAACTCTCGTTCAACGAACTGGTGACGGTCGCCCACGGCGCAGAGGTGCGGGCCGGCACTGGACTGGGTGACGTCGTCGCCCAGGCCCGCGGCGGCGTGCCGATCCGTCTCGAGCCGGGGAGCCCGCAGGTGAACAAGCTCGACGCAATACCCGCTCGAGCGCGCGTCGAGTACGTCTCGTTCGGCGAACTCTCGACGCCGGAGGTGCTCGCTGACGACACCGAACGGCTCACGCAGGTCGGGACGGAGGCACTATCGAAGCTGGTCGAGGAGCCGACGCTCCTCTCGTTTATGTACGCCTCGCGGGCGTTCGCTCGCGAAACCGAGTTACTGACCGAACAGGTCGCACGAACCATCGGCGACGTCACCGACGCGAACGGACAGGCCTCGATGGCGATGCTGGGGAACACGGTCTTTGCGCTCGGAACGGGGCTCTCCGACGCAGGGTACGACCCGAACGTCTGTGCGACTCACCCGGCCGGTGCGATGTTGAAGTGACGATTCGTGAGGTGATTCTCGGCCAACACGTGGCCATAAACTTATTAACTAACGTTCTAGTTATGCCTTAAGTTTGCGATGACATCTCGACTGAAAATACACCAGAACCTGTTCCGACTCTACGAACACTACGTCGGCGAACCGGACTCGAGTTCGGACGTCTACGGCTACTGGCTGTTCATTCTCGGCTACTTGGTTGCGGCCGCAGGCGTCCTCGTCTTCGTCGTCAGTTACGCAGGCGACACCGGTTCGTACTACCTGATCAGAATATCGACAGTTATCGCCGGAACCGGTGGCTCCATCGGATTGTTCGGGCTCGTACTCATGTTACCGGTCCGCAAGCGAGCCATCCAGGCGAGCGTGGTCGGCCTGGTAATCGCTCTCGCCGGGGTCGTGTTCTCCGCGGCGGCGTATCCGTATCACTGGCGCGGACACGGCATGGATCTGACCGTCGAAGGGATCGTGATCACGTCCATCGGCGTCGGAACGCTCGGCGGCGTTGCCCTTCTCGTCCCCGTCGTCACCGGTCAGCGGGGGATGTTCGTCGAGGAGGAAGGACAGACCGAAGATCCGCCGATTCTGACGGGTGACGCCCTCGAGGGTGCCCAGTTCGCCGTCTTCCGAGACGAGGAGGGCGACTGGAGGTGGCACGTCCTTCACCTCGAGGCGCTCGCGGGGAGCGTCGAGAGCGCCGTCACCCGCCCGGAGGCGACCGAGGGGATCGAACGCGTCAAGTCCCAGATCAGCTCCGCGGGGCTGATGGAGCTTACGACCTCGGCGTTTCGCCTCTACGAGGATCGCGACGGCACCTGGCAGTGGACGCTCGCCCGCGAGGACGGGAGCGTCGTCGGCACCTGTTCACGCGAGTTCGATCAGCGCGACGACGCCGAGGAGTCGGTGAGCTTCCTCAAAGATCGTGGACCCGACGCGGACGTCATCGAAATCGAGGGTGCGGCGTTCACCTACGTCGAAAAGCGCGACCGGTGGTACTGGCGGCTCATCGACGACGAGCGGACGCCGCTCGCGACGGGCGAGGCGGGACACCGGAGCCAGGAACGCGCCGAAGACGCCGCCCGGACGTTCGCACAGCGGTTCGAACGCGCCCGCGTTCTCGACGTCGACGGCGTCGGAGCCGAACTCTACGAACGAAACGACAGGTGGAGTTGGCGGCTCGTCGACAGCGAGGACGACGTACTCGCAACCGCTTCCGAGGAGTTCGACGCCCGACGCGACGCGGAGGCGGCCGTCGAGGCGCTCCTGCCGGAGTTCGGCTCGGCCTCGATCACCGTCGCGGGCGAGCCGAAACACGAACTGTACCAGACGGGCGAACAGTGGCAGTTCAGGCTCGTCGACGAGACCGAACGCGTCGTCGCCCGGAACCCCGATGCACTCGAGGAGTACACCGAGGCGAAGCGGCGAACCGAACAGTTCACCGACGGGGCATACGTTGCGGACGTCGTCGAGATCGAGGACGCGGAGTACGAGGTCTATCCCGCCGGCGACGGCCAGGAGTTGACGTTCGACGAGTCGGACGACCTTCCGGCGAGGGCGGACGGGCAGGAGGCGACCGCAGACGGCGGCGTGGTCACAGAGGAGGCCGACGAGGACGACCGCCCGGAGTGGAACTGGCGGCTCGTCACCGACGACCGCGAGGTCGTCGCCGCGAGCAACGAACCGCACGCGGATTCCGAGACGGCCGCGACGGCGATCGAGCGCGTCCGCCAGCAGGCGAGCGAGGCCGATCTCATCGAGTTCGAGAACGCGGCGTTTCAGGTGTACGAAGCCGACTCCGGCGAGTGGCGCTGGCGGCTCATCGACGAGGACGGGACGGTTCTTGCCGACAGCGGCACGGAACACACCACTCGAACCGAGGCCTCTCAAGCGATGATGACGCTCAAAGAGCAGGCGCCGGAGGCCGAACTGCTCGAGATCGAGACCGCCGCCTTCGAACTGTTCGTCGACGACAACGACGAGTGGGGCTGGCGACTCATCGACGAGGCCGGAAAGCTCGTCGCCGAGGATCCGGCGACACACCCAACGCGCGAGGCGGCCAGTGCCGCGATGGATCGGCTGCTCGAGCACCTCGATTCGGACGTCAGGACGATGGACGCACCGATCTTCCAGCCGTACGTCGACGAGGATTGGCACTGGCGATACGTCCTGCCCGACGGCGAGATCGTCGCTGTCGACGCCGAGGCGTATCCGACTCGCGACGACCTCGCCGACCAGTTGGGCGACGTCCGCGAGGCCGCCGCGTCGGCGAAACGGTACATGATCGGCGAGGTCACAGCCCAGCTGTACGGCACCGACGAGTGGCGGTTCCGACTGCTCGATCGCGACCGCGAGACGATCGCCGACTCGAGTGACTCGTACGCAGACCGCGAGGCCGCGCGGGAGGCGGTCACGACGATCACGGACCACGCCGAGGACGCGCCGGTGTTCACGATCGAGGACGCGGTGATCAGACTCGAGAGCGCCGACGACTGGACGTGGACGCTCGTCGACCGCGAGCGTGAGGCGATCGGCCGGGCCGCCGAACCCGTCGCAAGTAAGGCCGACCTGACATCGCGGGTCGAGACGGTCCGACAGCTGGCCCCGCGGGCCGGACGGGTCGACTTCGACGTTGCCTCGTTCGAACTCGTCGCCGGCGAGGACGAACGCTGGCACTGGCGGCTCATCGACGAGAACGGCCGATCGGTGGCGAGTGGCTCCGAGACGTACGCGACGCCCGAGGCGGCCCGCGAAGCGGTCGGGGACGTTCGCGGCCTGATCGAGGCCGCGAGTATCCTCGAGATCGACAGCGTCTCCTTCGAGTTGCACGCGGCCGAGGACGACGACGGCTGGCTCTGGCATCTGATCGACGAACACGGGACGACGATGGCCGAGAGCACCCAGGTCTACGAGAACCGGACCGACGCCCGCGAGGCGATGAACAGCGTGAAAGCGCAGGCACCGGACGGCTGGATCACGTTTACCGACTGATTCGGACGGACTGCTGTAACCGTTTGCCGCCGCACCCGGAACCGGTCCTTCGGATGTGGCGATAACGATTACAGTAAACCGTATCAGAACGGATCGGTCTGCTTTTTATCGCCGCCCGCCAGTCGTCTCTCGTGAGCGACTACGACACCGTCTCCGCCGAGGTCGAACACGAAGAGGAGATTCCGGAGGACCATCCCAGATACCAGGACCTGCTCACCCGCCACCGGATCGAGAATGGCGTCGAGAAGGGGATCACCCACCTCCAGGGGATGCACGCCGAAGGCCGGGGCAGTGCCTTCGACTACCTGCTCGGCGAGGAGACGATTCCGAGCGCCGACGAGGCCGAACGCGTCGCCGCCGCCCACCTGTTGCTCGCAGACCAACCCGTCCTCTCGATCAACGGCAACGTCGCTGCGCTCGTTCCCAGCGAGATGGTCGACCTCGCCGACGCCACGGGGGCCGACCTCGAGGTCAACCTCTTCAACCGCACCCCCGAGCGTATCGAGGCCATCGCTTCCCACCTGCGCGAGCACGGCGCCGAGGACGTAAAGGGACTCGAGGCGGACGCCCGGATTCCGCGACTCGACCACCAGCGCGCGAAGGTCGACGCCGACGGCATCTACGACGCGGACGTCGTGGTCGTCCCGCTCGAGGACGGCGACCGCGCCGAAGCGTTAGAGGAGATGGGCAAGACCGAGATCGTGATCGACCTCAATCCACTCTCGCGCTCGCCCCAGGTCGCCGACGTCCCGATCGTCGACAACATCATCCGCGCGGTGCCGAATATGACCGACCACGCGCGGGATCTGGCGGACGCGGGCGAGGCGGACCTGGAGACGGTCGTCGAGGAGTTCGACCGGGAGGCGGCGCTCGAGGCGGCCGAAGAACGGATTCGAAACGGGCTGTGAGCGTTCGTCCGTCGGGGACGTCACTCGTCGCGAGGAATCTCTCGCCGTTCGTGTGAAACGTTTATCACGTCGATCGGTGTCCGAACAGTGGATATGCTCCGAGTAGTCACACGCTCGAGAACGACAGCCGCACTCGAGGAGGCCGACGACTGATGTGTACGCGATTGGTCTACGTCGGCGACGGCGACCGCGTGCTCACCGGTCGGTCGATGGACTGGAAGGAGGACATCGAGACGAACGTCTGGGCGCTCCCGCGTGGGATCGAACGCGACGGGGCGGCTGGCCCGAACTCCGTCTCCTGGACGGCAGAGTACGGAAGCGTGGTCGCGAGCGCCTACGATGTCGCCACGACCGACGGAATGAACGAGGCGGGGCTGGTCGCGAACCTGCTGTGGCTCTCCGAATCCGAGTATCCGGAGTGGGACGGCGACGAACCCGCGATGTCGATCTCGCTGTGGGCGCAGTACGTCCTCGACAACTTCGTCACCGTGGTCGAGGCGGTCGAACACATGCGTGAGGAGGAGTTCGTGGTCGTGACCGATCAGGTTCCGGGCCAGGATCGGCTGGCGACGCTTCACCTCTCGCTGTCGGATGCGAGCGGTGACAGTGCGGTTCTCGAGTACGTCGACGGCGAACTCGTGATCCACCACGACCGCGAGTACCGGGTGATGACCAACTCGCCGACGTTCGAGAAGCAACTCGCCTTGGCCGAGTACTGGGAGGAGATCGGCGGGACGGTCATGTTACCCGGGACGAACCGGCCGGCCGATCGATTCGTGCGGGCGCGCTTCTACGTCGACGCGATTCCGCAGGTCGAGGACCGGCGGACGGCGACCGCCGGCGTCTTCAGCGTCGTTCGGAACGTCTCGGTCCCGTACGGGATCACCACGCCCGACGAACCCCACATCTCTTCGACGCGCTTGCGGACGGTCGCCGACCACGACGACCTCGTCTACTACTTCGAGTCGGCGCTGATGCCCAACGCGTTCTGGGTGGAACTCGAGGAGATCGACTTCGCGGTCAGCGCTGAGGCCCGGAAACTCGACCTCGGTCCCGACCAGTCCACCACGTACGCCGGCGACGTCTCGGATCAGTTGGTTGCCTCGGAGCCGTTCTCGTTTCTTGAGGCGGCCGCTGACTAACGCGCTGTCGACGGTCACCGGCGTGGACTGACCGTCATCCCGTCCTCATACGGATTGCTGTACCGTGTTACCGCTGAAACCGCAGACGGGTCGCGGGTTCGGCGGTACCGACTCACAGTAACCGTATCAGTCCCAGTCCGCGATCCGCGGCGACACCGCGTCCCGCTCGCCGTCGCGGTCGATCTCGAGGTCCTCGTCGCCGTCGACGAACGGCACCCGCGACCTGACGGTGCCGATCGCTTCCTCGACTCGATAGTACGAGATCGAGAGATACTCGCTGAGACGTCGTGAAAGCGAGTGGTCGATCTCGTAGTCGACGCCTGTCCCCTCGAGTTCGTCGCCCTCGTAGCCCGTGAGCCAGCGTCGGGCCAGTTCGACGCCTTTCTCTGCGTCGTAGCCGCGGGCAACGTAGTGTTTGTAGGGATGGCGGATCCACGAACACTCCCAGTGGGCGTAGACGTCGACGCCCTCGGCGTCCTCGAGATCGTGGAGGACGACGTGAAGCTGGTGGGAGGCAAACGGTGACGGCCGCCACACCCACGATCCCTCGGAGGTGTTGCCGTCCATCCGAACCTTCAGTGAGGCGATCGGGTTGCGCGAGAAGCCGAGTTCCTCGAGGATCGCCTCGATCGTCTCCTCCGAACAGTGTGCAGTGAGCGCGTACTCCTCGGCAGTCGTGTGGCTGATCGCGTAGCCGTCGAAACTCCCCTCGAGCAGGTAGTGGACCTGTGGAAGAAAACTCCGGCGGACGGCGTTGACGACATCCTCTGTGTAGCCCATCTCCCAGACGGAAGCCGGCCGCAGGTATATGCGTTCGGCCAGCAATGATCGCAAGCGCGTTCGAGCCGACAGTGATCGCGGCAGTCGTGAGTGGCTCGGGCCAAACGGTTATTTTCTCGAGGTTCGAATCGGGGACCAATGGGACGACTCGAGCCACCGTGTCTGCGATCGGAACACGCCTCCCGTGGCGCGGCGGAGGGAGCGAAACTCGGCGGCAAAGTGGGCGGCGTCGCCGGGCCCGCCGGCGGTGCGGTCGGCGCTGGCGTCGGCGCGGCGACCGGCTACCTCGCTGGAACGGCTCGCGACCGCCTGCCGTTTTGAGACGGTCCGCTGTCAATTCCACTGCAACCGCAGGACGGTTGCGGTCCCACCGGTACATCGGGACAGCAATCCGTATGGGGCAATCGGGACGGTCGCACAGTTCACAAAGTCATAAATCCGTCCGCTGATTCCACTCGGGTACCGATGGATACCTACGAGCTGATCACGCGAAACGCCGAGGAGGTCGTCACCGACGAGGAGGTGCGCGAACTCGCCGACGATCCGGCGGGAAAACGCGTCTACGTCGGCTACGAACCCTCCGGCGTGCTCCACCTCGGCCACCTGCTGACCGCGAACAAGCTCATCGATCTCCAGGAGGCGGGGATGGAGGTCGTCGTGTTGCTCGCGGACGTCCACGCCTACTTAAACGGCAAGGGAACGTTCGAGGAGATCCGCGACACCGCCGAGCGGATGAAAGCCCAGTTCGTCGCCTACGGTCTCGACGAATCGAACACGGAGTTCGTCTACGGCTCCGAGTTCCAACTCGACGAGGAGTACACCCTCGATCTGCACGAACTGGAACTCGCGACGACGCTCAACCGCGCCCAGCGCGCGATGGCCGAAATCGCCGGCGGCGAGACCGCGAAGGTGAGCCACGTCGTCTACCCGCTAATGCAAACGCTGGACATCGAGTACCTCGATCTCGACCTCGCGGTCGGCGGGCTCGACCAGCGCAAAGTTCACATGCTCGCCCGCGAGGAACTCCCCGAACTCGGCTACGACGTGCGACCGGCACTTCACACTCCCATCGTCGCCGACCTCGAAAGTGGCGAGGGAAAGATGTCCTCGAGTCAGGGCATGACGATCTCGATGGAAGACTCCACGGAGGATCTCGAGGAGAAGGTCAACTCCGCGTTCTGCCCGCCCACACGCGATCCCGAGGGCGACCTCGAGAACCCCGTCCTTGAGTTGTTCGAGTACCACGTCTTCCCACGGTTCGACGAGATCATCGTCGAGCGTCCCGAAAAGTACGGCGGCGACCTCACCTACGAGGAGTACGAGGCTCTCGCTGCGGATCTCGAGTCCGGCGAACTCCACCCCGCCGACGCGAAGGGAACGCTCGCGAGCTACCTCGACGAACTGATCGCGCCGGGACGCGAGAAGCTGCGCGAACTGCGCTCCTGACGGATCCTCCCGATTGAAGTGCGAGCGCCGCCCTCTCGAGACGTATGAACGAGACGCGACGCGCAATTCTCGAGCGGATCGCCGACGGGCCGGTGTCGGGACCGGACCTCGCGGCGAAGTTCGAGATCTCTCGGACAGCCGTCTGGAAGCACATCGAGGGGCTTCGGGACGCCGAGTTCGAGATCGAGAGCGGACCGGACGGCTACGAACTGGTGTCGGCCGACGCCTACACAGGACCGGCCGTCGAGTACGGACTCGAGGCACCGTTTACCGTCGAGTATCACGACGCCGTCGCGAGCACGAACGAACTCGCACGGGAACGGGCCGTCGACGGCGCGGCGAACGTCGCCGTCCTCGCGGACGAACAGACCGGCGGCCGCGGACGACTCGAGCGCGAGTGGAACTCCCCGCCTGGCGGCGTCTGGGTAAGTATCGTCACTCGGCCGTCGATCGCACCGGTACAGGCCCCCCTCTATACGCTCGCCGCGGCCGTGGCGACGGCACGGGTAGCTCGAGAGGCGGGCGTCGACGCACGGATCAAGTGGCCCAACGATGTAGTGATCCCGGACGGCGACGACGGCGACTACCGGAAACTGGCTGGTATTCTCACGGAGATGGAAGGCGAGACGGACCGGATCGAGTGGCTCGTCGTCGGCATCGGTGTCAACGCGAACCTGGACGCCGGCGACCTCCCAGAGGGTGCGACCAGCGTCCGCGAGGAGGCAAGCGACGTCGACCGGCGTCGGTTCGTCCAGCGGTTACTCGAGGAGTTCGACCGGCTCCGCAAGGATCTCGAGCGGATCGTCCCCGCCTGGCGGGAGCTCACGCTCACGATCGGTCAGCGGGTCCGGGTCGATCGAGCCGCCGGCGATGTGGTCGGCGAGGCCGTCGACGTCACCGACACGGGTGCGCTCGTCGTCGAGACCGACGACGAGCGGGTGACGGTCTCGGCGGGGGACTGCGAACATCTCCGGCCGGTTTGATACGGGTTGCTGTACCCGAAGTATCGGTGCGATTGGAGGACAGGGCGCGGTGGACGTCTCACTGCCTGCTGTCCGATAGCATCACTCCACGGTGACCGGAGATCGATCGGTGCCCTCCCGTTCCTCGACGGTCTTTGGGTTCACGTTGACGGTCAGGACGGGGACGCACGCACTTCTGACGACGCGTTCGGTCACGCTCCCGAGCAAGAGTCTGTCGATGCCGCCCCGACCGTGGGTTCCCATCACGACCAGGTCGCAGGTATCCGGCGTCGCCTGGTCGATGATGACGCGGCTCGGAGAGCCCTCGAGAACGGCCGTCTCGACCCGAACGCCGTCGGGTGCGAGATCTTCGACGCGTTCGACTGCTGTCTGCCCCTCCGCGCGGAGCGCGTCGCTGATCCCCTCCCACGCGGTCTCCATCGGCAGCCCGCCGTAGCCGGCCGCGTTCACGACGTAGACCGCTCGGATCGCCGCGTCGTGGAGCTCAGCGAGCTCGAAGGCGTACTCGAGCGCGTGCTCGACCTCCGACGATCCGTCGGTCGGGACGAGGATGCAGTCGTACATCGTGCTATATGTTCGCATAACACGCACAACTATAATAAGGTTATCGTGCGCGGGACGACTCACCAGACAGCGATGGTCGTCGTCACGCCGACGGCGAGAGGACGACGTTCGCCACGTCGTCGACGCCTGCCCGCCGAACGACGGCCCGGACCGGATCCCGGACGCCGGCGAGATTGGCGGAGTCGCCGTCCAGGACGAGCATGCGCGCCTCGTACCCCGCCTCGAGCAGACCGTACTCGAGGCCGGCGATCTCGGCACCGTTGATCGTGGCCATCCGGAGGATTTCGGGAGCGGATAGCTCGGAGATCTTCGAGAGTACCGCCATCTCACGGAACATCGACGGCGAGTTCAACATCACGTTGTCCGTCCCGAGCGCGAGCGTCGTTCGCTCGGCGAGTTCGGAATACGGCGAGAGGCCAACGTCTGTGACGAGATTCGAGCGCGGACAGACGACCACGGGCACCTGCTGGTCGGCGATCCGCTCGAGGTGACGCTGTTCGGGGTGAACGACGTGGACGAGAAACTCCGGCTCGAGGTCGAGCGCCGGGTCGATGTCGCTCGCATCTACCTCGCCCGCGTGGATGCCGAACGGTTTCTCCGCCTCGCGGGTCGCCTCCCGGTCGCGGTCGAACGTCGCGTCGTTCGCGCCGCTCGCGCCGAACCCGTCGCCCGCCTCCATCGCCTCGATCGAGCCGCGGGCGAACGCCAGCGCGTCGATCTCGAGGCCCTCGGCGGCCTCCCGAAGCATCTCGATGCCCGGAACGTCGCCCTCGCGGAAGTCCAGGTGGGCCGCGGTTCCGCTCTGGTGCATGAATCGAAGCGACGTCCGCATCGCGTCGACGAGTTCCGCCCGGTCGGCCCCCCTGAGCAGGCGGTGTTTCAGCCCGTCCGGCGGCGCGACCAGTTCCTCGAGCGTGAGCCCTCGGCCGGCCTCCTTCGCGATGGAGTCGCCGATGTGCGTGTGGGCGTTGACGAACGCCGGGACGATAATGTTCGAACTCTCGACCGACTCCTCCTCGATCGCCTCGATTCTGCCGCCGTCGCCGACGACGATCCGGCCTTCGACGGCGTCGAACTCCCGCCCCCGAAGGATCGTTCCGGTCAGTTCCATACCAGTGGGTTCGTGGACGTCCCCTTCAACCGTTCGGCGTCGCTCGAGGAGATCCCGACGACACCCCATCGTCCGCGGGAGACCACAGGTGGCCGTCGTTGCGCGAAGGGCAACGCACTTGACCGCACCGCGTCGAGTACTGGTATGAGCATCACCACGTCAGACAGCGAGGACGCCCTCGCCTCCGTGGTCGTCGTCGACTACGGGCTCGGAAACCTCAGAAGCGTCACTCGCGGGCTCGAGCGCGCGGGCGCGAACGTCGAGATCACCGACGATCCGGACGCGTTCGCCGACGCCGACGGGGTCGTTCTCCCCGGCGTCGGCGCGTTCCGCGAGGGCATCGAGAACGCAGATCACGTCCGCCAGGACCTGCTCGAGGTCGCCGAGAGCGGAACGCCGTTGTTTGGCATCTGTCTGGGCATGCAGATGCTGCTGACGACGAGCGAAGAGGGCGACAACGAGGGCGAGTCGGCCGTACAGGGCCTCGATCTGATCCCCGGAACGAACGTGCAGTTCGCGGAGGGGCAAAAGGTTCCACACATGGGCTGGAACGAGCTGTCCGTCGAACGCGAACACCCGCTGGTCGAGGGAATCGACGGGGAGTACGCCTACTTCGTCCACTCCTACTACGCGGTTCCCGACGACGGGGCCGCGACGGTGACCACGACCGACTACGAACGCGAGTTCGCCTCGATCGTCGCGAACGAGGACGGAACCGTCTTCGGAACCCAGTTCCACCCCGAAAAAAGCGGTGAGACAGGGCTGCGGATTCTGCGGAACTTCGTGGACATCTGCGCAAACGCGTAGTGGACCGTCCCACGCCGGAACGCAACAGAACTTTCGGTCCTCACTCCAGCGTGAGCGACCACGGCCCCGCGGCCTCGACCGTCACGAATCCGATACTGTCGAGATTGAACGTCGTCTCGCCGTCGAACTGGTCGAGTTCGTTGAAGACGAGTCCCGGAAACCGACCCCCATGCGGAAGGATTTCGACGATGAAGTTTCCCTGGCCTTCGTGCGTCCCGTGAGCCTGCCCTAATCCCTCGAACTGAAACGGACCGTCCCACGCCGCCGAGTCGCCCTCGAGTTCGACCGGTAACGACTCCGCGTCGTCCTCCTCCGGATCCGGTTGTCCAACCTCGAGCGCCCAGGCGCCGTCGGCGTCGATATCTACCAGATACCTTCCCGTGTCCGTGAGCACACCGGCGGCACCATCGTATGCACCAATCGTATTAACCAGGAGTTGGCTACGGCTGTCGTCCGTGGGGATCAGTTCGACGACGAAGTTCGATTCGCCGTCGTGAGTCGCTTCCGCGATCGTGACGCCGGTCTCGAGATCGAACTCGTCAGTGACGGTCGCACCCGTCCCGTCGAATCGATGTGACTCGGAGATCGCTTCCAGTTCGGTATCACGCTCCTGGCTCGAGGCAGTGATCACACTCGACGGCCCCAGGATCGAAACAGTCACTGCGGTACTGGCAGTGAGGTAACGACGGCGGCGCATACGGGAGAGTCTGTGAAGAGAGCACATTAAACGCCATTCACACGAGTGCTGAAGCTCCAGTATTCTGCCATTTCGAGATCAGTTGTCGCGAGTTATCGTTCAGTAAGGACGTCCTCTGCAGCCACGAGAGCTAGAGACCTCCAAATTCTGCGAACCGTCGTCCCGACGGAGCGACGTGCAGTCGAGTCAAAGCGGTTAACTATCGAGGGACAGCCGAAGCCAACAGTTATTGATCGGCCGAGAGAACGCCGACGTATGTCTCGGCGACAGCGGCGAATCAGCCTCCTCGTCGGCGTGGTGTTTCTGGTCGTCTTCGCCTGGTCGTTCCTGGCCAGCCTCGAGGTGATCCTCGAGGAGCTTACATCGCCGACGGGTGTGGCCCTCGTCGTCGGCGGTCTCGCGATGGCACTCGGCGGACTCGCGTTCGTCATCGGTGGCCTCACGGAACGGGTGTCGGTCGGCGGAATCGTCCTCGAGTGGTGGCAGTTCCAGAGCCTCGGGTTCGTCTGTCTCGGCCTCTACATGGCAGTTTCCGGGCTAGCACAGCCGTCGCTGTCGCTGTTTGGAATCGCAGTCCTCCTCGCGGGAGTCTCCTTCCTGGGGTTCGGTGCCTATCGACTCCACGCCGGCCCGCCGACGGGCGACGCCGAACTGTCGGTTTGAGCTCGCAGCGACGTCGAGACCTGCTCGAGCACCGCGAGTGATCGAGTGTGGCGACGGACGGAGTACGGTCGACTCACAACAGTTCGCGGACGTCCGAGTACCACATGTCGTGGTAGTCGACGTGACCAACTCGGCGGGCGATCGCCACCGCCAGCGCGTGCCAACACAGTTCGGTCGGATCGTCTGGATCGAGATTGTACTCGCTGTCCTTGCAGGTACAGCCGCCGTCCTCGACGATGTACTCGTCGTCGTAGCCGACGACGATCGTAAAGTCGCGGTAGGATTTTACCCGGCCTTCGCCGACGGCCTCGATCGCGCGAACCCCGCGATCACCGTGAACCGTCGAGATACACTCGACGATCTCCGGCGTCAACTCGCCGGCTTCCTCGAGGTCGGCCTGCCAACGCTCGACGGGGTTCGCGTTCGACACGTCCGTGACTGTGTGCCGAACTGTAAAATCGGTTCGGTTGTCGTCACCGCAATCCAGCGATAGTCGAGGGGCTGATCGCAACGGCTCGCGACGACAATCCGGCGAACGCGTTCCACCGGGGCCGTCACGGAAGTTGTGAAACGAACCAGTCGGTCGTCTCGGGCACCGTTTTCGCCCGCGCGGCTGCGAGCGAATACTCCGCAACGGCGGCTACTGCGGCACGATCAGACCGGTGGGAAACGTCTTGTTCCAGCCGCCGATCGCCACTCCGTACGCCCGTTACCGCGCTGTCGAGTTCGTACTCGAGGAGGTATCGATCGGGCGACTCCGCTCGCGCGGACTCGATCTCTTCGATCGCTGCCGCCTTCACCTCCTCGACGTCGTCCGCGTCCGACGGCCTGTCGAGCGCGTCCGTCCACTCCGGCGACTGGAGCGCCTCGAGCGCACGGAACGTATTTTCGACGCTGTAGACGCCGAGGAGTGCGCTCGCGGGCCGACCGTCGGCGAGGGACTCCTCGGCGCGGTCGATCCCCCCTCGAAGTTGCCAGACGGCATCGTCGCCGATTCGCTTCCGGGGCGTCCCGTCGACCGGTTCGTCGAACACCGATTCGGCCGCTTCCCGGCGGTCCTCGGGTATCTCCTCGAGCCGTTCGCCGACGTCTGTGAGAAGCGCGCTCGCGGTGGTCTCGAACGCGTCGTCGAACGTCCGGTCCCCCACCTCCGCCTGGCGCTCGAGGAGGTACGTCGCTTCCTCGAGCGAGACCGCGGCCCACTCGGCCCGGTAAGCCAACTCGCCGACAGCTTCGACCGTCGACCGGCCCGGTGCCGGTTGGCGGGCGTTCTCGAGAAACCGTCCGGTGGCGTCGAGCCGGCGTTCGATCCGTTCGAAGACGACGGCGACGTGGGCCGAATCGTCACCCACTCGCGTCAGCTCCGCGTCGACGGTCGACAGCTCCGCCTCGAGATCCGCGAGTCCGGTCTCGACGTCCTCGGGGGTTCGACCGGCCGTCGCGGCGGCGTATGCGCCCTCAGCTCGCGCGGCGTCGCGACGACACCCCCGGAGCGTCGACAGGCGCGCGAGGTTTGTCGGCCGGTCCTCGAGCGCCTCGAGTCGTTCCACGGCGGATTCCCGTTCTCGCTCGACGTCTCGCCGGACGGCTTCGTTCGGAATCTCGGCCTCGAGCGAGGATGGAATCTCCGAGAGCAGCGATTCGGCGCGGTCGACCCACTCGTCGACGAACGCGTCGGCGATCTGGACGGGAAGCTCCTCGTGGTCGGATGGGCGCTCGATCTCGGTGATCGCGGCCAGTTCGTCTTCGTCGGCGTCGACCGGGGGTGGATCGTCGGAATCCTCGGACAGGACGGAGAGACAGCCGGCCGATACCGCGCTCGCGAGCGCGGTGCCCGTCGCGCTTCCGACGGTCCGGAGAAATCGCCGACGCGACCGGTGTCGGTCGTGAAATCGGTCCGTCGTCATCGACGATCACCGTCCTTGACGTCGGGATGATCCGGCGGCAACCGACAGTTGGAGCGCCACCCGCCGCCGAAGCCGCTCGGACGCGAGTCCTACGCGATCGGGACCTCGATCATCGTGACCTGCATTCGTCGGTCGTCGACCGAACACTCGACGTCCGGATCGCGCTTCGCCTGACAAAACTGGACGCGAACCCCGTCGCCGTTCCGGTGTTCGACGTACTGGAGGGCGTTCCGGTAACAGGCGGAAACCTCCTCCTGAACGAGCAATCCGGTGGACTCCTCGTAGTCGATCCCGCGGAGGAACGAAAGCGGATCGTCGGGGTCGCCACCCGGTTCGTTGGACGTGTTCTCGTCCGGCTCGCTCGAGCCGTTGGCGTTCGTCTCGCTCGAGGCGTTGCCGCCCCTCTCGATCGAGGCACTTCCATCGACCTCGAGCGGTTCGGCCCGGAACTCGAGGGCGTCGACGTCCTCCTCGTCTGTAACGTACGGTAACCGCGAGGACGAGCCGTCCTCGTAGGCGACGACGTCCTCGTCGGTCGGTTCGAACCCCACCGTCTGGACGTCGACGCCGTCGATCACGTCGATTTCCTCGTCGGGTTCGTCAGCGGAGGAGGGATCCGACCGATCGCGCTCGGAACAGCCCGCGAGGACGGCGAGCGTCCCGGCCGCGGCCTGGAGGGTACGGCGGCGAGTACGGGAGGGCATACCGATTATTCCGGACAGATTCGGTAAGTATCTTGTTCTGTTGGACCGGCGCGGGAGACCGGCTCGCTATCTCGAGCGACAGTCCGAGATCACGTCGTTTTTCGCCCTCGCCCGACGAGAGGACGTATGCGCGTCACCGAGGGCGGGGTCGAACTCGAGGTTCCCGGCGAGCAGACCGAGGGCATCGAGGAGTCGGTCTTCTACAACCCGCGCCAGGAGCTGAACCGGGATCTGACGATCGCGACGCTGCGGGCCTTCCGCGAGCGTGAAGAGCGCGCCGAGAGCTACCTCGACGCGATGACGGCGAGCGGCGTCCGCGGCGTTCGAGCCGCGGCCGACGGCTGGGACGTCACTTGCTGTGATCTCGAGGAAGACGCCGTTGATCTCGCCCGGGAGAACCTCGAGCGAAACGACCTCGCCGCTGAGGCCCGCGTCGAGCATCGGAACGTCAACGCGCTCGCACACGACGAGGCGTTCGACGTGATCGACCTCGATCCGTACGGCTCGCCGATGCCGTTCGCCGACGCCGCGTTCGCGCGCTGTCGGGATCTGGTCTGTGTCACCGCGACCGACACCGCGCCGCTGTGTGGCGCACACTTCAACAGCGGCATCCGCTCCTACAGTGCGGTTCCCCAGAACACCGACTACCACGCCGAGATGGGCGTCCGGACGCTGCTCTCGGCGCTCGCGCGCAGCGCCGCCCGCTTCGACGTGGGCGTCGAGCCAATCTTCAGCCACGCGACGAGTCACTACGTCCGGACGTACCTCGAACTCGACCGGAAGGCGAGCGCGGCCGATGCCGCCTTAGAACATCTCGGCTACATTTCTCACTGCGAGGACTGTCTCTACCGCGAGGCCGAACACGAACTGATCGCCGATCCACTCGAAACCTGTCCCGAGTGCGGTGGCGAACGCGTCCTCGTCGCCGGCCCGCTCTGGCTTGGCCCCTACCGCGACCCCGAGTTCGTCGCCGCGGTCCGCGAGGAGATTCCGGACGACTTCGGTACCGCTAAAACGGGCCGGGAACTCTGTGACGCACTCGAGGCCGAACTCGACCGCCCCACGCATTACGACCAACACAAACTGTGCAAGAACTGGGGACTGCCGGCCAACGCCATGGACGAGTTCCTCGCCGACCTGCGGGCGGCGGGACATGCGGCCTCGACGGCACACTACGGCGGCACGACGTTCAAAACCGACGCGGACGTCGGCGAGATCCGCGAGGCGACCGAAGCGAATCTCGTCTGAACACGTTCCCTCGCTGAGAGGGTGCCACCCGC
This sequence comes from Natrialba sp. INN-245, assembly GCF_009807105.1. NCBI lineage: Archaea > Methanobacteriati > Methanobacteriota > Halobacteria > Halobacteriales > Natrialbaceae > Natrialba > Natrialba sp. INN-245. Next base: position 314,306 of record NZ_WUBV01000036.1, on the reverse strand, counting down.
TATTTGACCGTTCCGCACGTCTAGTCGCCCGTGATCGATCTCGGCGACGCTCGTGAGTTCGGAACGCGACTCTTCACCGTCGCACAGACCCAGCAGTTGACGCTGCTTGCGGCCGGAGTCGCCTTCTACGGGTTCATCTCGCTCGTCCCACTCATGTTGCTCGCGCTGGGGGTTGCGGCGTCGATCGGCGGCGAGGCGCTCGCGAACCAGCTGACGGCCGCCGCGAGCGACGTGTTGACGCCCGCCGCCCAACAGCTACTCGCGGAGACGGTACTCGACGAGACGAGTCGCCAGGGCGCGACGGTGATCGGCGCGCTCGGTCTCCTCTGGGGCTCCAGTCGCGTCCTCCGGGGGCTCGATCGCGCGTTCTCGCAGGTGTACGGCACCGCGGGATCGAAGTCACTGCTCGATACCTTCTGGGACGCGACGATCGTCTTTCTCTTCATCTCGCTTGGTCTCGGGATAGTCGCCGTCTTCGAAGCGATCCTTCGGTTTCTGCCGGTGATCGAACTCGGCCCGTTCGGACCGCTGCTCGTGTTGATCGGACTGATCGTGACCTTCCTCCCGCTGTACGTCGTCTTTCCGGACGCGGACGTCGGCATCGTCGAAGCGTTGCCGGGGACCGTTCTCGCCGCGATCGGGTGGCTCGTTCTCTCTCGGGCGTTTGCACTGTATACGACGTTTGCAACCGGCTACGTGGTCTACGGCGCGCTGGGGGCCGTCTTTCTCGTCTTGATCTGGTTGTACGTTGGCGCGATCATCCTTGTCTTCGGCGCGGTGCTCAACGCCGTCCTCGCCGGCCGTGAACTGGATCGGCAGCTACAAAGTCCCGGCCCTCGACAGGTCGAGACAGAAGCGATGACCGACGACGACACTGGTGCCGACGAGGGGGGCACGCAGGAACGCTCGAGCGAGCGGACGCGGGACCGATCGGGCGATCCCGAAGCGCTCCGGGAGGAGATCGAGCGTCTCCGGGATCGCGTCGATACGTTCGAGGACAGCGTTGAACGACGAACGGTCCAGCGTGACTCCCTCGAGGGCGACCTCAAGCGTTACGTCCGGCGGCGAATTCGTCGCGGGCACGCCCGCGACTGGGGCCCCTACATCGTCTTGCTGTACGGGACCATCCTGGCACTCGGCGCGTTCTACTATCTCGAGGGGATCTGGGCAATCCTCGCGATGTTCGTCGTCTGGACGTCGACGCTCGGCGTCTACGTCCTGATGTTGTTGTTCGGTGCCGGCATCGCCCTCCTTGATGTTCCCGGCCGAGTCCGCGATCTGATCGGCGACCGTCGATCCTGAGTACGACTACGTTCTACCGAACGAACCGCCTCGAGTACGCGTGACGAAGCCGTCGGCTGCTGGTTCCGAGCCGACCGAAAAAACGGATGCCAACCGAGAAGACTGCGTCTAGAACGTCTCGAGGTAGCGGTCGAGTTCCCACTGGGAGACGTCGACGAGGTAGTCCTCGAACTCCTGGGATTTGGCCTCGATGAACTTGGGGCCGACGTGTTCGCCGAGGGCCTCGAGAATGACCTCGTCCTCTTCTAAGGCGTCGACGGCCTCGCCGAGGTTCGACGGCAGCGTCTCGATGCCGTACTCCTCGCGTTTCTCCTCGTCGAACTCGTAGATGTTCTCGCGAACCGGGTCGGGGCACTCGAGGTCCTTCTCGATTCCGTCGAGACCCGCGTGGATGAGCGCCGCCAGCGCGAGATACGGGTTACACGATGGGTCGGGGAAGCGAGCTTCGATGCGCGAGGCCGCCGGAACGCGTGCGGCGGGCTTGCGGATCAGCGCCGAGCGGTTGCGGTCGGACCACGCGACGTAGACGGGTGCCTCGTAGCCGGGGACGAGGCGTTTGTAGCTGTTGACCGTCGGGTCCGCGACGGCCGTGATCGCCGGCGCGTGCTCTAAGATGCCCGCGAGGAACGAGTGTGCGGTATCCGAGAGGTTGAACTCGTCGTCCTCGTCGTGGAAGGCGTTCTCGCCGTCCTCGGTGAACAGCGAGAGGTGGGTGTGCATGCCCGAGCCGTTGATCTTCGGGATCGGTTTGGGCATGAACGTCGCGTGGAGGTCGTGTTGGGCGGCGATTGCACGGACGACCGTACGGAACGTCGCGACGTTGTCGGCCGTCGAGAGCGCATCGTCGTACTCGAAGTTGATCTCGTGTTGGCCGCGGGCAACCTCGTGGTGGCTGGCTTCGATCTCGAAGCCCATCTCCTCGAGTCCGTAGATGATGTCCCGGCGGACGTCGCTTGCGAGGTCTTTCGGTGCGACGTCGAAGTAGCCGCCGTGGTCTCCGGTTTCGGTCGTCGCGTAGCCGTCCTCGTCCTCCTCGAAGAGGAAGAACTCGGGTTCTGGCGCGGCGTTGACGTCGTAGCCCATCTCCTCGGCGCGGTCGATGGCGTTTTTCAGGACGCGGCGTGGGTCGCCCTCGAACGGTTCGCCCGTATAGGTGTCGTAGACGTCACAGATCATCCGACCGGCGGCGCTGTCTTCTTTCTGTCTCCAGGGCAGAACCGCGAACGTCTCCGGGTCGGGAACCAGACGCATGTCCGATTCCTGGATGCGGACGAAGCCCTCGATGGAGGAGCCGTCGAAGTAGATGCCCTCGGCAAACGCCTTCTCGGCCTGGCGCGCCGGGACTGAAACGTTCTTGACCGTTCCGAGAATATCGGTAAACTGTAGACGGAGGAAGTCGACGTCCTTTTCTTCGATTTCGTCGAGTACCGCCTGTTCGGTATCGCTGATGTTTCCGCTTGTCATCTTTCTCGTCGTGCTATCCAAGCATCTCCCCTACTAAAACACTGCTGATCCGAGCAAATCTTCCTTGGTGCTCCCGGAATTGTATATTCGTAAATTTCTAAAGGGTCGGGTGAGAGAGTACATGTGATGACGTACGAAAATCTCGATGCAAAACTAGTGAATGCACTTCTCGGGGACGGCCGAGCGAGTCTCCGAAGTCTCGCCGAAGAACTCGATGTCTCCGTGACGACCGTCTCGAATCACCTCTCTGACCTCGAGGACGAGGGAGTAATCGAGGGCTATACACCCCGATTGGATTACGACGCGGTCGGCTACGACGTCACCGCTGTCATCCAGTTGCAAGTCGAAGGAAACGCATTACCCGACATCACCGATACGCTACGCGAACACCGGCAGATGATCAGTGTCTACGAGGTTACCGGCGACTACGACGTGATCGCCATCGGGAAGTTCAAGGACACAGACGGGATGAACGACCAGATCAAGACGCTGCTTACCGATCCCGATATCAAGGCGTCGAACACCAGCGTCGTCCTGAACGCCGTCTCCGAAAACGAGCAGTTCGAACTCGACGTCGACGACGCCTGATCGCGACCCCATTTTCCACGAACGGTTTCGAGAGGCCGGGATCGAGAGCCCCGACACTCACCGGACGTACAGTATGACGATACCGAGAGCGAGCAACACGAGTCCCCACCACAGCGAGTCGCCGGGGAGGAGCTTCAGGAAGAGCGTAACGATACCCGAAGTGAACAGCGACCAGCCGATCGTCGTTCTGTATGCCATACTCGACGTACACTATCGAGACGGATAGCTCTTGCACGCCGTATCAGTACGGCGACTGATCTTTCAGACGGTTCTCGCGACCGATCCGCAAGACCTCACTCGAGGACACGAACCCCCTCCGTCTCCGGGGAGCCGTTCCGTGAACTGATCGCCGTAACCGGGACGGGAACGCACAAAAAACAACGGTCGTCGGGCCGAGAGCCGGTTCGGTCGGTAACGTGGGCGTGTTGGCCGGCGTTACATCATGCCGCCCATGCCGCCGCCCATACCGCCCATGCCGCCAGCGCCGCCGGGTGCGCCGCCTTCTTCGTCGCCGCCCTTGTCCGTCGAGAGGTCGCCGGCGGAGATGATGTCGTCGATCTTGAGCACGAGGTTCGCGGCCTCGCTGGCGGAGGTGACCGCCTGCTCTTTGGCGTGGGCCGGCTCGACGACGCCCGCCTCGAACGTGTTCTCGACGTCGTTCGAGAAGACGTTCAGGCCGGCAGTAACGTCGCCGTCGTCGTGGGCCGCACGCAGGTCGACGAGCGTGTCGATGCTGTCGAGGCCCGCGTTCTCGGCGAGCACGCGCGGGACGAGCTCGAGCGAGTCGGCGAAGGCCTCGACGGCCAGCTGTTCGCGCCCGGAGACGGAGTCGGCGTAGTCACGCAGACGCGAGGCGAGTTCGACCTCGATCGCGCCGCCGCCGGCCAGCACGCGCCCGTCGGAGACGGTCTGGGCGACGACGTCGAGTGCGTCGTTGATGCCCCGCTCGAGTTCGTCGACGACGTGGTCGGTCGAGCCACGAAGCAGGAGAGTGACGCCGTGGGCACCCTCGCCTTCGACGTAGAACAGTTCGTCCTCCTCGTCGCGAGTGACGTCGCCGTAGCCGAGGTCCTCTGCGGTTGCGCTCTCGAGGTCCGAGACGATCGAGGCGCCGACAACTTCCTTCAGGAACTCGAGGTCGGACTTCTTCGCGCGGCGGACGGCGAGAATGCCCTCCTTCGCGAGATAGTGCTGTGCGAGGTCGTCGATCCCCTTCTGACAGAAGACGACGTCGGCTCCGAGGTCGACGATCTGGTCGACTTTCTCCTTGAGCTGTTCTTCCTCACGGTCTAAGAACTTCTGGAGCTGGTCCGGATCCGTCACGGAGACCTCGGTGTCGACATCGGTCTCCTCGACCTCGATAGGCTGGTTGAGAAGCAGGATGTCGGCGTTCTCGGCCGCCGCCGGCATGTTGTCGTGGACGGGATCCTTGTCGACGATGCCGCCCTCGAGCAGATCCGATTCGCCGGCGCTGCGGCCGGTCTGGGTTTCGATGTTCAGGAACTCGAGATCGACGACGTTCTCACCGTCGGCGTTCTCGACGGTGACTGCGCGGACCGCGTCGACGATCAGCTGGGAGAGGTGTTCTTTGTTGACCTCAGCACCTTTTCCGGTCATCGACGTCTCGGCGACCGAGCGAAGCAGGTCCTCGTCGTCGGTGTCGACGTCCTGTGCGATGTCATCGATCTCGGTACGAGCCTGCTCGCTGGCGAGGTGGAAACCCTTGATGATCGCCGTCGGGTGAATGTCCTGTTCCAAGAGATCCTCGGCGTTCTTGAGGAGTTCGCCCGCGATTGCGACGGCCGTCGTGGTGCCGTCGCCTGCTTCGTCCTCCTGGGTTTCAGCGACCTCGATGATCATCTCGGCCGTCGGGTTGTCGATGTCCATCTCCTGGAGGATCGTGACGCCGTCGTTGGTGATGGTGACCGACCCCATCGAGTCGACGAGCATCTTGTCCATCCCTTTCGGGCCGAGTGTCGAGCGGACGGCCTCAGCGACCGCACGGGCGGCACTGATGTTGTAGTCCTGCGCGTCCTTGTCCTTGACGCGCTGGGAGTCCTCGCTCATCACGATCATCGGCTGTCCCTGCTGCATTCGCTGGCTCATAGTCGACCGATCATTGATTGCCCTTCTACATAAATGTGGCGTTATACTGGAACGGAGCACAGTAACACGTTTGATCGAAAACGAGGGGAAATCGCCGTATAGCGCCGTACTCCCCGGCTACTCGATCGAAGGGATCGTTCCGAACGGAGCCGATTCGGAACCGAGGTCGTTCGCCATATTTAAGTATCTCTGGGGGGGGGGGGCGGTCACGTCTCGACCGGATCGACGAGTGACCGGTCGTCGACGGACGGATCGTTGACGGCCGTCGAAACCGGATACGCTCGGAGCTCGTCGTCCGGGTACGGTGTGAGGACGTCCCGAGGATCGTCGCCGGTGAGCCACCGTCGCTCGTCGTCGGGCTCGAGGATGACCGCCATCCGGTGGTGAAGGTCCGCGACGAGGCCGTTCGGTTCGGTCGTCACGACGGTGAACGTCTCGAGTGGCCCACCGGTCTCGTCCTCGAGATCCGCGCCGCCACCGAACGCGTCGAGACCGGTCTGGGTCGCGTCCGACGTCGGCTCCCGCCGCGTCCACAGCCCCGCCATCGAGAACGGGCGATCGTCCTCGAAGGCGACCCGGTACGGTCGGTTTCCGTCCGGTGTTTCGACCCACTCGTAAAAGCCGTCGGCCGGAACCAGACACCGACCCGCCGCAGGCGTCTCGAGCGAGCCGCCACTATCGGCGGCGGCGGACGGCGATCGACCACCGTAGGCGTCGCGAAAACTCGGTTTCTCGTCGATCGTCTCCGCTCGTGCGTTGATGATTCCGTCACTGTCGTCGGCCCACTCGGGAACGAGCCCCCACTCGAAGCGCTCGAACGTCTCGGGCGTTTCGTCCGTGATCACCGGGAGGCGCTGGCTCGGTGCCGCGTTGTACCGCGGCGAGACCGTCCAGTCGAACGACGCGCCGAACCGATCCTCGAGGTCGTCGGGCGGAGTAAACAGCGAGTAGCGTCCGCACATACGAACTCGTACGCGACGGTGGACCAAATCACTGTTCCGGGGGTTTGCGTTTCACTTCGCGCCGCCGGATCGGAATGTATATACTGTTCGTGTCGCTCGACTATCGTATCATGCTCGAGCGCCATCCACGCCCCGTTTCTGGGACGGAAGACGAGGTTCTCGTCGGGCGAATCGGTGCGTACGTCGTCGATTCGATCGTCGTCTTCGGCGGGATCGTCTTCCTGTTCGCGACGACCGCGATCGCATCCACGTTTCTCCAGACCGTCTCGAACGCCCTCTCGACGCTGATCGTCTTCGTCGGGATCACGGCGGTGTTCGTCTTCTTCATCTACTACTTCTTCATGATGGAGGGACATTTCGGTCGGACGCCAGGCAAGGCGTTGTTCGGACTCGTCGTCGTCAAAGAGGACGGATCGAAGTGTACGATGGGTGCTTCGGTCGTTCGGAATTTCCTCTGGCTGATCGACGGAATTGGCTTCTGGCCACTCGTCGTCGCGGTGGTCTGTTTTTTCACCACCCGCAACCAGCGGGTCGGCGATATGGTCGCGAAAACCGTCGTCCTCCGGGCGAAACGGGAGTGACCAAACACCAACGAGCCCGACAGCACCGCCCCGGATCGAACGCGCGGTCCCCGTCCGCGAACGAAAGGATAGAAGTTCGCCGTTCCCGAACGGACGGTCATGTACGACCGAATCAAGGGCTTTCGTGACTTCTACCCCGGCGAGATGGCCGCCAGGCGGGCGACCATCGACACGCTGGAGGACGCCGCACGACGGTACGGGTTCCGCGAGGTCGCCACGCCGGCCCTCGAACGCGCCGAGCTGTGGACGGACAAAAGCGGCGACGAGATCGTCGAGGAACTGTACTCCTTCGAGGACCAGGGTGGACGCCACGTGGCGATGACGCCGGAACTGACGCCCACCGTCGCGCGGATGGTCGTCGCCAAACAACAGGCGCTGTCGAAGCCGATCAAGTGGTTCTCGACGCGGCCGTTCTGGCGCTACGAACAGGTCCAGCAGGGCCGCCAGCGCGAGTTCTACCAGACCAACGTCGACATCTTCGGCTCTTCCGAGCCCGAAGCCGACGCCGAGATCCTCGCGTGGGCCGCAGACGCCCTCACCGGCCTCGGACTCACCGGCGACCAGTTCGAGTTCCGAATCTCACACCGCGACGTCTTAGGCGGCGTCCTCGAGACGTTCGACGCCGACGTCGACGTCGACGACGCCATCCGCGCCGTCGACAAATCCGACAAACTCGAGACTGCGGAGTACCACGACCTGCTGATCGGGGCGGGGCTGTCGGCCGATCAGGCCGTCGAGTTCGCCGACATCGTCTCCGGCGGCGATCTCGAGGACGTAAAAGCGTTCGCCGACACCGAGCGCGTCGACGACGCCGTCGAGAACCTGCAGGCGGTGCTCTCGGCCGCCGAGGACTTCGGCGCTCGCGAGTACTGTACGATCTCACTCGAGACCGCCCGCGGACTGGACTACTATACGGGCGTCGTCTTCGAGTGTTTCGACTCCACCGGCGAGGTTTCACGGTCGATCTTCGGCGGTGGCCGCTACGACGACCTGATCGAGAGCTTCGGCGGCCAGCCGACGCCCGCCGTCGGCGTCGCCCCCGGCCACGCGACGCTTTCGTTGCTCTGTCAGCGAGCGGGTGTCTGGCCCGACGAAGAAGTGGCGACCGACTACTACGTCCTCCAGATCGGCGATACGCGGCCGGAAGCGGCCCGGATCTGTCGTGATCTCCGCGAGAACGGACACGTCGTCGAGACCGACGTTGCAGGGCGATCGTTCGGCTCGCAGTTGAACTACGCCGACTCGATAAACGCCGAGACGGTCGTCATTGTCGGCGAACAGGACCTCGCAAACGACGAGGTGACGATCAAGGACATGGAATCGGGCGACCAGACGCAGGTGCCGGTCGAGAGGTTCCCCGGCGACACGGAGCGACCGACGTTCGCCGATTTCGACTGATACGGATTGCTGTAACGGTTTACCGGTGAAACCACAGACGGCTCGGGGTTTCGCCGGTAACGATTTACAGCAGACCGTATGAGACGGGTTACTCCTACCGTTCTATTGTGCGGACTCGAGATTCGGCTCCGGTCACGCGCCTCGGATTTGTCGACACTCGTGATTGTGTCTGACGTAAGAACTATACTCGCCGCGACAGTGGCTTCTGGCAATGGGAATTATGAGCAAGATCATCGGCGGTGATCAGACACGGACCGCCGAGGATTACGTCGAACTGGACCTCGACGACGTCGCGGCGGACTCGGCCGGCGCGAGCATGCAAGTACATATCGCCGAGGTTGGCGGACAGGCCGACGCGATCGACATCAAGGAGGCTGTCTACGACGGCGATATCGTCATCGCCGACGTGACGCGGCTGCGGACCAAAGACAGCACAGTCGAGCATATCGTCGACGAACTCCGACAGGTCGCCCAGGAGGTCGACGGCGACATCGTCCGCAAAGGCGACGACCAGATGATCATCACGCCGACCGGTATCCGGATCAGTCGCGAAAAACTCGGCCAATCGTTCTGAGCGAGCAGTCACGGTAGAACGGAAGCCGTCGGTGCCGGCCGCTCTGGCGCTCTCGAGTGACTCGCCGAGCGCAACCGCTCCAGGGCGGGGTCGGCTGTCCTTCGGGACCGTACTTTCACCGACTGGGAATTCCCGTGGGACGTTATCTCACGGGCCGTCCCTACGAATACGTATGACTGGATTTCGTGCAACCGTGGCGGTCTCCGACCCCGAAAGCTGTCCCGTCGCAGGCGTCACCGCGACCACCGAGGAACCGGCGGAGTCGGTAACCTGGACGCGAGCCGGCGGCGAGAACGACGATCGCGTCGTCGAGGAGTTTACGCTACCAACCGACAACGATCCATCACCGGACGACGTGGAGACCGATCTCACGCCGATCCAGGCGAACGAACACGAGACAGTGTATCGGTTCGAACGCGAACACGATGTCGGCTGTGCGTGTGAGATCGTCGAGGAGTCCGGGACGCCGGTGTCGTCGGTCAGCGCTCGAGACGGGGCGGTGCTGTTGTCGTTTCGAACGCTCGAACTCGAGGAGCTCGCCGCGATCGTCGACGGACTTCGCGAACGCTTCGAGGGCGTTCTCGTCGAGGAGCTCACGGAAGATCCAAGCGGCGAGTCGGTCGACCCGGTCATCGTCGATCGGGGCGCGCTGACCGACCGGCAACGAGAGATCCTCGAGACGGCCCACGAGATGGGCTACTTCGAGTACCCGAAAGGGGCGAACGCGACGGACGTCGCGGCCGAACTCGGCGTCGCGCGATCGACGTTCACCGAGCATCTGGCCGCTGCCCAGACGAAGCTCATGGACGCCTTTCTTGAAAAATAACGAAAACGAGGGCCCGTCGTGGGCGAGAAGTAGACGTTCGCGAAATTCTTAATCGAATACGTTCTGTCAGTCGTTCTTCCGACCGCTGGTAAACGCATACATCGGACGTGTTCGGCCGTGAGGGCGGACAAACGACAATACTTTTCCATCGGGATGCGAAACTTCGAGTATGGTTGACGACCTCAGGAAAGGACTGGAGGGGGTTCTCGTCGCGGAATCGGAACTCAGCTCCATCGACGGCGACGAAGGTCGACTGATCTATCGCGGCTATGCGATCGAAGACCTCGCGCGCGGTGCGAACTACGAAGAAGTCCTCTACCTGTTGTGGCACGGCCACCTGCCGGATGAGGACGAACTCGAGGCGTTTACGGCCTCCCTGGACGACGAGCAAGCGGTCAGCGAGGACGTCCTCGCGACGATGGAGCGACTGGCCGACGCCGAGGAACGACCGATGGCCGCCCTCCGGACGGCGGTGTCGATGTTCTCGGCCACCGAACCCGAAACCGACGCCGACCCCGCAGACCTCGAGGCGACGCTCCGAATGGGTCGACGGATCACCGCGAAGATTCCGACCGCGCTGGCCGCGTTCGAGCGCTACCGGATCGGCGAGGAGCCGGTCGATCCACACCCTGACCTGGGGCTTGCGGCGAACTTCCTCTACATGCTCACCGGCGAGGAACCCGACGACGTTGCGGCCGAGACATTCGACCAGGCGCTCATTCTCCACGCGGACCACGGGCTGAACGCCTCGACGTTCACTTCGATGGTGATCGGTTCGACGATGGCCGACATCTACAGCGCCGTCACCGGCGGAATCGGGGCGCTCTCCGGGCCGCTTCATGGCGGCGCGAACCAGGACGTCATGGAAGTACTGTTCGAGATCGACGAGAGCGATCTCGACCACCGCGAGTGGATCGAACAAGCGATCGAAGAGGGACGGCGTATCCCCGGCTTCGGCCACCGCGTCTACAACGTCAAGGACCCACGGGCACGAATCCTCCAGGAGCGAAGCGAGGAACTCGCCGAAAACGGCGACGACCGGTGGTACACGTACACCACCACCATCGAGCAGTATCTCACCGAGGAGAAGGGGCTCCCCGAGAAGGGGATCGCTCCGAACGTCGACTTCTACTCCGGCTCCGTCTACTACCAGCTCGGTATCCCGATCGACATGTACACCCCGATCTTCGCGATGAGCCGCGCCGGCGGCTGGATCGCCCACGTCCTCGAGTACCAGGATGACAACCGGCTCATCCGCCCCCGCGCCCGCTACACCGGATCGGAAAACGAGGAGCTCGTCCCGCTCGAGGAGCGGTAACGGTCGTCTACTGCCCGACGAACGTTCGGTTTCGCCGCGACAACCGCCAGTCTTCAGGAACTCAGTTCTCGAACGAGAAGCGAGATACCGACGAGCGATCCGAGCAACACGACTAGGTTGAACGCGGCGTGGATCAACGGCTGGTATCGTGGCTCGACCCAGAGGTCGATCGTGGCGGTCACGCTCCCGTAGAACCGGAACAACGCGTAGACCGCGAGCAGGGAGCAGACGACGAGCGCCCCCCAGGCGAGAAATCGCCTGACGTTCCCCGGGCGGAGTCTCGAGCGGTTGCTCGGTTCAGGGTCGGTTCGCGAGTGGGGACGGTCCTCGGGCGATTCGACCGGTGCGTCGGATTGTGGTGTCGTGTCAGTCATCGTTTCCTCCGTACGAGAAGCAGTGCGATCGCCACGGCGGCCGACATCGCGGCCGTTGCGGCGCCGAATCCGGGAACTTCGTCGGCGTCGTCCGCTTCGTCGTCCCGGTGTGGAGCGTCGGGTGCTGTGTCCGATGCAGTCGTCTCGAATCCGCCGTCGTCCTCGAAATCCGCGGCCGAAAACGTACTCTCGACGTCGGTCTCGTTGGCCATCACCGACTCTGGGCGGAGATCGGCGATCGCACGGTCGGTCGCCACGATCGTTCCATCGAGCCAGAGGACCGCATCGAGGTAGTAACGGTACTCGTCGGTGACCTCGAGCGTCGTGGTCGGCGTCGCCGTCTCGCCCGACTCAACGGCGGAGAGCGGAACGGTTTCGGCGTCGGCGACGACGTTCGAATCCGCTTGACGGGCCTTCACCTCGAGTTCGAGCGAGTCGGCAGGGTCGTCAGCGGTGTTGGTCAGATAGCTCGTTACCTCGAGTGTCGCTGTCTCCCCCGACGTCGACTCGACGGCGTACTCGATTGCAGGGACGGACTCGAAGGCGCCGCCGTACTGGTCACCGAAGCGGTGGAACTCGAGTCCGGTGTCGGCGTAGGCAGGCGTCAGGGCATCGACGCCGGAGACCCGGTGCGTCGCGGACTCGGTTCGCTCGCCGTCGACGTAGACGAACGTCTCGATCTCGTAGCCGCCTTCCCGGGGGACGTCGACCGTTCCCGACACCGCCGTCTCCGAGCCGGGCTCGAGCGTGCCGACCTCGCGTTCTGTCGTGTCCTCGACGAGGCCGGTGTCGGTATCTGTCGCCCGGTGGACGATCGTCACGTTGTCGACGGGAGCGCCGTACGCGGTGAGATAGGAGTCGACGGCGAGCGTCGCCGTCCCACCCGAAATCTCGTCGGCGGCGATCGTCACCTCCTGCAGGGACGCGTGTGATTCGACCGACGCGCCCGTCTCGGGGTCGTCGGGGTCCGCGACGGCACCGGCGAGGAGGAGGGTCGTCAGGGCGGCGACCGCGACCACCACTGCGGCGATCGCGAGCGCGTACTCGCGGTTCATGTCTCCTCGACTCGAACGATCGGATAAGTGCTTTGTGTAACTTTCCGTGAACGAAGCGCCGGGACGAGTTCGATCGGACAGGGGTGGTTCATCGAGGTAGTCGAAGACGGTCGATCGACGGACCAGGACAGTCGAGAGCGACCCTCGATCCGAAACGGCGTAACCGAGAAGGGGAATCGACGCGAACCCGAAGCCGTGTACGTCTTCGTCTACGGAACGCTGACCGATCCCGTGCGGGTCGAGTCGGTGGTCGGCGACGGCCGGTGCGAGTTCGACGGGCCGGCGACCCTCGAGGGACTCCACCGCGTCGAGGGGCGATACCCGACGCTCGCCCCCGGTGGCAGCGTCGACGGTCGACTCCTTGACGTCGATGACGCCGCCCTCGAGCGTCTCGATCGGTACGAGGGCGTCGACACCGGACTGTACGTCCGACTCGGCGTTCCCCTCGCTGACAGCGACGCGTCGGTTCAGGTGTACGTCGGTCGGCCGGATCGGTTGGGTCTCGGTGAGCGAGTCGAGTGGCCCGACGAAGCCACTTTCGCTGTGCGCGTCCGGACGGCACTCGAGCGGTCGAACGGTATGGTACACCGGCGCGAATGACGACCGTCGTTCGGCCGTCTGACGCGACGAGTATCGGAGCGCAGTCTTGCGATTACACTTTCACTCTGGAGGGATGGGTTTTATATGCTCGGCGTTCCCCTCTACACTCGCACGTCACACGCCGTGCATCCCTGTATTCCCTACCGTGCTGTCCGTTCGACAGCGCGGTTTATACCGACGGCCGCAACGGGGTCCGGGCTTCGACAACCTGTCACACGGAGTACCGTCCCGATCGACCGGTGCGACCGCGATCAGTCCTGCGGTCGCATGGAACTGACGGACAGGTGACCGTATCATACGGGCCGCGAGAGGTCTGTCCCGATCGATCGTAGACCGTATCAGTCGGGCCCGATCGACGACCCACGTCCGTCGGTGCCGCCGTTTCGCTCGTCGAGTGACAGCCGCAGTCTATTACGGTCAGCGGTGAGTACCCGGAGATATGCTCGAACTCTCTGACGTACTCGAGGCCCACGAACGGGTGCGCGAAACGTCGCGACACACCCCTCTCGAGCGCTCTCACACCTACTCGGCGATGACCGGAGCCGACGTCCACCTCAAACTGGAGACGTTCCAGCGAACCGGTGCGTTCAAGATTCGCGGGGCGACGAACCGGATCGCGACGCTCTCTGAGTCACAGAAAGAAGTCGGCGTCGTGACGGCGAGTGCGGGCAACCACGCCCAGGGCGTCGCGCTCGCGGCGACGCGGGTCGGCGTCGACTCGACGATCGTCATGCCCGAACACGCGCCAAATTCGAAAGTCGAGGCGACTCGCAGCTACGGGGCCGAGGTCGTCCTCGCGGGAACCGACTACGCCGAGGCAGCAGAACGCGCCCACGAGATCGAACGCGAAGAGGGCCGAACGTACGTCCACGCATTCGACGACGAGATGGTGATGGCGGGTCAGGGAACGATCGGCCTCGAGATTCTCGAGGACTGTCCCGACGTCGAGACGGTCGTCGTCCCCATCGGCGGCGGCGGGCTAATCAGCGGGGTTGCAACCGCCGTCAAGGAACGCAACCCAGACGCGCGCGTCATCGGGGTTCAGGCGGAGGGGGCCTCGAGCGCCGCGTCCTCGCTCGAGAAGGGCGAACGCGTCACGATCGACGGCGTCCACACGATCGCCGACGGGATCGCAACGCGCTCGATCGGCGAACGGACGTTCGAACACATCCGTGAGCACGTCGACGAAGTCGTCACCGTCTCCGATCCCGAGATCGCCGTCGCGACGGTCTACCTGCTCGAGCGCTCGAAGACGCTGGTCGAGGGAGCGGGCGCGGTGCCGCTCGCGGCGCTGCTGTTCGACAAATTCGCCTACGAGGACGACGAGACGATCGTCCCCGTCCTCTCCGGCGGGAACATCGACCTCAACACGCTCACCAACGTCATCGTCCGCGGTCTCGTCGAGACCGGCCGCTACCTGAAGATCCGGACCGTCCTCTCCGACCAGCCCGGCGCGCTGGCTCGACTGCTCGAGATCTTCACCGCCCACCGGGCGAACATCTACGCCATCCACCACGACCGGACCTCCCGCGACGTCGAGATGAGCGACACCGAAGTCGAGATCGACCTCGAGATGCGCGGTCCCGACCACGTCGAGGAGTTCCTCGTGGATCTCCGGGAGGCCGGGTACGAGGTCGACGTGCTGGTCTGAACGGACGCTATCACCCACGCGGGCTCGATCCCGTCGAATCACCGAACCCCGTCGAGTTACCGAAACGGGATCCAGCTTTCCGCCTCGATTTCGATCTCGGTCGACGGAGTGAGGCCGGTTCCGTCCAGCCTGCTCCCGTCGTCATACTCCTCGTCGCCCTCCTCCTCTTCGCTCCCATTGCCCTCGTCGTCACCGTTCTCGTCGCCCTCCTCCTCTTCGCTCGCACCGCCCTCGTCGTCGCCGGTCTCGTCCTCGAGAGCCGAATCCTCGCCCTCGTCGGCTGAACCGCCGTCGTCGGTCGTCTCCTCGCCGTTTTCTTCCTTCGGACGGCGATATCTGAGGACGTGATCGTCGCCTAACCGACCCGAGAGCTCGTACGTTCCGTCTCGCACGACCTCGTCGCCGGGGACCTCGTACCGGAACGAGAACGACTCGTCGGGGAAGAGCGTCATCACCAGCTCCTCGCCGTCGAGGCCCATCCCGTTCGGCCGCACGTCCACGTGGGGACTCTCCTCGTACTCGTCGCTCCAGAGGTAGATCCACGTCTCGCCCGGGTGGTCCTCCGGCTCCGCGCGCAACTCGAGGGTGCCGAAGGGGCGAATCCCCATGCTAACCAGTTCGATCGCCTCGTCGTCGACGTTTTGGACGGTGAGTTCGATTACCCCGGGAGAGTCGACGCGGATTTCGGGATCGACGACCTCGAGGTCGAACGAGATCGGCTCATTCTCGACGGGCTCGCTCGAGGCACGGACGATGGCGTACTCCGTATCGGCCATACAGCCGGCGAGTGCGGTGGTCGACGCGGCGACGGCTCCGAGCACCGTCCGGCGGCGGAGTGTGGATCGTGGAGGACGACCGTCGGCGCGATCCTCGTCGCCTCCTCGCTCGGCGGCGTCATCTCGGTCTTCGCCCGGTCCACTGGGGCCAGCAGTCACCGCAGTCCACCCCCGGACGCCGCTTCGGTCTGTGCGACGAAGATCGACTCGACGGAGGGCTCGTCCACGTTCGTCCGCGTGACGGCCATCCCCGATTCTTCGACCGCCGCGATCACGTCGTCGTGGCTCTCGGCTGACTCGAGACGGACGACCACCGTATCGGCGACGGTCGCAGTCGCGGTTCCGGCCGCCGACGCTGGTTCGCCCGCAACATCTGCTGAGGACGATTCGCCCCTCACGGGGGACGTTTTAGCCTCCCCAGACGTCACCCCGGTGCTCGAGGGGTCCCCGTCCATCGAGACTGACGCGTCGACGACGCCGGAGACGCCACTCGCCGCCCGGCGGGCGCGCTCGACGTCGCCGTCGACGACGAGTTCGAGTTCCGTCGTCACCGGCGCCTCCGCGCGTAACTCCTCGAGGGTTCCCTCCGCGACGAGTTCGCCCTCGTGGAGGATGCCCATTCGATCGCAGACGAGTTCGACCTGCCCGAGGACGTGACTCGAGAAGAAGACCGTCGCGCCGCGCTCGTTCTCCGCGTGAGCGATCTCGCGGACCGTCCGGACGCCATGGGGGTCGAGTCCGGAGAACGGCTCGTCGAGGATCAGCAGATCGGGGTCGCCGACCAGCGCCATCGCGAGCGCGAGGCGCTGGCGCATCCCCCGGGAGTAGCTTCCGGCGTCGTCGTCGATCGCATCCGCGAGGCCGACGCGCTCTAATAGCTCCCCGGGATGGTCGTCGGCTCCCTTGGTGTCGATGACGAGCCGCAGGTGATCGCGGGCGGTCCGGTTCTCGTAGACGCTGAAGCCGTCGGAGAGGATGCCGACGCGCTGATGCACGTCGACGACGTCCGCACGCGGGTCCAGTCCAAGTACGCGGATCGATCCCTCGGTCGGCCTGACGTAGTCCATCAGGAGATTGATCGTCGTCGACTTCCCGGCCCCGTTCGGCCCCAAGAATCCGTAAATCTCGCCGGACTCGACCGTAAGCGAGAGATCCTCGACGGCCGCCTCCGAGCCGTAACGCTTCGTCAGCCCGTCGGTTTCGATGACCGGTTCGTCGCTCGTCTCGGCAGCCGATTCGCCGTCCGAATCGCTCGAGGAATTCACCCGAGATCGCCCCCGTCGAAGCGGTGGTAGGCGATCGACAGCGAGGTTACGATCCAGGCGACGAGGATCACGATACCACCCGCCTCGTGGAGGTACAGCGGGGCGGTTCCAGGATCGAACGCCTCCCCGACGGCGAGGGCGTTACTGCTGTGGCCGGGTCGCAGGACCGAGATTGCACTCGAGTGGTGCCAGGCGGAGTTACCGGCGTCGAGGATGCCGTTCGTCGCGACGTTGTACGCGCCCGTCGGGGAGAGCCGGTCCATGAGAAACAGTCCACCCTCGGCGGGCGGATCGTACGGGTTGACCGGAACGCCGGTGAGCCGCGAGTAGATCCCCGGCACGAACATCTGCCAGAAGATCTCGAGGATCAAGATGAATCCGATAAACAGCGTCGCCGCCGCCGTCGTCGTCCGGCGGACGATCGCCGAAACCGAAATCACGATCGAGACGAGCGCGAGGAAATAGAGCGCCGTCACCGCGAAGACGGCCAGATACCGAAGCGGCGAGAACAGGCCGTACTGGACCACTCCGGCGACGGTGACGATCCCGAGAGCGAGAAACGCCGGGATCGCGATGCCGGCCAGTCGGCCGACGAGCTTTCCAAGGAGAATTTCGCCTCGAGTCAGCGGCAAGCCGAGGAGAAACTTCAGGCTTCCCGAGGCGCGCTCACCGACGATCGATCGGTAGCCGAGGATCACCGCGGCGATCGGGACCACGATTCCACCGGCGAACTGAAGGAAGCCGACCGTCATGTCGGGACCGAGTTCGTTCCAGACAGTGTAGGAGGGGCGATACGTCCAGAGAAGGAGGACGAGCGCGAGCAGCCAGACGCCCTTCGACCGGAGGAGGGCCCTGGCTTCCTCGCGCGCGAGCGGGTACCATCGCATTACCACCCAGTCATCAGCGGACCGTAATAAAGGAAATCTATCGTTCTCGAGGTCAGAAATCGACTCGAGATCGCCGGGTTCGGCCGACAGCGGTCGGAAATTACCCGCTACAGACGGTCGACGATCGCGTTCGTCACGTCCTCGGTCGAGGCGTCGCCGCCGAGATCCGGCGTTCGTGGTCCGTCCTCGAGGACGCCCTCGACGGCGTCACGCACGCGCTTTCCTTCCTCGTCGTGGCCGAGGTGCTCGAGCATCATCGCGGCGGAGATGATCGTCGCCGCGGGGTTCGCGATGCCCTCACCGGCGATGTCGGGTGCGGAGCCGTGGACGGGCTCGAACAGGCCGCGCTCGGGGCCGATGTTGGCGCTCGGGAGCATGCCGAGGCCGCCGACGAGACCGGCGGCCAGATCGGAGAGGACGTCCCCCGCGAGGTTCGGACAGACGACGACGTCGAACTGGCCGGGGTCGAGACAGACGTGGGTCGCGAAGGCGTCCATCAGTACCTCCTCGGTCTCGACGCCGCGTTCGTCGGCGACGGAGACGACCGAATCGCGGAACCGGCCGTCGGTCTCGCGCATCACGTTCGCCTTGTGGGCGACGTGAAAGCCGTCGTAGCCGTTGTCCTCGACGAACTCGCAGGCGAACTCTGCGAGCTGCTCGGAGGCCGAAGACGTGACGACGCGGGTCAGCGTCGAGAGGTCGTCGCTCAGCCGGTCCTCGTGCCCGGAGTAGACCCCCTCCGTATTTTCGCGAAGGAAGACGAGGTCCGTCTCGGGGCGCACGGCGTCGACGCCGGGGTACACCGTCGCGGGTCGGACGTTGACGAACGAGTCGACGGCCTCCCGAAGCGGGAGGATGACGTCGGCCGCCGTCTCACCCACCGCACCGAACAGCGTCGCGTCCGTCGAGGCGACGAGGTCGTACGTGTCCTCGGGGAGCGCCTCGCCGGTCTCCGACCGCACGTAGTCGCCCGCCTCCGCCTCCTGAAAGGCGAAGTCGACTTCGAGGGCCTCGAGGACCTCCACTGCTGCAGGCGTCACTTCCTGGCCGATGCCGTCGCCGGGGATAACGGTAATCTCCTCAGTCATGCCCGAACCTCTACCCCGGGCCGAAAAGAGGGTATCGATGTCTCGGGGGTGCGGACGAGACGTCGGCCGCGAGAACGAGCGGAGGAACGGGCCGAAGACGACGACTGGGATCCGGAGTTTCCCATACGGTCTGCTGGACGTCGTTTCCGAAACGACCGCGACTCGTTCTTCGATCGCACCGGCACGTCGGAACAGCAATCCGTATCAGTCACCCATCGCGGCGACGAGCAGCCGGAGGTTCGTGCCGAACTGTGTCACCAGCGCCCGCGGGAATCGCCGTCTCGCTCCCTCGAGTGCGTCACGAAGCGCCACCTCGGCGTCCTCGAGAACGCCCTCTCCGTGGCCGAAGAGGATCCGCTCGGGCTCGAGGGACCAACACCGGCCGTGCTGGCCCCTGATACTGACTGCTGTAAGTCCGTACCAGGGCAACCGCGCCTCGCCTTGCGGTTGCCCCGGTAAATAGTTACAGCAATCCGTATGATTCACGAGCGAGAGTGCAATGACTTTCAACGAACACGATAGTCGTCCGACGAGCCGACCGGAGAACCGTTATCGAGCTCCCTCGATCATCCTCACTTCGTCGGAACCGAGACCGATCACGACAAACGTGTACGTGTGGTCCACGCAGCTCGCTCGACCGACTCGAGACGACTACTTACACCGTTTCCTGTATCTCTCGTACTCGCATTTCGTGCGTTCGTACGCGCGCTTTTTCTTCCGGACCTCCGATTTCTTCGCGCGTCCTTTCTCGTATTTCTTTTTGACCTTCTCGTACTCGCGTCTCTTGCGTTTGCACGCACGCTTTTTCTTTCTGTATCGCTTGCCCTTCTTTTTCTTCGGCGGCTTCGGGGGTTTCGGTGGCACCTCCGCACACGGCGCATCGGACGCCTGTATATTTGTGTCGAACAGTGTCTCGCTGTCGTAGAAGACTCGCAAGTACGAGGGATCGAGGTTTCCGGGGAGCGGAATCACGGCGACACCGTCCGCGTCGACGGGCACATCGTACGTCTCGACGATGTCACCAACGAAGGTCACCTCCGCGGAGAGGATGTCACCTTCAGGGACGTCCGTCGTCGTGATCGTGATCGCGTCGCAGGTCACCTCGAGATCGTCGATAACCGGTGGGGTCGGCGTACATGGAGCGTCCTCGGCGACGACCTCCTGGTCGTCGAGAACGAGGTCGCCGAAGGTGATAACGAGATTCGTCGGATTGAGATTCCCGGGCAGGATGAACGTCGCGGTGTTGTCCTGGACCTCCGCCGTGAACGTCTGCACCGATTCCTCGCCATCGGCATCGAGGAATGTCACCTCCGCGGTCAGTTCCTCCCCATCAGGGATGTTCATCGTGGTGACGAAGATCTCCTCGCAGGTCACTTTGAAGTCCACGAGCGCGGGCTGGGGATCGTCGGGGTCGCACTCGTAGAACGTCACGTTGCTGATGTCGGGCGAGCCCGGCGGGAGACAGAACGTTGTGTATGGCTCTCCCTCATCGTCTACGACTGGGGCGACGTAGCAGTTCAGTCCCGCTTTGAGCGTGACGTAGTCCGCACCCTCGGGAATCTCGTCGGGTGTGAAACACTGGCCCGTCAGTCCGGTGAACAGCGGGAACAGTGGACCGACCTCGTCGCACTCCGGTTGCGCTTCGACGCACGCGATGCACTGTTGGACCTGCGGTCCGGGTGAAAACGTTCCGCAGAACTCCGCTATCACGCTCCCATTGTTATTCTGTTGGGGTGTAGCTTGCTGTGCCTCCGCAGACGTCGTCGAGAGCCATCCTAATCCGACTGCACTGGTTGCGCCAGCCGCAGCAATCCCTTGCAAGTACGATCGCCGTTTGAATCTACCGTCAGCGTTATCTTCATCGCTTCGCATACAAGATTCTCAACCAGTATCTATCGCTATTGTTAGTCGTATCTTGAAAATCAGGATAGATGATTGCCGTTCAGAAGGGACCTGCTCCCAGTTTGTAATCTCTACCTACGAATCGCACTCTAACGCTACCGATCCTACCCCTCAGACTGACACCCCAAAGTACACGGCTACCTGTGGGTTCGTTACTACCTACTCTATTTAATTAGTAAGTTGTCCGTACCGCTGGTCACGCCACAATACGGCTTCAGAAGCCCCTTCACGGGATGTACCGAAGGACGCGGTGGGTCCGGTTTATATCGATCTGAGATTGTTCTGTTACCCTCGGTTTGCAACGGGCCCCTTCGCGTTACGAGCTTGTACGCCGTATACAGAAAATAATTCGTTTAGGAAAACTGTACGATGACCAAAACTACGCTCGAGCGGGTCGAGAGACGAGCCTACTCCGCGTCGGGGATCTGACGCTCCTCGACGTACGGCAGTTCCTGGGCTTTCTTTCGGACCTCGCCGGCGTTTGACTTCATCAGCGCCGTCGTGTCCCAGACGCCCTCGACGAGCGCTTTCCGCTGGGCGTCGTCGACGGTGACGTCGATCGTCTCTCCCCCGTACGTGACGGTCTCGGCTTCGACATCGATCTCGAGTTCCCCGTCGGGGTTCTCGTCGACCCACGCCTGTAGCTCTTGGATGGTCTCGCTGTCGGCGGTGACGGTCGGGATGCCGAGTGCCAGACAGTTGCCCGCGAAGATTTCGGCGAAGCTCTCGCCGATGAGCGCGTCGATCCCCCAGCGCATCAGCGCCTGCGGGGCGTGCTCGCGCGAGGAGCCACAGCCGAAGTTGCTGTTGACGACCATCACCGACGAATCCATGAACCGCTCTTCGTTCATCGGGTGCTCCTTGGGATCGTCGTTCTCGTCGAAGCGCACGTCGAAGAACGCGAACTCCCCGAGGCCGTCGAACGTGACGACCTTCATAAAGCGAGCGGGGATGATCTGGTCCGTGTCGATGTCGTTGCCACGGATTGGAACACCAGAACCGGAGACGTACTCGACCTCCGGAATCTCGACGTCGTCAACGCCGCTCATACGGTGGTCACCTCCTTCAGGTCGCGTACGTCAGTCACTTCGCCTTCGAGCGCCGCCGCGGCGACCATCTGCGGGTTCATCAGGACGGTTCGACCGTCCTTCGAGCCCTGGCGGCCGACGAAGTTTCGGTTCGAGGAGGAGGCACAGGCCTCGTCGCCCTCGAGTTGGTCCTCGTTCATGCCGAGACACATCGAACAGCCGGCGTTTCGCCACTCGAAGCCGGCCTCCTCGAAGACGTCTTTGAGGCCCTCCTCCTCGGCGGCCCGCTGGACACGCTGGCTGCCGGGAACGACGAGTGCACGGACGTCGTCGTGTACCTCCCGTCCCTCGACGATACCTGCCGCCCGACGAAGGTCGGGCAGACGGGCGTTCGTACACGAGCCGAGGAAGGTGACGTCGATCTCGTAGCCGTCCATCGTCTCGCCGGGTTCGACACGCATGTGTTCCTGGGCGCGTCGGGCGGTGTCCTGTTTGTCCTCTGGGAGGTCCTCCGGGGCCGGAATCGGCTCCGTGATACCGATCCCCTGTCCGGGGGTCGTCCCCCAGGTGACGACCGGCTCGAGTTCGTTCGCGTCGATCGTGACGACGTCGTCGTACTCCGCGTCGTCGTCCGACCGGATCGACTCCCAGTAGGGTTTGAGCTCGTCGAACTTCTCGGGGTTCGCCTGGAAGTAGTCGGTCTCTTCGAGCCACTCGTAGGTGGTCTCGTCGGGGTTGACGTAGCCCGCGCGAGCGCCGCCCTCGATCGACATGTTACAGATCGACATCCGACCTTCCATGCCGAGACTCTCGATGGCGGAACCGGCGTACTCGTAGACGTAGCCGACGCCGCCTTCGGTGCCGAGTCGGCGGATGATCTCTAAGATGACGTCTTTCGCCTCGACGCCGTCGCCGAGTTCGCCGTTGACTTCGATCTTGCGCACCTTCTGTTTCTCGAAAGCGAGCGTTCCGGTCGCGAGCACGTCGCGGATCTGGCTGGTGCCGATCCCGAACGCCAGCGCGCCGAAGGCGCCGTGCGTACTCGTGTGGCTATCGCCACAGACGATCGTCTTGCCCGGCTGGGTAATTCCCTGTTCCGGACCGACGACGTGGACGATCCCCTGATCGCCAGAGTCGGGGTCGGAAAAGTCGATCCCCGCCTCGCGGACGTTCTCCTCGAGTTCACTCATCATCTCTTCGGCCGCGTCCTCCTCGTAGGGGCGGGACTGATCGGCCGTCGGAATGATGTGATCGACCGTCGCGTGCGTGAGTTCGGGGTAGGCGACCTCGAGGTCGCGTTCCTCTAGCATGCCGAACGCTTGCGGGCTGGTCACCTCGTGGATGAGGTGAAGGCCGATGAACAGCTGATCCTGTCCGGTCGGCAACTCGGTTACCTTGTGGTTCTCCCAGACCTTGTCGTACAGCGTCCTCTCACTCATTCGTCGGCACCTACGGGTTGTTTCCCGCGTTCGAAGACGCGGTTTGCGGTCTCCGCGTCGTGTGGCGGCGTGTGATCGACGCTCGCCATCGTTCGCTCGCGCTGTTCGTCAGATCCCGCATCCGTCGCTTTCGATCGGTCGCCGTCGGATCGGCTCTCCGACGGGGATCGTTCGCCGCCGTCGGTGGCGACGACCGGACCGCGGGTGAACAGGCGGCCGGCCGTCTCCCCGGTGTGGGGGTTGGTGTGGCTGATATCGGCCATCGTTTCTCGATCCGTATCCGTCTCTCGTGTCATCGTGGTCACTCGTTGGCTTTCACGCGTGTGCGTTCGTCGTCAGATTCGGTCTCCTGTTCACCCTCTTCCCATGCGAACAGCGCACGGAGTCGCTCGCCGACCTCCTCGATTTCGTGGTCCTTCTCGGCCTGGTTGAGCTGGGTGTACACCGGCCGGTTGGCCTGGTTCTCGGCGATCCACTCGGTCGCGAACTCGCCGTTTTGAACCTGCTCGAGGACCTCTTCCATGTTCTCGCGGACGTGGTCGTCGATCACGTCGTCGCCACGGGTGAGGCCGCCGTACTCGGCGGTGTCGGAAACCGAGTCCCACATCGCGCCGAGTCCACCTTCGTACATCAGATCGACGATGAGCTTCATCTCGTTCATGCACTCGAAGTAGGCCATCTCGGGGCTGTAGCCGGCGTCGACCAGCGTCTCGTAGCCGACCTTGATGAGTTCGGCGATACCGCCACAGAGGACGGCCTGCTCGCCGAAGATGTCGGTCTCGGTCTCCTCGCGGAACGTCGTCTCGACGACGCCGGCGCGGGTACAGCCGATCCCCTTGCCGTACGCCAGCGCACGTTCTTTCGCGTCGCCGGTGTCGTCCTGGTAGACCGCGAGCAGTCCCGGCGTTCCCTCGTCGTTCTCGTAGTTGCGCCGAACGAGGTGTCCCGGTGACTTCGGCGCGATCATCGTCACGTCGACGTTCTCGGGCGGCTGGATCTGATTGAAGTGGATGTTGAAGCCGTGGGCGAACTGCAGCGTGTTCCCCTCCTCCAGGTTGGGTTCGATCGCGTTCTCGTAGACCGTCGGCTGGACGGTGTCCGGAACGAGCACCGAGATCACGTCCGCCTGGGCACAGGCTTCCTCGGGCGTCTCGACGGTCAGTCCGTCTTCTTGTGCCGCCGCCCGCGAGGAGGAGTCCTCGCGGAGGCCGACGATCACGTCGACGCCGCTCTCGTGGAGGTTCAGCGCGTGTGCGTGGCCCTGGCTTCCGTAGCCGAGGACGGCTACCGTGGTGTTCGCGAGGTACGATTCGTCGACGTCGTCGTCGTAGTAGATCTCAGTATTGAATTCGTCAGTCATCGGTCTGTGTTTGCGTATAGGTTTGTGCTTGGTTCGCCGTCTCGGCGGACGATACCTCGGTGGCCGACCCGGGGCCGGCCGTCTCGGCAGTGCCGCGGGCGAGCGCCGTCGTTCCGGTCCGAGAGATCTCTCGGATGCCGAACTGACTGAACGTCTCGATCGCAGCGTCGATCTTCTGGCGAGCGCCCGTCACTTCGAACGTCGCTGTTTCCGGACTCGAGTCGACGGTTTTTGCGCCGTACATATCCGCGACGGCGGCGACCTGGTCCGGTCGCTCGGCGTCGACTTTCACGAGCGCAAGCTCTCGGCGCATCGCGTCGGGTGCAAGTTCGCGGACGCTGATAACCGGCACCAGCTTCCGCAGCTGTTTCTTGATCTGGTCGATCCCCGGGTCGGGTTCCTCGACGACCATCGTAATCCGAGCGCGGTCCTCGTCGGTCGTCGGTCCGACGGTGAGGCTCTCGATGTTGAACTGCCGTCTCGAGAACAGCCCCGAAGCCTCGGCGAGCACGCCCGGTTCGTGTTCGACCAGTGCCGAGATGACCGTGCGTCGTGGCTCGTGGGTTGCCTCGACTTCGGGGTCGATGCGGATTCCCTGCTCGTTGCGCCGGCCGGCTGGCGTCGGTCGCTCCTCCGGTGGCGGCCCCTCGAGTCCACGTTTCGGACTCATAGCTGATCCTCCGTCAGGGCGAACTGGCCGTTGTCGCCGCCGCTTGGCACCATCGGGTAGACGTTGGCCTGTGGGTCGATGTGGGCGTCGATCACCGACGGTCCGTCGTAGGCGATAGCCTCGGCGATGGTGTCGGCGACATCGTCGTAGTCGTCGATGCGGTACCCCTGCGCGCCGAACGCTTCGGCGAGCTTGTCGAACTCGGGCATCCAGCCGTAGTCCGATGCGGAGTGGCGTCCTTCGAAGAAGGCGTCCTGCCACTGTCGGACCATGCCAATGTACTCGTTGTTGAGCACGACGACCGTGATGTCTAAGTTCTCGCGGACGGCCACGGAGAGTTCCTGCAGCGTCATCAGGAACGAGCCGTCGCCGTCGATACAGACGACCTCCTGGTCGTCGTCGGCCGCAAACCTGGCCCCGATCGCTGACGGGAGGCCGTACCCCATCGCGCCGAGACCGTGACTCGAGACCCACGTTCGAGGTTCGGTGTAGGTCCAGTACTGGCAGGCCCACATCTGGTGTTGGCCGACACCGGTCGTGACGACCGCGTGGTCGCTCGTAGCCTCGTCTAATGCCTCGACGACGAACTCGGGCCGGACCGGTTCGTCCTTGGGGGCGTCGTAGGCCATCGAGTAGTCGGATTTCCACTGCTGGCACTGGGCGCGCCACTTCGTCGCCTTGGGCGACGAGTCGACGGCCTCGGCCAGTTGGGAAACGACCGTGTCGGCGTCGCCGACCAGCGGGTAGTCGGCGTGGATGTTCTTCGAGATCTCCGCGGGGTCGATGTCGACGTGGATGACCTCCGCGTCGGGGGCGAACGTCTCGATACCGCCGGTCAGGCGGTCGTCGAAGCGCGTCCCCACCGCGATCAGCGTGTCACAGTGGGTGATCGCCATGTTGGCGTAGCCGGTGCCGTGCATCCCCGCCATCTCCATGGCGAGTTCGTGATCCTCGGGGAACGCACCGATCGCCGGCATCGTCGTGATGACCGGAATCTCGTGTTCGATCGCGAACTCCCGGCAGACGTCGGTGGCTTCGCCCTTGATGACGCCGCCGCCGAGTAACATGGCGGGCCGGTCGGCGTTCTCGATCCGTTCGGCCGCCGCCGTGACGATCTCGGGATCGGCCCGTTCTTGGACCTCGTAGGTGTCGGGCACGCGAGGATCGTCGGGTTCGCGGTCGGTTTCGGCGTTCGTAACGTCTTTAGGGAGGTCGACCAGGGTCGGTCCGGGTCGGCCCTCGCGAGCGAGCGCAAACGCCTCGCTGACGTCGCTTCCGACGCGGTCCGGCTCCGACGAGAAGGTGTTGTCCTTCGTCACCGGCGTCGTGACACCGACCGTGTCGGTCTCCTGGAACGCGTCGTTGCCGACGAAGTCGGTCGCGACCTGCCCCGTCAGGGCGACCAGCGGATCCGAATCCATATCGGCGTCCGCGATTCCCGTCACGAGGTTGGTCGCGCCCGGACCCGAGGTGGCGAGACAGATGCCCGGCTCGCCGGAGACGATTCCGTAGGCATCGGCCGCGTGGGCCGCACCCTGTTCGTGGGCCATCGTCACGTGGTAGATCTCGGAGTCGTAGAGGGCGTCGTAGACGGGCATGATCGCGCCGCCCTGGACGCCGAAGGCGTACTCGACGCCCGCGTTCTCGAGTGCGCGGACGACGGCTTCCGCACCCGTCGTGACGGGCGTCGGAGTCGGTTCCGTGGTCGCATCGGAGTCGTGTTCGTCTGCGTCGTCGGCCGTCGACTCGTGTTCGTCGTGCTGTTCGTCGGGTTGGTGTTGTTCTTCTGGTTGTGTGACCGGTGAAGCGCGTTCGCTCATCGATTATCTCCCGCCGCTGTGCGGCGATCCGTTGGTTTCGGTTGTGCGTGTGCTGTCATTTGTTGTCTGCGTCGTCGCTTCGAAAACGGTGCGGACCTGAAACCGGAACGACGGAGTAAGAGTGAAGGGGCTAGACCGCCCCTACAATACGAATCGGAGCGAGCGCGCTGGTGCCGACCGTGCGAACGGGCTGGCGAGCGCGTCGGGTCATCGTTATTACTGTAGTAATGCCGAGGTTGATAACTGTTGTGAGTCTCTCCGCGCGGATTTGAACGCTGTAGCCGGCGCTCGCGAACGGTGGCAAACGGGGAGGCCATCCCTTAGATGCGCACCTCCTCCTGGCCCTGCCGGCGTTCGACGCCGGCCTCTTCGGCAAAGCGCTCTAAGTCGTCGACCGTAACCCGGCGCTTTTCCGCCCCGTAATCTTTGACTCGGCGGGTTACCGCTCGAACTTCCTCGTCGGTCGGATCGAATCCACACTCGAGAAGTCGTTCCCGGACCGAGTGGGTGCCGGTGTGTTTCCCCATGACGAGTCGGCGTTCGGCACCGACCATCTCCGGGGTCATGACGCCGGGTTCGAAGGTGTCGGAGTTTTCGATGACGCCGGCGGCGTGAATGCCGCTCTCGTGGGAGAAGGCGTTGTCACCGACGATGGGTTTGTTGCCCGGCGTCGGCATCCCGCTTTTCTCCTCGACGACCTCCGAGAGTTCGATGATACGCGTCGTGTCGATCCCAGTATCACACTGGTAGAGCGATTCGACGGACATCACGAACTCCTCGTAGGCGGCGTTGCCCGCGCGTTCGCCGATCGAGTTGACTGACACCTGCGCTTGGTCGGCACCCGCTTCGATGCCGGCCAGCGCGTTCGCGGTGGCCAGCCCGAAGTCGTCGTGGGTGTGGACGTCGATCCGGGCGTCGGTGCGAGCACTGACCTTCTCGATCATCGCCCGGAACCGACCCGGCGTGGCGACGCCACAGGTGTCGGGAATGTTGATCCAGTCGGTTCCTGCCTCGGTGACCTCCTCGATCACTTCCATCAGGAACTGTTCGTCGGTTCGCGTCGCGTCCATCGGCGAGAACATACAGATCGCTCCCGCGTCTTTGATGCGTTCGACCGACTCGACTGCGCGCTGTACGACCTCGTCTCGCGTCGCGTGCATCGAATCCTCGATCTGGACGTCGCTGGTACTCACGAACGTGTGTACCATCTCGACGCCGGAGTTGAGTGCCGCCTCGATGTCTTTGTCGACGACGCGGGCTAACCCGCAGGTCGTCGTCGACGTCGAGGATGCGATGTCACGAACGGCTTCGAACTCCGCGTCGGAGTTGACCGGGAAACCCGCCTCTATGACGTGGGTTCCCATCTCGTCCAGAATCGCGGCGATCTGCCGTTTGTCGTCGTACGAGAACGACGTTCCGGGCGACTGCTCGCCGTCCCGGAGGGTGGTATCGAAGACACGTGCTGACTCTATTTCGTCAGTGGAATCTAACGTGCCCTGGAAGAACTCGACCCCCCTGACTGGGATCAGAGGATGAGCTGTCTTGTGAAGACATTGTATCCGATTCGAGGCGCGACGACGTATATAAAACTACCGCTGTTTCGACCGTCTAGTGCCGTGATATGCCACCGCACGGAGACACACGCACTCAAAAATCGCAGTACATCAACGACCTTATATAATTCATATCCCCTAGTATCATATCCGCCCACTACCGGTTCTCCATTGCATCGATCTCTCTCGAGGATATTATTCGGCCGGTGAGTGGTCGAAACGCGCCCCGGTTCGTCGGCGCGCGCTCGCGACTGGACGGGCGGTCAGCCCCAACTTCTTCTCGGGCTAGTGTATTTCCGAACGTCCAATTCTCACTCTATATAGTGGGTGATCGGCCACTAATTCACTCGAGTGCGTCGCGGTGGGTTTCGTACTGGGTGACGTACCGATCCTCGCAGGACGGACAACAGAACGTCTTGAGTTCGCCACCGACCGTCGCCGTGACGCCGTCGTCGACGATTTCCTTTCCGCAGACGACACACTCGAGTCCGAACCCGGTTGCCGAGAGGCCGATCGTTCGGTCCGATCGTGCGAGCACCGTAACGTCGTAGCTCCGGACGAGTTCGAGGTTCAGTCCGGACTCGAGCCACGAGCGAACGTTCGTATTCGGGAGAGTCGCGTGGACGACGATGCGTCCGTCGACTCCCTCGAAGATGCCTTCGATCCCCTCGAGGTCCGTCGCCGCGGCGTAGACGTCGTCGACGGCCGTCGGAACGGGATCGAGGTCGACGAGAACGGGGCTCTCACCCCGGAGTTTCTCCCGGTCGACATCGATCGTAAACCCCTGGATGATCCCCTGGTCCTCGAGCCGTGAGATGCGATCGGAGACGGCCGGCGGCGTCAGCCCGACTTGTTCGGCGATCTCCTTGTACGGCCGTCGGGCGTCCTCGGTGAGGAGTTCGAGGATCTCGAGGTCCGTCTCGTCGAGAGTTCTCATGCCGGACAGTTGGAACGCCCGGAGTAAGAGTGTGTCCCGATTCGCGACGGCCGGTGCTGGATCTGACCCCATTCCGGTGGGCTCCGGCTCCCGGTCGCGACGTGTTAGCATTTTATCGCAGGTCGTGGTCGGACATACTGCGATGACGACTGACGAGATCACCGACCTCCTGACGGAGGCGTACGTCGACGAACTCGAGACCGTAATGAACTATCTGACGAACGCAATCGTCTTGGACGGCATCCACGCCGAGGAAGTCAAAGAGAGCCTCGAAGAAGACGTCCAGGAGGAACTCGACCACGCGCGCATGCTCGGCGAGCGCCTGAAGCAACTCGAGGAGTCGCCACCGGGCTCCGAGGCGTTCGAGGCCAGCCAGTCGAGCCTACAACCGCCCGCGGACACGACTGACGTCCGGTCGGTCATCGACGGCGTTCTCGAGGCCGAAGACGAGGCGATCGAGACCTACCGGGCGCTCGCCGACGCGGCCGACGACGCGAACGATCCGGTCACCGAGGACGTCGCGGTTGGCATCCTCGCCGACGAGGAGGCACACCTCACGGAGTTCCGGGGGTTCAGAAAGGAGTTCCCGACGGATTGATGGGTCTGCTGGCCGTCGGCGACGGTACAACCGCACCTCTCCCCGGGTTAGCCCCGGAGCAATCGGCGAACGGGACGCGGTTGTGCCGGAAGTAATTGACAGCAATCCGTATGATACGGACCGCGATGAGTCGGTACCGGTCGATCGCACGCCGGTCTGCGATCGCCGGCAATCAGTCATCGCAGACCGTATGAGTCCCCCCACGAGTGCGTCGAGGGTGGACAGAGGAACGTTTTTGCCACCGCGCTTCGAGACAGCCTGTATGAGCGATTTCGACCTCGACCTCCGGACGGTCGAGGAACACATCGACGACGAACTCGAGATCGAGGGAAGCATCGTCCTCGGCGTTCTCGACGGGACGACCTCCGACGACGAGTGGCTCGAGACGATCTCGAAGGGGAACGTGCTGATGCTGTGTGTCGACGGCGACGTCAACGAACTGGCAGCCGGCTTCGCACGAGACGTCAGGGAATCGGGCGGCAACCTCGTTCACTTCCGCGGATTTCTTCTCGTGACCCCGCCCGGCGTCGACGTCGACACCGAGCGACTCTCTTGATCCCGCTCGGTACCCATCACGGTTCGAGGTCGTCAAGAGTGGACGGTGAGAACGTGACCGTCGGGGTCACGAACGACGACGCGGTCGTCGGCCTCGGCGTCGACCGACCGGACGCGGTCGGAAACGGCCTCGAGGACGCGAGCCGGGTCGTCGGCCTCGAATCCCAGGTCGACGTGGACCCCGCCGCGGGCGTCGGCGAGACCGAGGTGGGGCTCCCAGAGTTCGAGTGCCATCGGTCCGTTCATCCGAACGCGTCGACGATCGTCCCCGACGTCCGCCGTCTCGAAGCCCAAGTCGGCGTAGAACCGTTCGGACCGTTCGAGGTCTTCTACCTCGAGGACGACCTCGAAGATACCGTCGATTCCCGGTCCAGCGACGCGTTGCTGGCCGAGTTCGACGCAGTTGCCGTCGGGGTCGTAGAGGTACACCGACGTCGCGGAGCCGAACTGGTGTTCCGTCAGATCGGCCGTCTCACCGAGTCGATCCACCCAGCCGTCGTACTCGTCGTACGGAATCGAGAACGCGTAGTGGGTGTGGAGTCCGCCGCGAGGATAGCTCTCCGGTCGCCGACAGACGAGATCAGTCTCGCCCGCCGCGAAGACGATCTCGCGATCACAGCGCGAGCGGACGTCCATCCCCAGCGTCTCGGCGTAGAACTCCCGTGCCTGCTCGAGGTACTTGACCTCGAGGGCGAGCCAGGCGAGTCGGGTGAGCATACCGACGGCTACTCGCGGTGTCATCATAGAAGCGTCGCCCACCGAGGGCGTCGGTGGGCCAACGGGCCTCCGTGTCGTACGTTTATACCGCGACGGTCCGTACCACGCACGTATGGCGTTTCGCGTCGACGAGCGGGCGACGGATTTCCAGGAGATCGATCGATACGACGGCGGCGTCGGCTGGATCGCCCATCCCGACGAGCAGATGGAACGTGCGAGCCACGCCCTCGAGGTCGACGGCGGGCTCTGGCTCGTCGATCCGGTCGACGCGGACGGGCTGGACGAGTTCCTCGCAGAGCTCGGCCCGGTCGCGGGCGTCGTCGTCGTGCTTGACCGACACAAACGCGACGCCGCATCGATCGCGAACCGTCACGGCGTCCCGGTCTACCTCCCGCGCTGGTTCGAGGGCGTCTCCGAGGAAATCGACGCCCCGGTCGCCCGATTTACCGACGAGATTTCGGACACCGGGATTCGGGCGTACACGCTCGTCGACAACCGATTCTGGCAGGAAGCCGCTCTCTACGATCCGACCGACGACACGCTCGTCGTTCCCGAATCGGTGGGAACCGCCGAGTACTTCCTGGCTGGCAACGAACGACTCGGCGTCCACCCGATGCGCAGACTCTCCCCGCCACAGGAAAGCCTCGGCGGGTTCGAGCCCGACAGAATCCTCGTCGGACACGGAACCGGCATCACCGATTACGTGACGTCGACACTCGAGCACGCGCTCTCCGGTGCTCGACGTCGAGCGCCCCGACTCTACGCGAAGGCGATATGGAACCTGCTGTAAGGCAGCCGTTCGTTCTGTCGTCCGCTCACATACGGGCGGACGAAGTCGTTCCATCGGAAACGTACACGGGATCAGCACCACACTGGAACGAGCGACGCCTCCGAACGAACGGCTGGCCCGGATCTTCGGGCATACAGCTAACTGTGAGCCGATCTTAGAGGGCGTATGGTCTACATCACGCGTGCGCTCGTCGACGTTCTCCTCGACCTGGCCAGCGACGCCGACCCGGATCGCGTGACGACCGGCGTCTCGGTAACGCCCGCCGGAGAACTCGAGGGGGCCGGCGGGGTACCACCCGAGACGCCCGTCTTCACCGACTTCTTCCTTCCCGATCCCGGGAACTCCGTCAACGCCGTCTTCGGCGTCGACCTGTCGACGCCGGCACGGCAGGCACAGGGTCAGTTCGTCTCACACCCTCTCCGGGAACTCGAGGTGACGAAACGAGACGATCTCGCACAGGTGATCTTCGTCGCCGTCCCGCCGTGGACGACCGACGACGATTCCTTTGGGGCGTTCGACCGCAACGGCGACCGCAAACCCCTGGAGATCATCGACGCACACCCACCCGAACAGTCGTTGTCCGACTGAGGTCGGCGAACGAACATCGGCCGACTCACCGTTCACCTAACTCTCTGTCCATCCACTTCCCCGTTCACGCGACTCTCACACCTACCTCCCCG
The DNA here is from genome assembly GCF_009807105.1 of Natrialba sp. INN-245. Classification (NCBI taxonomy): domain Archaea; kingdom Methanobacteriati; phylum Methanobacteriota; class Halobacteria; order Halobacteriales; family Natrialbaceae; genus Natrialba; species Natrialba sp. INN-245. The sequence continues at coordinate 281,442 of NZ_WUBV01000036.1, read as the reverse complement.
TTCACGCGACTCTCGGTTCACCCGCCTCTCTCGACACGTGCCGTTCCAGTACCGGCTTCGGCGGCTCGCTCCCGCAGCAACCGCCGAACTCGAAAAACGACGAATCGGTGCGTGTTAGCTACTCGACGGGGTCGGAAAGCCCCCGTCGATGATTCGGTCGACGATTCCTCGGCTCGGCCGATCGTCCTCCTCGTCACCGTCGTCCGACGGGAAGCTCGGAACGTGTGGCATGACGTTCGACCTCCGTCACCGGCTACGGTCTCGAGGCGGAAAATAGCTACGTCGGCTCCCCCCAGGCGCGCGTGATCGGTTTCGAACGGCCCGTCACCGATCACTCGAGGTAGCCCAGCCCCCTGAGCTGCTCGGTGATCTCCTCGAACTCCGCCTCCGTGAGCTCACCCTGTTTCTGATGTTGGATGACGATGCTCCGAAGGAGAAACCTGACGAGATCGCTGGTGCTCTGAAAACTCGTCCCTTCGATCGTCTCGTCGACGCGCTCGGCTAAGTCCTTCGGAATCGAGACCGTGGTGTACTCGGTCATATACGGTACTCCGTCGCAGGACCCAAATGCGTATCGACAGCCGCGACACACCGTCGTGGTTCGTAGCGATTTTCATATCGGGGCCCGAATCGGACTGTATGGGTGTTCGGCCACCATCGAGCGGCGACGACGAGGAACCCGAGAGTATCGAGTTCGGTATCGCGGCTGTCGACGCACGCCTGAAGAGGTCCGACCTCTCCTTTCCGGCGACGAGAGACGACGTCGACGCGGAACTCGGCCACGAGCGGATTCCGTACAACGTCCACGGCCACGACGTCGCACTCGGCGAGATGCTCGCCGAGATCGAGACGGACGAGTTTCGCTCCCGTCAAGAGCTACTGAACGAACTCCACCATCCGTTCGAGGCGTACCGCAAGGAACACTCCGGCGGCGTCATCCAGCAGGTTCGATCGATGCTTCCGTTCTGAGTAGCCTCACTTCTCGTCCCGCTCGCGGGCCTCTCGGGTGATCTGCTCGAGGCGACGGCGCTGTTCTCGATGCAACGTGACGAGCATATCAGAGAGCACCCCGAACATGAGCAACTGGACGCCAAGAAGGATGGCAGCCGCGGACGCCAGCGCCAGAATTTCGTGGCCCACACCGTATTGGACCCACCGCCAGAGGACGTACGCCCCGAGGAGTCCACCGGCGGCGATTCCGGAGACACCGAGACTGCCGAAGTAAAACAGCGGGTTGTTCGTCTTCGCGAGCGAGTACAGCGCCAGGATGATCGTCCCGCCGTCTGTGATCGGGTGAAGGTTCGTCTCCGATTCCTCCGGCCGGGCGCTGTAGCTGACCGGAACGACCGTCGTGTCGACGCCGTGTTTCACACACTCGACGGCGAGTTCCGTCTCGATCGTAAACCCGTCCGAATCCAGCGAGAGTCGTTCGAACGACTCCGTCGTAAACGCTCGATACCCCGAGAGAATGTCGTCGTAGTCCGCCCCGTGGATAAACCGGAACGAGCGATTGATCAGCCGGTTGCCGAAGCCGTTCAACGCACGCATCGCGTCGTCGTCCATGTCGGCGAACCGATTCCCGATCACGTGCTCGTATCCACGAGAGAGGGGCTCGAGCATCCGTTCGGCGTCGGCTGGATCGTACGTTCCGTCGCCGTCGAGCATCAACACGTACGGGACGTCGATGTACTCGAGGGCTTCCCGGACCGCCTGTCCCTTCCCGTCGCCGGACTGGACGAACACCTGTGCGCCACGATCGCTCGCGATTTCGCGGGTGTCGTCGCTCGAATCACCGTCGACGACGACGACGTTCGTATAGCCGTGCTCGTAGAACCCGTCGATCACGTCACCGATCGTGGCCGCCTCGTCGAGCGTCGGGATGAGGACACAGACCTCCTCAGGCGAGATCTCGCGCGTCCTCGACTCGCTCATAGTGAGGACCTCCCCGCCGCGCTCGAGCGATTCCACGCGGCTCCCGTCATTCTCCATCGCCAGCCACTCGTTGGCGGGAGCGCAAAAGCGTACTGATACGTATATTCACAAGTTACCACGCGTTACATCGAATCCGTCGCCGGCCTCACCAGGTCAGTCCCTCGTACACCTCGAGTTCTTCCTCGTCGACGTCGATCCGCCGACCGTCGACGACGACCCGACGTGCCATCCCGTCGAACGAGAGGTCGTCGAACGCCGGCCAGTCGGTCGCGACCACCGCGCCGTCGGCACCGGAGAGCGCATCCTCGGCCGAGTCGGCGTACTCGACCTCGAGGTCGGGGTGGCGTTCGCGGACGGTCCCGATCGCGACCGGATCGTACGCGACTGGCGTCGCGTCTTGTGCACGGAGGTGAGCGATCACATCGAGTGCCCGAGACTTCCGGACGTCGTCCGTTCCCGGTTTGAACGCCAATCCGAGGACCGCGACGCGGGCACCCTCGAGGTCGACGTGATCGGCGAGCAACTCGACGAGCCGACGGGGCTGGGCGTCGTTGACGGCGACGACCGCATCGAGCAGTTCCGGTTCGTACCCCTGTTCGCGCGCGCCAGCCCGGAGCGCGTCGACGTCCTTCGGGAAACACGAGCCACCCCACCCAAGCCCCGAACGCATGAAGCGTTCGGAGATTCGATCGTCGAGGCCGACCGCCTCGAGCACCTCGTAGGCGTCAGCGCCGTACTCCTTGGCGACGTTGCCCAGTTCGTTGACCAGCGACACCTTCGCCGCGAGGAAGGCGTTGTTCGCGTACTTGATGAGTTCGGCCTCGCGAACGTCGGTCTCGACGAGGGTCGTCTCCTCCCGTCCGAGGATCGGCGCGTAGAGCTCTTGGAGCGTCGCCGCCGCCCGCTCGCTCGTCGCGCCGACGACGACCTTGTCCGGCTCGAGGAAGTCCTCGACCGCCGTCCCCATCCGGAGGAACTCCGGGTTCATCGCGAGGCCGATCTCCTCACCGATTCGGGTTCCGGTTTCGGCCTCGAGAATCGGCCCGACGACGTTCTCGGTCGTTCCCGGAAGAACCGTACTCTTGACGACGACGAGATGGTTCCCGTCTTCGGTTTCGAGCTTCTCGGCGAGCGCCTCGCCGAGCATCTCCGTCCCGGCGCGCATCGGGGCTAACTCGAGGCTGCCGTCGTCGGCCTGTGGCGTCGGCAGACAGAGGAGGGTGAGATCGGTCTCCCGGACGGCCGTGTACTCCGTCGTGGCCCTGAGTCGGCTCCCCGCGTGCTCGGCGATCCGCTCTGCGAGTCCCGGCTCGTGAATCGGCGCTTCCCCCGCGTTGATCGTCTCGACGACGCCCTCGTCGATTTCGACGTTGACGACGTGGTGTCCGAGATCCGCGAGACAGGCCGCGACCGTCGACCCGACGTAGCCGCTGCCGACGATAGAGACGTTCATACTGGAGAGACGACGGGCGAGTGTTAGTCGTTTTTGGGTTCACTCCGCAGGTGACGCTTCCGTCAGAGTCTGCTCGAGGCGCTCCTCGGCCCGCTCTCTGTCCTCCGGATAGCCGACGTCGATACGCCAGCCGTCCATACGGATCGCGTCGATCGTCCTCCCGGATTGGATAAGGAGATCGATCGCGTCGGGGAGTTCGTACTCGCCGCGGTCGCTCGGTTGGACGAGGTGACAGGCGTGGAAGATCGCCGGCGTGAAGGTATAGAAGCCGGTCATGACCAGGTTCGAGGGTGGATCGTCGGGTTTCTCCATCACCTCGACGATCTCGCCGTACTCGTTGGTGTCGAGCACGCCGTACCGAGAGGCTTCCTCGTAGGGAACTTCCTCGACGAGGAAGGCCGCATCGGCGCGATCCTCCTGCTGGCGGTTGATCACGTCGCCGAGGTTCGCCCGGAAGACGTTGTCCCCGAGCATCAACACGAAGTCGTCGTCGACGTGTGGCTCGGCCTGGAGGATGGCGTGGGCCAGCCCCAACTGCTCGCGCTGGTGGGTGTAGGTGATCGGAACGCCCTCGTAGGCGTCGCCGTAGCGTTCGATGATCTGTTCTTTCCGGTAGCCGACGACGACGATGAACTCGGTCGCGCCGATCTCGAGGAGATTGTCGAAGACGTCCTCGAGGAGGGGCTTGCCGTCGACCTCGACGAGAACTTTCGGCTTGTCTTCGGTCAGCGGCCGGAGGCGAGTGCCCTTGCCCGCGGCCAGGACGACTGCTTGCATGTTCCGATGGTTTCGGGCGGAGGGCATATACCTTGTGAGGGGATCCGACCGGTCAAATGCGCTGTGGGATATCGAACGGGAGATTGTTAGCGACGGTGGTTCGGAACGTACTCGAGATGCCGAGCAACACGAGGAAGTAGATCGCTGCACCGAGACCAACCAGAATAACAACGAACACGGAATTATATTCTGTGATCCAGTATGACTCACTGTAACGACGAACACCATGGACGACCAGTCCCATGGCGAGGGCAGCCCCTATTTGTTGACTTATTTCCTTGATAGGAATGTTAAAATTGATGTTAGAACTAGTGTAATAGTATGCAAAGATGAGACCGATCATGGCGGAGATAGCGGTAGCAATTGCGGCACCTAACCAACTGAACTGCCAAACCAATACGACATTGAGCACGACGTTCGACACAATAAATACCAAGTTGGATCGAAATGCGAGATCAGGCCGGTTGATCGCGTTAAGCGTATTCAACAACTGTTTGTTGTAGGTGTAAATAGTCAGAGCAATGATGAGAATCACGAGAATTTCTGTTCCGGCCACAAATCCATCCCCATATATATACAAAAGCCGATCACCGATTACGACTGCTCCGATGGAACCGGGAATAAGAAGTAAGCCAGCATAGATTATCGAATCCTCAACGAGCGATGACACCGCATCAATATCCTCAGTCGACGCGATTTTGCTCATTTCAGGAAACATCGTTGTACTAATCGCTGTACCAAATATATCCAAAAACTTTGCAATAGAATACGCAACAGAGTAAATTCCAACCAGTCCAGCTGGGACGAACGCGCCTAGGACCAGTATATCAACTGAATCAAACGTTTTTGAGCGAATGCTCCCTAACCATGAGAACTTCGCAAAATCAAAGATATTTCTCATATGTTTGGCTGTCGGTCTAGTGTATCCCGGCCGAAGATACCAGAGTCCGCCAATCGCAACCACCAGACCACCAATCGCATATCCAACAAGCAGACCTACAAGTCCGAATCCAATGATCACCAGAGAAAGCTGTATCACAGTTCGTGAGACTTCTTTCCCAATCGATAGGATTGCGTAGATATGGACGAGATGATGGCCTTTTAAGGCAGCCCTAAAAACAGACATCACAAGTGCTATTATGAAAATTAAAAGGATATATTCAGTCACCGGTTGACCGATATAGTCTTCAATCGTTGCTCGAAATATCACAACTCCAAGAGCGATAACGCCACCTGATATAAATATCATCAAGGCCCCAGCGATTATGTATGCCTCTCGTTCGTCCCCTTCGCTAATTCGTTTCGTAATTGCGTCAGAGAGTCCAACTTTCCCAACAATTGCAATCCATGAAACGACTGCCAGAACAAGAAAATAGTGTCCGAGGATTGTTTCACCGAGCTCGCGTGCAAAGTAAACGGTTGCGAGAAATCCGATTGCGGATCCGAAGAATTTCGACCCAAAGTATAGAATTGATGTTTGTCCGATTCGCATACGTTATCAAATAGCCGTTTGTGTACTTGACGATGGAAACGTCTTCAAATAGTAATTAGTCTTTCCAAATATATCGAAAGTACCTATTGGGATTCATCATAAGTATCCCATATCCTGAAGACGATCTTCTACGCTCTGGGTGAATTCTACTCGTTTTTGATTCGAGTCGGTTGACCAATCTATGTTGTTCCGATCAATTATGTGTGATAGTCTTTCTGCAACTGTCGTGTGTTCGTCAACAATGTTTTGATCTTCATCTGGGAGTTCATATAGAACACGGTTTGCCGAACTCTCTAGATACTTGTACGAGTCCGTTCTCACACTCGTGTGCGCATCCTCAATAAATTGTGACGTGTCCATCTCTGGGTTATGTGATAAATATGCGTCAATATTAGAATTACCCCGTTGACTGATCGCGTATCGACGATCCGAATTTCGCAAATCACGTCCTTCAAATTGCTTAGTCACAGTATCCGTCACAGACGCTATCGTGTATGTAATATCAATATGCTGTGACATCTTGTCAGGGCCATCTGTAATACCTTCAATTCCAACGACTATCATCGGAACTTTGATGAGTCCATCGTGAAGTACAAGATTATGACCAATTACACCTCGCTCTCCGAATAAGTCGCCGTGATCCGCCGTTATGACGATTATCAGATCACGGTCAGAGGCAGAAGCAGCATATTCAACGATTTTTTTTACCGTCTGATCTGCATATCGTATTTCCGCATCATATAGCGTTTTGATTGAGTTCCACTGGCGGTCAGTAAAGTTAACACCGTTCGCGATAGATGATTTAATGCTGGAGGAGCTGTCATAAGTCGATTTAGATAACGAAAGCGCCTCCTCAACACTCATGTCAATCTCATTAACAAAGTGTTCGAGAAATTCTCGCGGGGGATTGTAAACGTGATGTGGTGAGAAGACGTGCGCATACGCAAAAAATGGGTTTTCACCGTTCCAGTGAGTGGACATCCAACGACGAAAATTCCGCCATATGAGATAATTTTTCTCGTCAGATAATTCATCCCGTAGTGTTCCCAGTCGAAACGTTGGGCGGTGAATGAATCTGTGAAAAGCACACCGCCAGCTATCACGAGCGATTGGATCAATCCCAACAAAGTTTGACTTTTCCATCCGCACATATCGAGAATAATCAAATCCTCGATCAAGACCAGTCAATGAACTGAGCCAAGAAACAGACGAAAATAGGGCAGTGTCATATCCATCCTTGCGAAGCAACTCTGCGAGTGTGTCAATGTTCGTTCCAAGTTTCCGTTGATCGCTTGGGTCACGACCGACGTTGTGAGTAGATAAATGGGTTCCTGTGAGCATAGAAGCACTGGAAGCAGGTGTCCACAAGGAAGCGGCAATCCCATTCTGAAGAACAGTTGAATCAGATCGTTCACTTAACTGTTGTAGAAATGGTGTCGTTTCACGGTGGTAGCCGTAGAGAGAAGTATGATCAGCTCGAACGCTTTCAAGTGTTAACCACAGAACGTTCGGTCTTGTTGTCATTATGTCCAATAGATAAGGTGAAGTGAAAAATTGTACGATTTCTCTTCCCAACTATGTACCACAGAATTATCCGTCTTTAGCTAAGCGGAGAGCCACGTGACAACGGCGGCGTATCCAGACATCTTTTCGAGAGGAATGAAGAGGCAGCGACTGTGTACAACGATACCTCCTCACCTCCGATATGCGTCGGCTCACTACACTGTTTCGCTCCGAGTTCCTCGAAGAGCACGCCGAAACTCGGCGTGGTCGAGCGTAACAGAAAAACACAGATGCCCGCACTAGTGTGGTCGTTCGTGTTCGGCTTCGCCGCAGGCGAGAATCGAACACTCGCTAGCTAGCTTTCGGCGCAGTTACGGGATTGGCACGGGCGCGCCATTCCCTTGGAAGGTGAGCAGATCCACGATGTTGTGGATGACCTGCACCGCGGGTACATCGACGTCGAAGTCGAAGTAGCGTTTGACCGACGATCGGACGCGGGCACGCAATCATGCGATAACTAAGCGGTTCCGCGTCGTTGGCGTCCTCCTTGTGGACGCCGACGACTACCACCTGTACATCACGAATCTTCCGAGAGACGAGTTCCTGCCGTCGGATCTAGCGACGTTGTACCGCTATCCGTGGGAGGTAGAGTTGCTGTTACGTGAGTCGAAGACGCAGTACGAACTGTATGAGTTCGACACGAGCAAGAAGCATGTCGTCAAAATTCTGTTGTACGCGGCGTTGCTGTCACTCTGGTAAGTCGTGATTTGCTCGATACGGTCACCGAACAGGCAGACGATGAGATCGTGTTTCCGCCAAAATGCCGGGCGGCGACCTTCCGGTCGCACGCCCAGCTCATCCTCTACGAACTCGGCGACTACCTCGGCTACTTGCCGCCACCGCTGCTCAAACGACTAATCAAAGGTGCACAGAAGATCCACCAGCAACGACCAGTGTTACAAGAGACGCTCGCTACCGCTACACAACCGAGGTGTGAATCTTAGCTAAAGACGAATAGTTGGGTATGTATATTCCACGCATTCGAGGTCGGAAAGGCTTTGCCCGTCCCTGAGCGATTCGACGCTATGAGTACAGTGGTCGGAAAACTCTTCGAGGCGATCTCTCGCCCAGACAAGGTTCTCCCGTATCTCAGAACCCTTGCTCGTGTGTACTGGTCCATATTCCGATCTCGAGACCTGACACAGCTTTGTGATACGACTGGCGGTCTGATCTTTGGACAACGGTATCTCGAGTGGCGCTACGGTGATTCGGTGATCAAAGAGGTTGAAGGGAGTCTGATGAAACTCGACACCGACGAAGTGATCGGACAGGAGTTGATCATCTACGGGGTTCGAGAACCGATCACGACGAGTGCGTACAAGCGGGAACTCGAACGATTGAAGCGAACGTGTGATGGCGAAATAACGATACTCGAGGTCGGAGCCAATATCGGATACTACGCACTGCTCGCAGCGTCGGTCCTCGGAGAGCGAGCGTCGGTATACGCGGTCGAACCGGACCCGGACAATTACGAACGGTTCCTCGAGAACGTCGAACTGAATGGGTACGAAGAGATGTTCGAGACATCTCAGGTAGCGCTGGGTACCGAAAACGGGACCGGAACACTGCGGTTATCCTCCAACTGTAACAATCATATTCTTGTCGATAATCCTGACAATTCCGAAAATACGAGGCAGGTCGAAACAGTCACACCGAGTTCGTATTTCGATAGCCAGGAGATCGACCTACAATCAGTTAATGTAATTCGAATGGATATTGATGGATTCGAATGTGAATTGATTCCGTTGCTTGAGGAAACTCTTGCTCAATGTAACCCCATTATACTCCATATAGAAATACATCCAAAAGAAGAGGAGGCATTTGAAAGATTACTTCGTACTCTAGAAAAACTCGACTTCAAAATTTGCTCTGCCGGAAGAAACCATAAAAACCTTCAGGTAGAATACAAGAACATCTCCCGAAACGTATATACAGAATTAATTATGGTAAGAGAATGATGAGGAATGCGACGGCTTATCACTTTTTGAAGACAGTAAAGACGAGAGCACGGAATTCCCTCGCGCACTCGACAAATAACGGTGAAATCTCCCACTTGAGACTCTCCCCAATGAAGCGGGCGATCTGGGTCATAGACAACTCAACTCTCCCGCTTCAACTCTTTTAACTTACCGAACCATTCCGTCGCCACCCAGTGATTCAACAGACCAAGATAGTACTATTATAGGGCCCCACAAAAACGATTTCGCATCATTATCAGTGGTTTAATTAGGAATTAGATATTTACAATATCAAGTGAAAATTGCTCTACTCCACCCCGATAGTCCGACTGCTGAAGGTTCTGGAGCAGTTCATAGTGCTACCCTAATCGGAGAATCCCTACAATCCTTGGGGCACGAAGTTGTTTTCTATTGTCCGGGAACGGTGGATGAGAATTATACGAAAGTTAACACTCGGGAGATGGATTTGGGATCTTCATATGTGAAAAATAAATATTCAAAAATAAATGAAAGAGTGATCGAGTTAGAGAGTGAGCTCGCTTCATTCGATGTTTTCCATAGCTACTTAATGAGAACCATTCCCTCAGTGGGTAAAATTTCGATGAATCATTCTGTAAACACTGTTGTTACACTAAATGCCTATGGTGCAATATGTCCAAAGAACGACTTATTATATGAAAACAAAGGACACTGTGGCACGAACGGCAGCCTTCGGTGCACTAGTTGCGTATTTAATTCAATGAGAGAGTTGTCTCCCAAACCAAACCGGGGTGTTATCTATCAGGGTGCTAGGATTCTACACCACACAATTAAAAATATGAAGAATTATCCAATTGCTCTTGAAGCAAGTAAATATAAGGAAGAAATAGATGCCTTCCAGGCACTATCTAATCACGTGAGGAAGAAATACTCAGAGTTTGGGTATACTAACAAAAACATTAACGTAATACCTAACATTTTGGACGAGAGGTTTGAAATTGATCATAAAAGTGATTTTTCGAATCCAATACAACTCCTATATGTTGGAGGTTTGAAAAAGCACAAAGGTGTTGACAGACTTCCTACTATACTTCGAGAACTAAACAACCGGAGTGAAAGAAAATTTGAACTTTCTATTGTTGGAAAAGGGCCGCTTAAGCATTATTTGAAGGGCACTTCTCAAAGCAATAGAACCATATCTAATAATATGACTCTTTATGGTTTTGTCCCTTATGAAAAATTACCAACAATTTATGCAAATCATGATCTTTTCGTGTATCCTGGGCGCTGGCACGAACCCTTTGGACGGGTCTTTTTGGAATCCTTAGCAGCCAGAACTCCAGTAGTTTCAACTGATGTTGGTTCAGTCTCCGAGATTATTGGAGACGGTGGAGAGGTTGGAGATGGAATAAATGAAGTAATTGAATTAATATTGTCTCTCTCAAATAATCAGTTACAAGACTATTCGAGGAAAGCCATATATGAAACGAATAAATTCAAAAAACCAATTGTTATTGATAAGATAAATAATTTATATAAAAACATGTGTTAATCCCAAATATAGTTGGTAAATAGAATATGAATCCTTCTATGAAACGCTCAGCGGTGCAACTGTGACGTCTCAATTGATACTACCGGGGAAATTCTATACTACCTTACGGCATGACCAACGGTTGTTTTGTAAGAGATTGGAATAAAATTCTATATTAATACTGAATAATATTTCGGGATTACTGATTCAATAGCAAAGTCATTCGATCGTTCGACGTATCTATGACTATCCTGTTGTTCTTCAAGTGTTATACCTATTGCACTCGCCATCGAATCGGGATCTCGAACGGGGACTAACTGTCCGTACTCGCCACTCTCGAGAATTTCGTTTGGGCCACTGGGACAATCCGTCGAAACAACTGGGCAGCCAGTAGCCATTGCTTCGATGAGAACGTTTCCGAATCCCTCGTACCACGATGAAAGAACGAACACGTCAGCTTGGTCCATATACGCAAAGGGATTATCGACGAAGCCAGTGAATTCCACACGATTCGAAAGCCCGAGAGACGATACGAGAGACTCGAGAGATTCCGTCTGCTCACCTGAACCAAGGATCATCAGTCGGGCGGCCGGATCGTCTAGCCTGGCGAACGCTCGAATCAACGTGTCAAAGCCTTTCTGCGGAACGTGTCTTCCTGCACTGAGAACGACTCGGAGCGAATCATCGTCGAACCACGGATGTTCGATATGTTCTGTGGCCTGATCGCGAATCCACTCTACGTCTATCGGATTGTGAATAACCGTGACCAGATCCGGGTCGATACCGGTAACATCGAGAAGATCGCGTTTCACGCCAGCTGAGACTGCGACGATTTTATCGGCTCGAGGATAGACCTTCGCAGCGAGCTTGAGCACAAACTCGTCTTTCAGCCCCTCTGAGCTAATAGATGGTGTATTGTGTTCGCTAAGAACTAACCGCGTATCAACTCTCGACAGCTGATGTGCGATCGTAGTGATGACGTTAATTTCCGTCATCATCGCATACAGTGCGTCTGGCCGGGCCTTTTCAAGGTACCTTTTAAGTGGCCATACGCTTGTCGCAACTCGAGTTGACCCGAGATCGACGACAGAAATAGAAGAGGGAAGTTTCTCGAGGAGAGGACCTTTTGCGTCGATCAATACTAGATCAACTTCGTGACCAATATTCGAAAGGCCAGTCGCCACGTTGAAAGCGATTCGCTCGGCACCGCCATACTCCATCGATGTCATAACGATTCCAACGTGACTCATACATCTCCCTTTTCACTGTGGAGAACAAGCATCATATCTACTATCGCCTTCGAAATAGTGATAGCGATTCAGCTGTTAAATTCCCTTCGTAAATCAAATCCGGGTAGACAGACGGTCGTGCTTTTATCAATGGGTTTTTGCCTTCACCTTCCGTGGTCGTGGCTAATAGGAGATGGGAATGCAGACTGTATCCATCGTCGTCCCCGTCTACAACGACCTCGAGGGGATTCAGACGACCCTCGAGTCGCTTCTACAACACACTCCCTCGGAGACCCAGATCGTCGTCGTCGACAACGACTCGAGCGACGACACTCCAGCAATCGTCGCCGAGTACGCCGACGATCACGAACGGGTCACGCTCGTCTTCGAGCGAGACGTCCAGTCCTCGTACGCTGCCCGGAACACCGGGATCGAGCACGCAGACGAGGACGTCGTCTGTTTTCTCGACGCCGACCAGCGAGTCACGGACGGATGGCTCGAGAACGCCCTCGAGCGAGTGCGTGAGACTGAGGCCCACTATCTCGCACCCGATATCGAACTCGAGGCCCCCGACGATCCCTCGCCGACTGCGCGGTACAACCTCGTCTCCGGCTTTCCGATCGCGGCGTTTCTCGAGCAACACCACTACGCGCCGACGTCCTGTCTGTTCGTGACGCACGAACTGCTCGAGGACGTCGGGCGGTTCGACGACCGACTCGTCTCTGGCGGTGACCTCGAGTTCGGGAATCGCGTCTACGAAGCGGGGTACGATCTGGCGTACGCGCCCGAGGCGACGGTGGTCCACCCGACGAGGACCACGTTTCGGTCGCTGTACTCGCGAAACGTCCGGATCGGACGGGGACACTGTCAGCTTCAGCGACACTATCCCGAGCGGTACGGCCGGGTGGGAATTCCACCACGGCCGAGCGGGATTCGCCGCGAGCAGTACGACGCGACGATGAACCGACTGACGTACACCGCGATCGCGGTCGCCATGACGGCCGCTCGAGGTGTCGGCTACTACCGGGAGTGTCTTCGGGTTGCTCGGGACCAACTCGGGAAGACGGTGAATGGGCTGGCCGAGCGTGCCCCCGGATTCTAGGGCTCTCGAGTAATTCGCGTGTGGGTCACTCGAGTAACTCTCGTGATTCGGTGTCGATCGTCCAAGTGCCGTCGCCTTCCTCGCGCCAGAGTCTGATCCGGGCGATCACCAGCGAGAGGTGAGCGTCGAAGACGGCGTACGGCGCTTGGAGCGGGCCGAGACGATCGTACTGACCCAGTAAGACGAACCCGACGAACGCGAGGATGGCCGCCCCACCGAGGGGCGGGGCGGTCGTCAGCAATCCCAAAATCACGAGCGCGCCGCCGGCGATCGAGAGCCACGGGGAGATCGCGAGGAACCACCAGTTGAACGGAACGACGATGCGACCGTACAGGCCGTACCGGCCGAGCAGGTCCCGGTTACGCTCGAGTATCTGTAGCAGTCCCATCGCTCGACGGTCCTTTCGCGCGCGCCGATCACGGATGTTCGACACGCCGACTTCGGTAAAACACATTGCGGGATCCATGACGACGCGTTTTCCCGCTCGTCGAATCGTCACCCCGATCTCGGTGTCGTCCGCGAGCGAGTCCTCGGCGATCGGTTCGAACAGGTCCTTGCGGAACGAAAAACACGGTCCGTGAACGATGAACGTCGAGTCGAGCCACGATTCGAGCGCCTGATTCCCCGCCTGCATGTCTCGGTACGATTCCTCGAGTTCGCTGTCGCCGAGGACGTCGATCTGTCGACCGGTGACCCCTCCGATCGAGGGATCGCTGAGGTTCGCGACGGCGTGGGAGATCGCGTCGTCGTCGAGTCGGGAATCGCAGTCGGTTCGAAAGATCACGTCGTGGCTCGCGGCTTCGATCCCGCGGTTGACGGCTCGAGCGACGCCACCCCGGTCGTCCTCTTCGATCACGATCGACGACGGTGCATCGCGGTCGGCAATGGACTCGCGGACGATTGCGGCGGTATCATCGTCGCTCGAGTCGACGACGACGATCTCCAGTTGCTCCGCCGGGTACTCGAGCGAACAGAGCCGATCGAGGGTCGATTCGACGATCTCCGCCTCGTTGTACGTCGGTAAGACGATACTCACCGGAACGGTCCGAGTGCGCTTTCGTGCTGGCGATTCGAATGGAACGAAGTACTGGCAAGCCAGGTAGAGCACGTACGGGATCCCCGCGACGAAGAGGACGACCATCCCGACGACGAGTAACAGCATCGTCGGTGGTGTCGGAGCCTCGATGTAAAAGTCCTGCCGAAACGGCGGTCTGGTTCGACGGTTTCACGGTCGAAAAGTTGGTGGGACCGTTCGAACGGACGGTTCTGTGCCCGCCCGGAGACGAAAACGGCGCACGTATATGACAAGGCTTATTCTGCGCTTGGGTCTGTTGGAACCTAATGAGTACGGACACTGAACGCGTCCAGGGAGAGTCCGACACCTCACTGTCTCTCCTCGAGACGTGGACGCAGTGGTATCACATCCCGGTCGTCGGGGTCGTGATGCTGTTCATGTTTTTGACGCGGACTCGCGCGTACGACGAGTTCATCACCGAGGATGGAACGCCCGCCCTGTCAGCGATCGACTCGTGGTATCACTGGCGGACAGTACAGTGGACCGCGGAGAACTATCCGCGGACGATGCCGTACGACGTCTGGACGGGGTTCCCGACCGGGCGCTACGTCGGCCAGTTCGGAACGCTGTTCGATCAACTCATCGTCACCGCGGCGATGATCGTCGGACTCGGCGATCCGTCGACGGAGACGCTGTACATGGTGTCGCTGCTGGCCGTCCCCGCGATGGCCGCGCTGGTGGCGATTCCGGTGTTCTTCATCGGTCGTCGCCTCGGCGGGGCTCTGGGAGGTGTCGTTTCCGTCCTCCTGCTCGCGCTCGCACCAGGGACGTTCCTCGCCCGGACGACCGCGGGACAGCTTCAACACCACGTCGCCGAGGTGCTGTTCATGGCGATCGCGATCCTCGCGATGATGGTCGCGCTTCGCGTCGCCGAGCGAGAGCAACCGATCTACGAACTCCTCGCGGACGGCGATTGGGAAGCGCTTCGCACGCCGGCGATCTACAGCGCGCTCGCGGGGGTCGCACTCACGCTGTACATCTGGGTGTGGCCGCCCGGCGTCGTCCTGATCGGTATTCTCGCGGTGTTTTTCACCGTCCAGCTCTGTCTCGATTACGTCCGCAACGTCTCGCCGGATCACGTCGCGTTCGTCGGTGCGGTGAGCCTCGGGGTGACGGCACTGCTCACGGCGGTTCTCATCGAGGATCCGGGAACGAGCGTGACGAGTTTCGGCTATCTCCAGCCCGCGAGCGCCGCGCTCGTCGCGATCGGCTGTGTGTTCATGGCCTGGTTCGCACGGCAGTGGAACGGGTTCGACGTCGATCGCCAATACTATCCGGCGGCGATCGGTGGCTTGATCGTCGCGGCGTTTGCGGTGATGTGGCTGGTGCTTCCAAGTCTGTTCGATACGTTCGTGACGAACGCGACGCGGCGACTGATCCCGTTCGGCGAGACGGCGACGGACCTCACCATCCAGGAGGCCCAGCCACCCGCCGACTTCACCGCTCACGTCGTCGACGAGTTCGGTGCCGCGTTCTATACGATGCTCGCGGGTCTCGTGGTCCTGATCTCACGGCCGTTTTTCGGTCGGGAGTTCCGGACCGAACACACGCTCGTCATCGTCTGGTCGCTGTTTCTGATCAGCATGGCGGCGACCCAGATTCGATTCGCCTACTACCTCGTCATCGCGGTGGCGGTCGTAAACGCGGTGTTCGTCGCCGAAATGCTCCGGATCGTCGACGTCGACGTCGAACTCGTCCGGAGTGTCAGCGCGCTCAAGAACGTCGAAGCCTACCAGGTGATCGTACTCGTTATGGTCGTGCTCCTGTTGTTCGCACCGTTGCTTCCACCGGTTGCGGCGGGCGACGACACCGCCTGGGAGCGAGGCAATGCGTCGGGGCCGAACCCGACCGCCGACACCTGGGAGACGTCGAACCACTGGCTCGCAGAGAACACGCCCGAACCGGGTAACTGGGCAGGTGCAGGCAACGCGGACGAACTCGAGCTCTACGGCAGCTACGACCAGCCCGAAGACGGCGACTTCGAGTATCCGGAAGGATCCTACGGGGTGATGTCGTGGTGGGACTACGGCCACCTGATAACGGTACAGGGTGAGCGGATGCCCCATTCGAACCCGTTCCAGCAGAACGCCCGCTCCTCGTCGGCGTTCCTGACCGCCGAGTCCGAGGAACGGTCCGAGTTGATTCTCGACGCGATCGCGGCGGGTGAGTCACCCCGCGATCACTCGAACGAGGAACTCGAGGCGATGATCGAAAACGGCGAGGACTCCCACGAGGAGATCCGATACGTGATGATCGACGACCAGATGGTCGGCGGGAAGTTCGGTGCGATCACGACGTGGACCGGGCCGGACTACGACTACTACACCACGCCGGAGGATCTGAGTCCCAACGAGCCGGTGGAAAGCGACGAAATTCCGGGACAGTTCGCCGGTGTGCCGTACTACGAGACGACCTCCGCACAGCTGTACTTCGGCAACGCGGCCGGCATGGAACACTACCGGCTGGTTCACGAGAACGACGATCGGATGACGCCGTTCGTCAGCTACGCCATCGTCAACGCGGAGACCGGCGAACTCGAGTACGACGCCGGCGGATCGCCGATGGTCGCGATCAACCAGATCTACGATCAGCAGACGTACCTCGAACTCATGCAGATCGAACAGCATCCGGAGCTCGACTACGTCGTTTTCGACCAGCGGGAGGGTGCCGCCGTCAAGACGTACGAACGCGTCGAGGGCGCGACGCTCGAGGGATCGGTCGACGTCGACAACCCCGACGAGGCGACCGTCGTCGCTGCCGTCGAACTGGATTCGGAAACCGAAAGCGGCACGTTCGAGTACGTCCAGGAGGGCGAACTCGACGAGGACGGCTCGTTCGAACTGACGGTTCCGTACGCCACCAACGACGAACTCGGTGTCGAAGACGGGTACACGGACAGCGCCGTCGAAGCGACCGAGGAGTACACGATAACCGTAACGGCGCCGAGCGACGACGGCTTCCAGGCCTACGACGCCGAGACGGCCGTTCCCGAAACTGCAGTCGTCGAGGGCGAGACAGTCGATGTACCGCTCGAGGAAGTCGAGTTCGAGGATCCGGACGAAGTCGACAACGAGACCGACGTCGACGTGGACGACGGGCCCGTGCTCGAGGACGGTGACGAGGATGTCGTCGAAGAGGGTGAAGAAACGGTCATCGGCGACCAGGAGATGGAAGACGGGACCGAAGCCGCCGGTTCGTTCACGCCAGTTGCAGTCGACGCGGCAGGCTAACGCCACAGTCGAACGCCACGCGGTCGTCGTTTCGTTTTTCGATCGGTGTTTCGTCGGTTCGAGACTGACTACCGCAGTACTATCGAGCAGAGAGTTCCAAATCGGGGACAAGTCGACGAGCCGTGCCTGATACGGACTGCTGTGATTTCCGGTGCAACTGCGCCACGTTCTGCGGTCATACCGGCAAATCGGTACACCAATTCGTCTGAGACGTCGGTATTCCCGATGTTTTTGGGGTTTTCTCGTCGATTTCTGTGCCTTGAGGGGAGAACGTGCTCGATTGTGAGATACACTCGATATGAGGTGTCGGAAAGATAATGTGTCGGGTGCGACGAAGTAACCGAAAGATGATTCGACGGCGAGGATTTTTTATCAGTTTATGCTCATTTATCGGAGCGGTACGTCGGAACCGTTCCGTGTCTCATACGGATTGCTGTACCGTATTACCGCTGAAACCGCAGCTGGGGTCGCGAGTCCGGCGGTACCGACGTACAGTAACCCGTATCAGTTCACACACTCGGATTGCCGACCCATTATAAAACAGACTATATTTTTATAAAAATATATATGTAAGTATTAGATAATTATATTACCATTGGGCACATCCATCGGAATGTGATGTCTGACAAAGACAACATGAAAGATTACCTCGCAGAGCATCCACGAATGATCGGCGTCCTGTTCACCCTGTTCGTCCTGCTCAGCCAGGCGGGCACGGCCGCGGCAGGAATCCACAGCCAGATGGGTCCGTAGGATCGGAGACGGATTCTGTAGCGTCGAAGCGATCGGAAAACTCGTTTTAGCCGCACACCTCGTCTACAGACTCATACCAGTCGTATCGCCCAAGGGAGTCGCATGGATAGTTCATCACGCGTGGAAGTCACGGTGTTTTGGAGGTACGGCAGGGGTTTATAGCCGCGTCAGTGGGACAGCGAGACGGGTTCATGCCTATTGAAAACCTCGCTCGAAGCAACGTCGTAACGGCACAAGAACACGACTCCGTTCAGGAACTCGCAACACGCATGGACGAATCCCACGTCGGGAGCGTTGTGATCACCGAGGGCGACGAACCGATCGGGATCGTCACCGATCGTGATCTCGCGACGCGCGTGCTCGGCAACGGGATGGACCCGGCAGAAGCGACTGCCGGTGACGTCATGTCTGACGATTTAGCCACTGCCGATCAGACAGACGGGTTCTACAAAGCAACCGAACTAATGAGCGAGCACGGTATCCGCCGACTCCCCGTCTGCAACGAGAGTAACGAACTGGTCGGGATCATCACGTCGGACGATCTCAACGAACTCCTTGCCGACGAGCACATGCAGCTTTCGGATGTCATCCAGGCCCAACGACCCGAGTACTGACACGGATTGGTGTGACGATTTACCGGTGCAATCGCAGACGTGTCGCGGTAACATCGGTGCTGACGTACAGCAAACCGTATGAGACACACGCCCGCCCACAGTCTGCCGATTCTGGGGTTTCCGCTCCGGCGTCGATCGTCAGTACGTTCCCCACGGACCACGGCGACGGTATACTCCGGTCCGACGCGACGAGCCACAGCGACAGTATAATCCGATCCGACGCGTTTGCATCGGGTATGAACGACGCACCCGCTCGAGTGCGCCTCGAGCATCCGACCGTGGGATCGCGGACGACCGCCGGAGGGGACTGGAAACGATGAGCACTCCCGACGGCTACCGTCCCTGGCGTGACGTCTACGAACTCCCCGAGTTCTTCGACGGACTCGAGGAGGCTGGCGGCATCTCGGTGCTGGACTTTCTGCGGGAACTCGACGAGCAAAACGACCTGGGGCTCGAGGCAGACGGGATCGTCTACCACGACCGGGGGATCCGCGTCCCCGGCTGGGATGCGACGTTCGTCCACGAGCCGACCGGCTCGCGGGGTCGGCCCGCGTTCAGCGTCCAGGTCGATACCGTCGGGCCGCGAAACGCCTGGGAGATCTTCGACGACACGCTGACCTGGGACGCCTACCTCCTCCGGACCGAGGGCCTTGCTGCGATCGCGTGGCTGAGCGACGAGGAGTATCGCGTCGAGGAGGCCGATCAGTTCTCATCGAAACAGGAGGCAGTCTCCTCGGGACGCTTTTCGTTCGGCGTCTTCGTCCACGCCGGCGACGACTGGGAGACACAACTCGAGCGTATTCAACAGACGAACGCACCTGCGTTCCTTCAGCGCGAGGACGGATCGACGATGCTCCCAGCGACCCAGTCGGAGTTCTACCGGTACGTCGACTCGACGCCCACCGAGTTCCGGACCAGTGGCGGCAACGCACCGTCGTATCTCGGCGTGCTGGAACTCGAGATCTCGATCGATTAACGACGCATCGGTGATCGGGGAAACCGACGGACCGGTTTCGAGTTGCGATCACGTCCGGCCCCGCGAACGTCCTTTCTGATGGCAGCAGCCGAAAGCGGTCGACGCTACTCCAGGCCGCCCGACTCGGAGACCGAATCGAAAAACGCCACCTCGAGGTCGACCGTTCGCCGGAACAGCCGCTCGACTCTCGTCTGGCGACGCGGCGTGAGATCCGGGCCGACGGTGTCGAGTTCCCCCCTGAGCCAGTCGACGAACTCGCGGAAACCGGGCGTGGCGTGGAGATCGATCCACTCGGCGTAATAAAACGGGATGTCAGCGCCTGCGCTCGGCGGTTCTCGATCCGGATCGGTGTACTCGGCGGCGACCGCCGTCGCCCACTCCTCGTAGATCCACTCCGCGGGGACGAGCACGGCCAGCGTCTCGGCGTACCCGCCCTCGGCGGCCGCGCGTCCGAGCAGGTCGACAAAGGCCGCGGTTGGCTCGGCGAGTTTCGGATTGCGACGGCGCGACTCCGGGACCTCGAGGGCGTCGAACGAGCGTTCGAAGTAGTCGTTTTCCTCGTCGGTGATCGTATCGAGGAACTCGACGAGCGGCCTTTTCGAGGCCATGCCGGGCGCCTGCCCGACCGCGTAACCGAACGTCCCGACGAGGTCGCCGACGAAGGCGTAGTCCTGGACGAGGTACTCGGCGTAGGCCTCTTCGGACAGCGTGCCGGCGCCCAGTTCCCGCGTGAACGGGTGACCGACGGCGTCGGTCCAGTCGGGTTTGGAGCGCGCCCGGAGCCAGTCGGTAAAGCGCGGCTCCTCGCCGTCCGTCTCGGCCGCAAATTCCGCGTACGTTTCGGAAACAGTACCGTCGACGTCACCGCCCGCAACGTCGGTCACAGCTCCCACCCCTCGAGCGTGTAAGCCATCTCCCAAAAGCGGTACTCGAGTTTGGCGCTCGTCAGAAACGCCTCGCGCATGGCGTCGTGTTCGCCGGGATAGCGGTCGCCACACTCGTCGACGAACTCCCGACACCACGCGGTCGCCTCGCGGAACTCCTCGCCGGTGTACATCTCGATGAACGGCGTGTACTGGTGTTCTTCCTCCGCGAGATCGGCCATCTGCTCGGCGACGTCGAGATAGCCCTGCATACACGGGTAGAGCGCGGCCGCGATTTCGGCGATCGACCTCTCGTAGGCGGTGCGCACGAGGAAGTTCGTATACGCGACGCAGGTCGGGGCCTTCTCGACGGACTCGAGTTCCGGCTGGGAGATGCCGTAGTCGGCGGCGAACTCCCGGTGGAGGTCCATCTCGTGGTCGAGCACCTCGTGGGCGACGCCCAGCAGGTGCGTCATCGTCTCTTCGTCGCGAGCTTTCGAGCCGGCGACCGAGAACAGCCGCGCGTAGTCGAGCAGGTACCGGTAGTCCTGTTTCACCCAGTGTTCGAACGCCGCCTCGTCGAGCGTTCCGGCCGCGAGTTCGGTGACGAACGGGTGCTCCAGCTGTGCCTCCCAGATGTGCGATCCGTCCTCGAGGAGTCTGTCGCTGAATGCCATCGGTTTTGCAACGGGGGCGCACGCTATTATAACTAGTCGGTAAAACTCGGTTATATTCGCGTCAAGAACCGAACCAGGTTCGACGGCACACCTATCCGCGGGGACGATGAACCACCGCTATGACGTCGCTCGTCGAGGTCGTCGTCATCGCGACGATCGCGGGCTGTGCGACCGGTCTCGGCGCGCTCCCGACGCTGGTGACCGATCGGGTGAGCCACCGGGTCTACGACGGCGCGCTCGGCCTCGCCGGCGGAATCATGGTCGGCGCGGCGGTGTTCGCGCTCGTCCTTCCGGGGCTCGAACTCGGCACTCCACTCGAGGTCGTCGCGGGCGTCCTGCTCGGCGGTGCCTTCCTGCTCGTGACCAACGCCGTCCTGCCCCACCTGCACCTCTGGTTTCGCGATGATCGACTCGAGGGAACGACCGTGCTCGAGCCCATGGGCGGAAACAGCGGGAGCGATCCGTCGCCCACCACCGTACGCCGGGGCGAAACCGACGGCACGGACGGCGGAGCCGACTCCGAGGACGATCTACGCCGCGCCGCGCTCGTCGGAAGCGCCGTGACGATCCACAACGTCCCCGAAGGACTGGCGGTCGGGATTGCCTTCGCCAGCGGCGAGACCGCACTCGGTCTGGCTATCGCGACCGCCATCGCGGTCCAGAACGTCCCGGACGGGTTCGCGATTGCCGTCCCCGCGGCTCGAGCGGGCCTCTCGCGGTCGAAGACGCTGCTCTACACGACGCTCTCGGGGGGCGTCCCGGAGCCGATCGCCGCGGCGGCTGGATTCGCACTCGTCGCCGTCGTCTCCGGCCTCTTCCCGATTGCGGCCGGCTTCGCCGCGGGCGCGATGATCGCCGTCGTCTTCCGCGAACTCGTCCCCTCGAGTCACGGCCACGGCTATGCCGACACGGCGACGGCGGCGTTCGTTCTCGGCTTCGCGATCATGCTGATCGTCGATACGACGCTTGCGGTGTAGAACAGTGTGCTCAGCCGTCGAAATCGGTTCGACAGGCCGTACCAGGCATTAAATCCGCCGTGGGGCCACCTCACGTCCGTCCGTCGGCTTTCCGTCGAACCTCGCTCGCCCGTTCACGGAACGACTCGATCTCGGTCTGCAGCGTCTTCCCGACGAGGTACGTGAACTCGTCGGGCATCAGGCCCCGCTGGACGTCGATCGTGACCATCGCGTCGCAGTCCTCGACGATCTCCGGTGCCCACTTGCCTTCCGCCAGCTTCGACTCGTCGGTGACGATCGCCTCGCCGTCCTCGACGTCGATAAACGCGGTCACGGTGTTCCAAATTCCCGGATTGCTCGTCGTCGCCTCGTCGAACAGCCCCTCGAGCCGGGACTCCCTGACCGGTTCATCGCGCAGTTCGATCACGAGCTCTTCGAGCGCATCGGCGACCGCCTCGTACTCGTCGGCCTGCTCGCGGAGTTCGGCCGGATCTTGGTCCGAGTCGTCGGTCATCGGCGTTCACCCGTTTCGGTGTCGACGATCATACACGGAGTAGCCGCTTGGGACCTGTAAACGTACGCTTCCGCTCCGGCGATCGGATCGTGCTAGCAGCGCGGAGTCCGCGATCGCCGAACCCACCACGATCAGTCCGCCCGCCGGAGGATCTCCGGAACCCAACCGCGGTTCGGATCGGCGGTTTCGTCCATCCACGCGATCAATCGCTCCCGCATCGTCCGGCGAACGTTCGCGTACTCGGGATGGTCGATCAGGTTCCGGAGCTCTGGCGGGTCGACCTCGAGGTCGTACAGTTCGTCGACGTCGGGACCGTTGTAGACGTACTTGTAGCGTTCGGTCCGAACCATCCGCTGGCTGTAGAGGCCGAACTCGTCGCCGTGATACTGCGAGAACGTCGACTCGGGCCAGTCGGCAGGTGCATCGTCGCCCTCGAGCAGCGGGACGAGGCTTCGAGCGTCGAAGCTGTCGGGAACGTCGACGTTACCGATCTCGAGGAACGTCGGTGCGAGATCGTGGAGGTGGACCGGCTCCCGACGAACCGACCCCGGTTCGGTGACGCCGGGCCAGCGCACTTGCAGGGGGATCCGGTAGGTGTCGTCGTACATGAGCGGGCCCTTGTTGAACTGACGGTGTCCCCCGACGAAGTCGCCGTGGTCGGAGGCGTGGACGGCGACCGTCTCCTCAGCCAGTTCGAGGTCCTCGAGTGCCGCGAGGATCCGCCCGAGCTGTTCGTCGATCAGCGTCACGAACCCCCAGTACTTCGCGAGCGCCTCGGCCCACAGCTCCCAGTCGAAGCCCTCGACGCCACGGTAGGCGAGGTAGTTCTCGTGGACCCGAGGCTTGCCGTCGAACGTCTCCGCGTAGCTCTCGGGCGGTTCGATCTCGTCGGGGTCGTACACCGAGGCGTACGGTTCGGGGACGACGTAGGGGTGATGAGGGCCGTAGAAGTCCGTCCGGTGGAAGAACGGACCGCCATCGCCTCGTTTGCCCTCTCCGGTGGACTCGTCCCCGACGTTGGAAGCGGTCGCTCCCTCGACGTGGGCCTCGAGCGCCTCGATCGTCCGCTCGGCGAGGAACCAGGCGCGGGTGTCCTCGACATCGATCGGTGATTTCGCGGCGACGAACGTCCCCTCGGAACTATCCCGCGGGTCGTCGCCCGTGTAGATCTCGTCTTCGAAATCGACCTCCTCGAGCGGCGTTCCGCGCTCACGTCGGTACTCACGGAACGCCTCGTCGATGTCGTCGTGGTGTCTGTCGCTGCCGCCGAGATAGCTGAAGCCATACTCCTCGGGGGTGGCGTCTCGACCGACGTGCCACTTGCCGGTGTAGGTGAGATCGTAGCCGGCATCGGCCAGTGCCTCGGAGAACGTCGGAATTCCTGGCGGGAGGTTGGCGAGGATGGCGTCGTCCTCGTGGCAGTTGTTGATCATCCCGTGGCTGTGGGGAAACTGCCCGGTCAGCAGCGAGGCGCGGGCGCTCGAGCAGATGCTAATCGGCGTAACCGCGTGCTCGAAGCGGGCTCCCTGTCTCGAGAGCCGATCCATCGCCTCCGTTTCGACGGGGGGTTCGGGTTCCTTGTCGACGGATGACTCGGGGACGTGACAGTCGTATCGCTCCTGGTCGGTGAGTACGAACAGGACGTTCGGGCGAGTGTCGGCCATCGGCCGTCGTACACCGACGGCGTAGTTAATGGTGGGCCCGGATCCAGCCGGATACCTTGCGACGTGGTACGCCCGTCGATTCAGGTCTGTCGGGTTCGAAACTCACGCATGCCTCTCGCCTCGTGTGGGGAGTGTAACCGGCAGCATCGACCCGACTCGGAGCCGAAAGATCCACCGGCCTGATACGGACCGTTGTCGTTCGTTACCGGAGCGATCGGAGGACGGCTTGCAGTTGCCCCGGTCCATCGTTCCAGCAGATCGTATCAGTCGGCGTGGTCCGCGGGCCCCTCCCCACCGGCCACCTCCAGGTCGACGTCCGGTAAGAACTGCCCCGTCTCGTAGCGGACACCGACGAGCAGGATGAAGCCGGCGAGGACGGGAAGAAGCGCGCAGGCGACGTAGATCGGTTCGAAGCCGACCATCTCGACCAACGGCAGGGTGATCAGGGGGCCGAGTCCGCCGCCAACGTCGCCGAGGACGTTGTTCGTTCCGACGGCGCGCCCCATCCGTTCGTCGGGCGTCAGATCTGCCAGTAGCGCCATCAACGGACCGCTCGTGCCACCCTGGCCGGCACCAATGAACAGACACGCAACGACGAGGGTGAGAACCGAATCCGCGAACGCGAGCAGGATGAAGCCGGCGAACGTCGTTCCGAGAAAGGTGACGAGAATCGGGATACGAGAGCCGCGGCGGTCGCTCACGTAGCCGCCGAGGAACATGAACGCCCCGGCCGCCAGAACCGTGACGGCCATGAAGATCCCCGAGGAAGCCTGGGCGTCGAACCCGAAGACGCCGAGGTCGTTTCGACCGAGAAAGAGGACGAGCGTCGAGAACAGCGCTCCGAGATACGCAAACAGGACGGCGAAGTTGACGAAACCAACCGTCAGTGCGGGCACGCTGACGTCGATGTCCCACGGTTTGACCGAGCGATGGTCGTCGCCATCGACGTGTGTCTCCGGAATCGTCGCGTACGCGACGACGCTCGCGACGACCGCGAACGCGGTCGCGACCGCGAACGCGGCCACGGTACCCGAGAGCTCACTAATCACTCCGCCGACGAGGACGCCGGTGGGGAAGCCAAAGAGGATCCCTCCCCTGATTAACCCCATATTCGCACCACGTGAGTCGCCGTCGCTGACGTCGGCAGCGATAGTGTACGCCGTCGCGAAGACGAACGCACTGCCGACCCCCCAGACCACGCGTGAGCCGAGAAACCAGGCCGCCGGAAGATCGGGGAGAAACCACAGCTCGGGCCGTGCGGCGATCATCGCGAGGACGTACCCGAAGGTGGCGACGCTCTGGACGACCATACCGACGACGAACGGCGTCCGCGTGCCGATCCGGTCGACGAGTACGCCTGCCGGCGCGTTCGCGAACAGTCGCGAGAAGCGGTTCGCGCTGAGGATGAGTCCGACGAGGAACGGCGATATGCCGAGCACGACGCCGAGATTCGGGAGAATTGGAAAGATAACGCCGCCGCCGAACCCGACGAAGAACGTACTCAGAATGACCGCAGCGACCACGACGTAGGTTCGGGGGTTCGTATCGCTCGCGGACGGAAATCGTCCGACGAGTTCCCCGATTCTCGAGTCCACGTTATTCGACCCCGAACGCGGAGACGTCCGTCCGACCTCCGAAAGAGGCGACTCCAGTCATCGCCTCGAAAGGGTGTTCGTTTCTGGTGATCACGACGGTCCACATCTAACTAACCAGTTAGTCAGGCCCGCCAAAAAGGGTTTTGGGTGAGGTCCCACGGAAGAACCGTTAGAGTCAGTGATAGGAATCGTCGTCGCTAACCGACGGTTTCGTCTCCGTCCGTCGTGGCTGCGTCTCTATCCGCCCCAGGAACCCGATGAACGTCTACACACTCCCTATGACCGACGGAGTAGACAGCGACCGGGAATCTCATGTGATGGGTATCGATAGCCGATTGGAGTCGGATTCGTTATCCACGCCGGCGTTTGATCCCATTCAAAGCGGCCGAACGGGACCTGTATCCGATTCCGAGCGCATCGCAATCCAAACACGTCCAGCGGTACTCGCCTCTGAACCCCCGGATCGAAACGACGGCATCGCAGTCGGGACAGCGCTTGCGCCGCCGCGACTCTCGCACCCGCTCGAGAATATCCATAACGTTTCGGTTCTCGTTCATTCCACCTCCTGCTGTCAATCGACTCCGTATAGGCTTTCTCGTTCGAGGCGACTGCTGATGAAAGTCTGCCAGTTCGGAATCGGTTTTTTGACGCCGTTTACTGATCGCCATCGCGCTCACGCCGATGCTCCTGCTTCCCGAACCTGCTCGAGTGGTCGTCTCACTCGAGGCAACGTTCGGGGCCGTCATCGTCGGAGCCGTCGTTGGCGCGGTCGTAAGCCTCGCGCTCGATCCGGTCGAGATTCAACCGCGAAGCGACGCGGCGGCGGTGGTCGCCACGCTCGTGGCAATCGCCGTCACCACCGTCTTTCTCTGGCTCGTGATCCCTGCCGAGTACATGGGAACGTTCGTCCAGTTCGTGGTTGCGTTCCTCTGGGGGTCGTCAGTCACTTCGCTGACTCGCCACGTCGTCCGACCCGCGCTTTCGGGCTCGGGAACCATCGTCGAGTGATCACACTTCGAATCGCCCGGCGGCGTGAACGCCACTCACTGGTATCCAAACGCGCGAGACGTCTTCGAGGTAGCAACGGTTTCGTTCGCTCGGCTCCGCTGGAACGGTCTCGGTCTCCCTTCGCGAGCGTGACCGAACCGAAATCGAGACGACCGGTGCACACCATCGGAGCGACACGTCTTTTTGACAGCGCCGGGCATGCTGTAGTATGGATCCAAAGCGGGAGCTTACGAGCGTCGACCTCGCTGCCCTCGTCGGGGAACTCGACACCTACGAGGGGGCGAAAGTCGACAAGGCCTACCTCTACGGCGACGACCTCGTCCGGTTGAAGATGCGCGATTTCGACCGCGGACGCGTCGAACTACTGCTCGAGGTCGGCGAGACGAAGCGGGCGCATACGGTCGCTCCCGAGCGGGTACCCGACGCACCCGGCCGGCCGCCGCAGTTCGCGATGATGTTGCGCAACCGGCTCTCCGGTGCCGACTTCGTCGACGTCGAACAGTACGAGTTCGACCGCATTCTCGAGTTCGTCTTCGAGCGCGAGGACGGCGTTACCAGAATCATCGTCGAGCTGTTCGGTCAGGGCAACGTCGCC
Organism: Natrialba sp. INN-245; assembly: GCF_009807105.1. Taxonomy (NCBI): domain Archaea; kingdom Methanobacteriati; phylum Methanobacteriota; class Halobacteria; order Halobacteriales; family Natrialbaceae; genus Natrialba; species Natrialba sp. INN-245. The sequence continues at coordinate 253,906 of NZ_WUBV01000036.1, read as the reverse complement.
GTCACCAACGGCGAGTACGAGGTGATCGACTCCCTGGAGACCGTTCGCCTGAAGTCACGAACCGTCGTCCCGGGCTCGCGCTACGAGTTTCCCGAGACGCGGACGAACCCGCTGACCGTCTCCCGCGAGGCGTTCGGCCACGAGATGGAGGAGTCGGATACGGACGTCGTCCGAACGCTCGCGACCCAGCTCAACTTCGGCGGGCTCTACGGCGAGGAGGTCTGCTCTCGCGCTGGCGTCGAGAAGGCGATGGACATCGCCGACGCCGACGAAGCCGTCTACGACCGCCTTTACGAGGCGACCGAGCGGCTCGCGCTCGACGTTCGAAACCGGAACTTCGAGCCCCGACTCTACCTCGCGGACGATGCCGGTGATGGGAACGACGGCGAGGCCAGCGACGGTGGCGAGGGGAACGACGACTCGAGTTCCGGGCGCGTCGTCGACGTGACGCCGTTTCCGCTCGAGGAACACGCGGAACTCGCAGCCGACCCCTACGACAGCTTCCTGTCGGCGCTCGACGACTACTTCTACCGGCTGGAGCTGGCGGAGGAAGAGGAGCCGGACCCGACCGATCAGCGCCCCGACTTCGAAGAGGAGATCGCCAAGTACGAGCGGATCATCGAACAGCAGGAAGGGGCGATCGAGGGGTTCGAGCTGGAGGCCGAGGCGATGCGCGAACAGGCCGAGTTGCTGTACGCCGAGTACGGCCTGGTCGACGACATCCTCACGACGGTCCAGGAGGCCCGCGCTCAGGACCGGCCGTGGGAGGAGATCGAGGAGCGCTTCGAGGCAGGAAAAGAGCGGGGCATCGAGGCCGCCGAGGCAGTCGTCGGCGTCGACGGTAGCGAGGGAATCGTGACGGTCGATCTCGACGGCGACCGGATCGACCTCGTCGCCCACGACGGTCTCGAGCAAAACGCCGACCGGCTCTACACCGAAGCCAAGCGGATCGCGGAGAAAAAAGAGGGCGCGCTCGCGGCTATCGAGGACACCCGCGAGGACTTAGAAGACGCCAAACGTCGCCGCGACCAGTGGGAGGCTGACGACGGTGACGAGAACGAAGAGGAGGCTGACGCAGAGGCCGAGGACACGGACTGGCTCTCATTGGCATCCGTTCCGATCCGGGAGAACGAGCCCTGGTACGACCGGTTCCGCTGGTTTCACACCAGCGACGACTATCTCGTGATCGGCGGGCGAAACGCCGACCAGAACGAGGAACTGGTCAAGAAGTACCTCGAGCCGGGCGACACGGTGCTTCACACACAGGCTCACGGCGGACCGGTCACCGTGTTGAAGGCGACGGACCCGAGCGAGGCGTCTTCGTCGGACATCGAACTGCCGGAGACGAGCATCGAGGAGGCCGCCCAGTTCGCGGTCTCGTACTCGTCGGTCTGGAAGGACGGCCGCTACGCGGGTGACGTCTACGCCGTCGACTCCGACCAGGTGACGAAGACGCCCGAAAGCGGCGAGTACCTGGAGAAAGGCGGGTTCGCCATCCGTGGCGATCGGACCTACTACGACGATACGCCGGTCGGCGTCGCGGTTGGAATCCAGTGTGAGCCGTACACCCGCGTAATCGGCGGCCCGCCCTCGGCCATCGAGGGGGAGGCGGCGACGACGATCGAACTCGAGCCGGGTCGGTACGCCCAGGCCGACGCGGCCAAACGACTCTATCGCGAGTTCCGCGAACGCTTTGCCGACGAATCCTTCGTCCGAAAGATCGCCAGTCCGGATCGAATTCAACACTTCATGCCGCCTGGTGGGAGTCGGATCGCCGAGCAGTAAGGCCGACTACTGTCGCGTTCGCCGGGCTCACAATTCGTTCACTGGTTCCCGCCACTGACCGATCGGATTGCTGTCCCGATCCCCGGGCACAGCCGCTGCCCGAGTCGCGGCTGTGTTTTATCTGAGCGACGAGAAACCGTCTGAGACCCGTTCCTCGAGGGCTCCAGTCGGTAGCGGCGAGCGGTCGAAACTCGTCTCGGCAGTCGGAGTTAGAGCAGGTGTTTTTCGGCGATAGCGGTCACCAGTGGAAGCGAGACCGCCTCTCCCTGGTACGCTTTGGCGACCAGGTACAGCCAGACCAGGAACGCGGCGAGCCAGACCACGAGCGTGATAACCGCATCGATTATCCCGACGAGAATCGACAACAGGAAACCGATAATGGGAACCTCCCCCACCAGCATGCTGATCACGAACGAGATCGTCCAGAGGCCGACGTACGCGGCGATCACGAGCAGTCCGAAGACGATGCTCTGGGCGGCGTGATAGCGTGCGAATCCGTTCTCCTCCTCGAGCGCGTAGACGAGCACACCACAGACCGGCGCGAAGAAGTACGCAAGCATCGCGACGACGTTTCCGTCCGGCCCGAGACTCGTCTCGTTCGACGCAGACGATTCGACTGCGGTAACGCTTTCAGTCGCCATATTTGATGGATTTTATTCGAACCGTTATAATTCATCGGTTGTCGAGACGGATAGCCGACCGTTATCGTCGGAAGCAGGACGTCCCTCGACACGTCACGTCCGATGGGTCCACTCTACGACCTTCTGCCGAGCGACGTCTGAATTATACCGCTGGCGCGATTCTCCTCGCTCGAGAACGACGGAAACCGACTCCGATCTGTGATCGCCACGTCGGCTCGTCAGAACCCATGGTTATCGCCACGAGGAGGATGTCAAAGCACATTTTTGTTGGCCCCTCTCAGTTGGCGTATGCAGATCAAAGACCGGGAGCAGATCGAGGGCGGACGCGAACGGCTCACCGTCGTGCCGGAGAGCGTCGACGACCTCTGGCACCTCCAGTACGTCCTCGAGCCCGGCGACCGCGTCGCGGGCGATACGACCCGGCGGATCCAGCGCAACGACGACCAGATGCGGGATACGGGCGGCGAGCGCGAGCACATGTGGGTCGCCATCGCTGTCGACGACATCGAGTTCCACAAGTTCGCCAACCGGCTTCGCGTCGGCGGCGAGATCGTCGCCTGCTCGCGCGAGGACCAGCTCGGCTTTCACCACACCCTGAACGTCGAGGAGCGCGAGGAGCTCTCGATCGAGAAGCGGTTCAAACCCGACCAGGAGGCTCGACTCGAGGAGGCAGAGGAGGCCACGGAAAATCCGGACGTCGCCATCGCGACGGTCGAAGAAGGGCAGGCCCACGTCCACACGGTCGCCCAGTACGGCACCGAAGAGCGGGCGACGATCACCGGAACGACCGGGAAAGGCGAGTACGCCCGCGGGCGTTCGGAACTGTTCGCCGAACTCGCGACCGTCTTGAAACGACAGGACGCGGACGCGATCATCCTCGCCGGCCCCGGCTTCACGAAACAGGACGCCCACAAATACATCGAGGAGAACGAACCCGCAGTCGCCGAGCAGATCACGATGGTCGACACCGCAAGCGTCGGCGATCGGGGTGTCCACGAAGTTCTCAAACGGGGGGCCGTCGCGGACGTTCAACAGGAGACCCGGATCGAGAGCGAGGCCGAGTACATCGACGAACTCACCCGGCGCATCGCACAGGGTGCGAAAGCCGCGTACGGCCCCGACGAAGTGAAACAGGCCGCCGACTACGGTGCGATCGAGCGCCTGTTGATCCTTGACGACCGGCTCCGAAAGGAACGCGGGCCCGACGGCGAGTGGGCGATCGACGTCGACGAGATCGTCCGTACCACCGAGCAGAAAGGGGGTGAGGTGACGGTCTTCTCGAGTGAGTTCCCGCCCGGTCAACAGCTGTCGAACCTCGGTGGCATCGCCGCGCTGTTGCGCTACCGCCTCGAGTGAGCTGTGACCGCCACGATCTCCTCGAGTGAGGGCGTGATCGTCGTGATTTCGTCGCTCTCGTTCCTCTCGTGGTCGGCGATTCTCTGGACGCTCGCAGTGGTTCTCTACGGCGTCGGCGATCTCGTTACGACGATGATCGGGCTGGGCCGTGACGGCGTCGTGGAGGGGAACGCGGGCGCACGGTTCGTCCTCGGTGATCCGCCGTCGTGGGTACGGTTCGGCGTCTTCAAAGCCGTTCTTCTGTTCGCGTGCTACGGCGGATATTTCCTGCTCGAGGGGTATCTGATCCGGTTCGCCGTTCCGGCGGGAATCGCGGCGATCGGGCTGTACGCGGTCGTAATCAACGTTCGGGTTCTAACTGCCTGAGACGGACGCTGTGTCGGCACGTCGGTCCAGCAGCCGTCTCAGCTCTCCTCTCGAGCCCAGCCGCGCGAGCGTTCGACGGCGTCGATCCAGCGCTCGTGACGTTGGTCGGCGACGTCGGGGTCTATCTCCGGCTCGAACTCTCGGTCGACCCGCCAGTTGTTTCGCAGTTGCTCTAAGTCCGCCCAGTAGTCGACGGCGAGGCCGGCGGCGTAGGCCGCGCCGAGGGCGGTGGTCTCGTCGACGACCGGCCGGACGATCTGCGAGCCGATGACGTCCGACTGGAGCTGACAGAGGAAGTTGTTCTTAACCGCGCCGCCGTCGACTTTCAGGCTCGTCATCTCGATGCCAGAGTCGCCTTCCATCGCCTCGGCGACGTCCCGGGTCTGGTAGGCGATCGACTCGAGGGTCGCACGAACGATGTGCTCCCGGCGAGTGCCTCGAGTCATCCCGACGATCGTGCCGCGTGCACGCTGGTCCCAGTGGGGCGCACCCAGCCCGGTAAAGGCAGGGACGACGTAGACGCCGTCGGTCGAGTCGACGCTTCTGGCGAGCTCTGCGGTCTCGCTTGGGTCGTCGATCAGCGAGACGTCCTCGAGCCACTCGATGGCCGCGCCGGTGACGAAGATCGATCCCTCGAGAGCGTACTGGACGTCCTCGCCGGAGCGCTGATAGCCGATCGTCGTCAGCAGGCCGTGGTCGCTCTCGACGGCGTCGTCCCCGGTGTTCATCAGGAAGAACGAACCAGTCCCGTAGGTGTTTTTCGCGTCGCCGGGGTCGAAACAGGTCTGGCCGAACAGAGCTGCCTGCTGGTCGCCGAGTGCGCCGGCGACCGGAATCTCTGCACCGAGAAAGCCGTCGGGATCGGTCGTTCCGTACGTCGCCTCGTCGCTCGAGGGACGAACCTCGGGGAGTATCGCTTCGGGGATCGAGAACTCGGCGAGGAGGTCATCGTCCCACTCGAGGTCGTGGATGTTGTAGAGCATGGTCCGCGAGGCGTTCGTGACCTCGGTGACGTGTTCGCCGGTGAGGTTGTAGATCAACCAGCTATCGATCGTCCCGAACAGGATCTCGCCTGCCTCCGCGCGGTCACGAACGTCCGACGGTCGGGCACGTTCCATCTTGATCGGGTCCGCCTCCTCGAGTAACCACTCCGCTTTGGTCGCCGAGAAGTAGGCGTCGGGCTCGAGGCCGGTTTTTTCGCGGATGGTCTCGACCGCGCCGTTCTCCTCGAGGCTCTCGATGCGCTCGGTCGTTCGGCGGTCCTGCCAGACGATGGCGTTGTAGATCGGCGTTCCCGTGTCGGCGTCCCACAGGAGCGTCGTTTCACGCTGATTCGTGACGCCGATCGCGGCGAGCTGTTCCGGTCCGACGTCGGCCCACCCGAGCGCCTGGGTGATGACGTCTTTCGTGTTGTCCCAGATCTCCATCGGGTCGTGTTCGACCCAGCCGGGTTCGGGATAGTACTGGTCGTGTTTCTCGTAGGCGTTTGCGACGACCTCGCCGTCGTGGTCGAAGACGATGAACCGAGTACCGGTGGTCCCCTGATCGATCGCACCGACGTACGTGTCCTCAGTCATCGAATCACCACAACTCACGTCGTGTACACTCTTTACTCGCGGCCATGTATCGTCAGTAAATACGTAGGACAATCGCCATAAACGTTGCCGAACCTGTTACGGGTATTCACGGACTGCGCTGTGTCCGTCCCGTCGATCGCAGATCGACGAGCAATCGGCCGGTAATCAGCGTCGCAGACCGTATCAGGCATACCAGACCGTATCAATCCGCCCCGGCCTCCGACGAAACTCGCCACCGGCCCGACGCGCCATCGATCGAGGTCGGGAACGTGTCTCGATTTCCGGAGGCCAAAGGATTAACTCCCGTATTCTGCACGTTTTCTGTAATGGTGACGGGAGTAGACGAGCGACGCTGGTCGGGCACTGCTTGCTGCCGTATTTGGGCAGGACGTTCCACTCGAACGGCCGACTGCAACGGTTCGACGCCACGTTCACAACGGCTCGCCGAGTCTTGTGTTGAACGTATCGTAACTCCCGAAGCGAGCGACCGATCGATCGTCGCTCGCTCGCACTCCTCGACCGACGCTCGGGGCTCCGCTCGAGCGCTGTAACTCGAGTGAGTTCGTCCGTCTCAGACGATTGCCAATGAAATCCGAGTACGATCACGGGGAGACTACGCCCTCGGTCTACCGACGGGTACTCTCGAACCCGCAGTTCGGGCTGATTCTGGCGGTAACGTTCGTCGGGATGCTGGAAGCGGCGCTCGCACCCGCACTTCCGGCGATCGCCGACGCGTTGCAGATCTCCGACGGGCGAGTGGGGCTTCTAATCACGTTCTTTAAAGTTCCCTCGATTCTGGTCGTCCCGGTGGCGGCGATCGTCGCGGACCGATATGGACGTCGCGTCGTCCTCCTCCCCTCGCTCGTGTTGTTCGGGGTGGTGGGTACCGCGATGTTCTTCGTGGAAACGTTCGTCGTCTTGCTCGCGATGGCGGCCGTGATGGGAATCGGTGCGGCGGCGATATTCCCGATCACCGTGACGATGCTCGGTGACGTCTACTCCGGAGCGGCGAACGCGACCGCACAGGGGTTTCGGGTCGCCATCGTCGGCATCGCTGCGATCTCGATCCCGGCGCTTAGCGGGTATCTATCCGGACTCTCCTGGAACTATCCGTTCGCGCTGTTCGCGCTTGCGTTTCCAGTTATCGTCCTGGTGTCACTGTTTCTCCACGAAACGATCGAGCCGTCGGCGTCGTCGGATGGAGTCTCTCGTCTGACGCGTCAGTACAGCGGCGCGATTCGGACCGAACTGCTGAATCCGGACGTACGAATACTCGTCCTCGGTGGCTTCGTTCGGGGTTTCGTCCGGTACGGCGTGTTGACGTTCATTCCGCTGTTTGCGGTCCGAGTTCTCGATGCGTCGTTGTTCGAGGCGGGTGCGCTGTTGGCGGTGCGAGGGTTCGCGTACGTATCCGTCTCGCCGGTGTCGGGATCCATCGTGGGCCGCATCGGGCGAAAGCGGGCACTGATCGTCGCCATGCTTGTCAGTACGACCGCGCTCGTCGCGATTCCGTTCACCTCGAGCTTACTAATCCTCTCTATCGCCGTATTTGCGTATTTCGCGGGCGATGCCCTGTTCGATCCGGTGATGAAAGACGCCGTCACCACCTTCGGCCACGACGACTACCTTGCGGGCGTCGTCAACACCCTGTACGTACTGAAACGTACCGGACAAACCGTCTCACCGGCTATCTTCGGGTTCGTTCTGACGCTGTTCGGATACGAGACGCTGTTCGTCGCCGCAGCCGCCGTCGTTTTCGCCTACTTGGTCGCCTTCCGGACGACGTTTTCGGCGACTCCACGCTCTCGCTGAGTGACGACCACCGTCGCCGCACGGACGTCGCGATCACGCCGAACGGAGTCGCGTTCGGATCCGGTCTATGAGCGGCCGACGCTTCCGGTGGCGCTCGCTTTCCCAGGCGACCGACCCCGACTCGTCGAGCGCGTACAGCGGTCGCTTCTCGTGGGACTCGCTCAGATACACGTATCGAGTGTCCCCATCGGAGCCAATGCGGGCGACCGCAGGCTGTCCCCAGTCGCTGGCGTGGTCGACGATCAGCCCGCCATCGGTTAGATCGTAGAGATAGGTTCGGTTGTCGGGCGGATGCGTCTGAACCACCGCGAGCGAACCGTCCGCAGACAGGTCTCCGTCGGCGACGTTCGCCTCGTAGGACGCCTCCAGTGTGCTGGTTCCACTCGCATCGAACGCACGCACGCCCCCATCGAGGTCGTCCGCCGAGCCGCCGCCGAGTATCACGACGGTTCCTCGCTCCGAGACGAACCCCGCGATCGGATGGTCGGTCCAGCCACTCCAGCGAAGTTCCCCGTTCGAAAACAGAAACGTACGCGACCCACCCCCGGAAATCGGCGACCCGTACGCGACCCGCCACGCACCGTCGCTCGAGTCGCGGGTCCGACAGAAGTAGGTCTCGTCGTCGTACTCGATCGTCTGGCGGTCAGTCAGTTCGTTCTGGGTCTTCCACGGTTTGTGCGTCTCCCACTCCAGCCCAGGGGGATCCGGGTCGCCGTTCCGTCGCAGTCTCATGGACGCGACGTGGGGCTATACTCGAATAAGAATTGTGTGCGAACACCGCAAGCGGAGCGTCTCGAGTGGACTGTCGTACCGATGTGCCGGTCGATCGTGCCAGGATATCAGCCATCGCAGAGCGGACGAGCCCTCACGGTCGCTTTCAGACGGACGATTCGAACACCGTCGTCCCGCAGCCGGGGCAATCCGCGACGATCGCTTCCTCGCCGGGACAACAGCCGGTCGTCTGTCGAACGTCGAGGGCGTGATCGCAGAGCGGACAGTCGAGAAGCATGATTCTGAGGCGGCCGAGAATCTGTCCGCGCTGTTGCTGGTCGAACGTCTGCCACTCGTCGGTCCACGCCGCGAGCGCACGGTCGGCGGCGACGTCAGCGACGAACGCCGCCGTCGATCGCCAGTGGGTAAGTTTCTCGCCGTTTCGGTACACGACGAACCACTCGTTGTTTACCTCCACGGTGAGCGACTCCGGTTCGCTGTCGAACACGTCGGCAAGCACCGCCCGTTCGTCCTGGTCGCGAACCGCTTCGATACGCTCGTTCCAGGTCCGGCGAAAGTCCTCGGTCAGAAAGACGTCGTCCCCGTCTCCCTCGAGTATCCCGGCCTCGAGACAGAACTCGACGAGCGCTTCGCCCGACGCCGCCTGGGTGTCGACGGCGCCTCCATCTGGCTGTTTCCCGATCGCACGGAGGATCCCCGCCGGGACGTACCGCCGTGTCAACTCGGGTGTCCCGGGGACGAGATAGCCACGGAGGGAGATGACCGCGACGCAGATCGCGACGACGCCGATCGCCGCGGGGATCGACACGACGGCGACGAGAGCGCCGACAGCCGCTGTAATCACCAGGTTGAGAACCGTACACGGGAGACACCGGTTCGTTCCCGTGTACTCCGGTTGCCTGAGTCGCTCGAGTGGTGCGGTCATGGGTATCGATCGCCGGTAGCGACGGATCGTTCGTGGGAACCGCTGCCGTCGCCAGGCCGGTCACGTGTAGCTGCCAGTGTTGATACTCGCCCGGTCGTCGGTACCGACACTCGCCTGGTCGCCGATAACAGCCCTTTCGTTTGTCCGTTCAACCCGAGTGCTCGCATTTCTCCAAGATGTGGGGGTCTGACCGGCTTAAATGTACGGTGTCGACGAACGTGACCGTCGCCGTGGCGGTTACGGTGGGGCCAGCGCGAACGCCACCGATCCGGTCTGGATGATGTCACTCGAGGACCGACTCGAGGTCGGCCAGCGAGTCGACGACGTGATCCGGCGCGGTCGACGACTCGGCTATCGCAGGTCGGTCCGTCGCGCCGGAGAGAACGAGGACGGATTCCATTCCCGCCTTGTTCCCCATCTCGATGTCGGTTTCGAGTCGGTCGCCCACGATCAGACAGCGCTCAGGGTCGACGGAGAGCGCCTCGAGTGCGGTCTCGATCATCACCGGCGAGGGCTTCCCGAGTACCGTATCGACCGACCGAGCCGTTACCCCCTCGACAGCGCCGATCATACCGGCTGCGTCGGGAATCGAACCGTCCTCCATCGGACAGGTTCGGTCGGGGTTCGTCGCGAGAAACGGTCCGCCGGTCTCCAGTGTTCGCTGTGCGAGTTCGAGTTTCTCGTAGTCGAACTCGCGGTCCATCGAGACGACGAGGACGTCTCCCGGCGAGTCGACGGTGACGTCGACGCCCGCGCGCTCGAGTTCGGCGAGCAGCGGTTCTTCGCCGATGACGAACACCGTTTGGTCGGGGAACTTGTCGGCGACGTACCGTGCGGTGACCCATCCGGAGTTGACGACGTCTTCGTGCGTCGCGGACACGCCGAGACGCCGGAGCTTCTCGCAGTGGTGGGACCGGTCTTCGAACGCCTTGTTGGTGAGAAACAACACCTCGAGTCCACGTTCTCTGAGCGCTTCGATCGCGTCGTCGGCACCCGGGACGAGCCGGTCGCCGCGGTAAACCGTCCCGTCGAGGTCGACGATGGCGGCTTCGCGGTCGGTACGAGTCATCGGTGACAGCTGTTCGTGTATCCGTGTCGGTCGAACACCGCTTCCGTCGTCCACACTCCTCTCTGAAGCCGTGGCGGCCACTTTGTTACTGAAGGTACCTGCACCGACAGTAAATTAACTGCCGTGAATATAAGAGTTGTGGGCTCGCTCACCCGTTGACCGCCTCCTCGAGGCCTCGTCGGATCGTGGACACGACGCGTTCGGGGAGGGTGGACGGTGATCGCGAGCGCGTTCTGCGAACGTGGACGGCGTCACCGCTGGCTACGGGTTCGTCGTCGATTCGCTGGCGAGCACCTCCTCGATCTCGCCCAGGGACTCGAGGACGTGATCGGCGACGCCGTTCGTCGCGGCCGGATCGGTTCGATCGATCAATCCAGTCAACACGAGTACGGTCGTCATGCCCGCGCGTGTCCCCATTCGGATGTCGGTTTCCGGGTTGTCCCCGATCACCAGACACTCCGAGGCATCGACATCGAAGTGATCGAGACTCACCTCGATGATCGGGTCGTTCGGTTTGCCGGCGACGACATCGGGTCCGCGTTCGGCCGCGTACTCGACCGCCGCGATCAGCGCTCCCGATCCGGGCTCGTTGCCCGTATCAGTCGGGCTCTTTCGATCCCGGTTCGTCCCGACGAACGTCGCGCCGTGCTCGAGTGCGTGAAGACACCGCGTGAGCGTCTCGAAATCGAACGATCGGTCCTTTCCAACCACGAGTACGTCGCAGTCGGCCGGATCGTCGGTGAGCGCGACGCCGGACCGTGACAGCTCGTCGAACAACGCGGGTTCGCCGACGGCCATCGCCGTCGCGTCGGGAAACTCTCTCGCGACGTACGACGCCGTCACGGTGGCGCTCGTCAGTATCTCTGATTCGTCGGCGTCGATTCCGATCGACTCGAGTCGCTCGAGACACTTGCGCCGGGATTTCGTCGCGGAGTTCGTCACGAACGCGACGTCGACACCGGCATCACGGAGCCGGTCGATACCGTCTCGAGCCCCGTCGATCCCCGTTCTGGACCGGTAGACGGTTCCGTCGAGATCGATGATTGCTGCGTTCATGGTCACACCCTCCACGAGACCTCGGGTCGACTGTCCACGGTGTCGGACGACATCGTCCGGGATCGGTGCCGTTCGCACTCACCGGCTGGTGGGTGTGCTGTGCTGTCGATACTGCTGGTCGGTAGCCGTCGGTAAACGGGATTTGTCCGTTCAGACGCTGTATTCTGGCTCATTTCGCTCGTAGTTTCTGACGACAGTTCGTTCGATCCGCTAGCGATTCGTCCATCAGTTCGTCACTGGTCTTGTCGGTCGTGGGTTCGATTCGATGCCGATGTGACTGCCATCGTGTCCGAATCACGAAGTAGATACGACGACGAGAGGGGTTCGAGCAGCGGAGAGTCTCGAGACGTGCTCAGCTCACCTTCTTTCGGAGATAGGCGGAGACGACTTCGCTCACGAGCACGATGCCGAGAATCGCGATCAGGATGGTGAGCACTCGCGGCCACTGGAGGAAGTCGACCGACGTGTTCAGTTCCACCCCGATACCGCCGGCACCGACGAGTCCGATCACCGTCGCCTCCCGGACGTTGATGTCCCACCGGTAGGTCGTCACACCGACGAACGTCGGTTTGATCTGGGGAACGATACCGTAGATGGCGACGTCCATCGGCGAACCCCCCATCGCTTTGATCGCTTCCGTCTGTCCGGTATCGATCTCTTCGATCCCTTCGGCGATCAGCTTCGAGACGAAGCCGATCGATCGGAACGCGACTGCGAGCACTCCTGCGAGGGCTCCGGTCCCGAAGATAACGACGAAGAACAGCGCCCAGATGATGACGTTGACCGACCGCGTCGCGACGATCATGAACTTCCCGAAGGCGTACGCGATCGGGTGTGGGGCCGTGTTCTCCGCGCCCATGTACGCGATTGGCAGTGCGATCAACACCGCCAGCCCCGTACCGAGAATGGCGATGTTTACCGTTTCGATCAGCGGCGGAAGGATATCGATGGAGTACGCCCAATCCGGCGGCGTCATCCGTACGAACAGGTCCGCGAGGTTTCGCGGCGTGAAGATGAGGAACTCGTAGGTGACGTTGAGTTCGCGCCAGGAGAGTACGACGACCGCGATTGACGCGACGATCGCTACCCACCGTGCGATATGATACCGCGGTGAATGCTTTCGCCACTCGGTTTGGTTTTCGACCGACATTACTGGACCCTCCGTCGTGCGATTGCACTCGCGATTTCACCGACCATGACGACCGCGATGATCGCGAGGATGATCGTAAGGGCAAAGTCGTACTCGTAGCGCTCGAACGAGTTGAGCAGCGTGACGCCGATCCCACCCGCACCGACGATACCGACAATCGTACTCGCACGGATGTTGATGTCCCACCGGTAGATGATGAGACCGACCATCCGCGGTATGACCTGTGGGGCGACGCCGTACAACAACACCTGAAGCGAGTTTCCACCCGAGGCGCGTATCGCGTCGACCTGGCCCTCGTCGATATCCTCGAGATCTTCGGCGAGCAGTTTGGCGAAGAATCCCGGCGTCGCGAAGACGAGCGCGATGACCCCTGCGAGCGGGCCGAGACCGACCGCGACGACGCAGATGATCGCTAACACGAGTTCGTGTAGCGCACGCGAGACCGAGACGATCGCACGTCCCACGTAGTAGACGGGTCGTGGAACGAGATTCTCGGCCGCCATCACGGCGACGGGCAAACTCAAGACGACACCGATCGCCGTCGCGACGAACGCCATCGCGATACTCTCAACCATCCCGCCGTACGTTCGCTCGAGTGCAATGGGGGACAGATCCGGCGGGAACATCGTCGAGAGCAGGATCGACGCCGCGTCGATACCGCCCATGACCCGTTCGACGCTCGGTCGAACCGCCCACGCACTCCAGAGAACGAACAGAATAATCGCCAGGTACACGACGTACTTGACGTACTCGTTGTAGAACACGGACGGGCGTTCCCACGTCTCCGGATATCCGGCACTGGGTTCCGATTTAGACACGCGTCTCACCCTGCCGATGTGTTCGTTCTGCGTAACTGTGTGGTACGCTCATACTGTTAGTACGACGTTTCTCTGTCGGCATCCGAAATATCGACCGACGCCGATTGCTGTTTCTGAACCTGTTCGCCCGGAGTCGACTGCTCCTCCCGAGACTCGCCGGCCCGGTAGATGGTGTCGCGTGCGTCCTGGTCGAACTCGTCTGGCGTCCCCTTGAAGACGACCTCGCCGTCGGCAAGGCCGACGATACGGTCCGTGTACTCGAGAGCGAGTTCGACCTCGTGGATGTTGATCAACACAGGAATTCCCTCCTCTCTTGCAATCTCCGTCAACAGTTCCATGACGGCGAAGGAAGTTTCGGGGTCGAGTGCGCTGGTCGGCTCGTCGACGAGCAGAATCTTCGGCCGTTGAAGCACGGCACGGGCGATTCCGATTCGTTGTCGTTGGCCACCCGAGAGTTCGTCGGCGCGCTTGTTTTCCATCCCGCCAACGCCGACCCGGTCGAGAACCTCGTATGCGCGTTGGACGTCTTCCTCCGGGAAGTTCCGACGGAGTGCCTGCATGGTACTGATGTACCCGACCCGCCCGGAGAGAACGTTCTCCATGACCGTGAGGCGTTCGACGAGATTGAACTCCTGGAAGATCATCCCCATATCCCGTCGGGCGTTGCGCAGCTCCGACTTCGACATGGTCGTTACGTCCTCTCCATCGAGTACGATCGATCCGGCCGTCGGCTCGGTCAACCGGTTGATACACCTGATGAGGGTACTCTTCCCGGCACCGCTGGGGCCGATAATCGAGACGACTTCTTCTCCCTCTACGTCCATAGACACGCCTTTCAGCGCTTCGTCACCCGTCGAGTAGACCTTCTCTAGATCCGTTATTTCTAACATTGGTTGTTTCTCAATTATAATTTGAAAACGAAACGACCCCGACTTATCGTCTCATCAGATCTCGGCGGGGTCCGTGAGGTCGACGTCGTTGTCCTCGTGAGTCACCAGGATGTTGTGCCAGTGGGTCGCGTAATCGATCTCGACGAACTCGCCGCGTCCTTCGAACTCCTCTGCGAACTCGGTTCCGTAGTAGTCGTGTTCGAGGAACGCCCGTTCGATCCCTTCCTGCACGTCGACGGGCAAGTTCGCCTTGTACGTGAACGCGGTGGTCGGGATCGGATCGCTCGCCCAGACAGCCTTGATCTCGGTCGGATCGACGTCACCACGTTCGGCGACTCGAGTCACACAGGTACTACAGACCGGTGCGACTTCGCTGTCCTGGTGGTAGATCGACAGAATGACGTTTTCGTGACTGCCGACGTGTTCGAACTCGTAATCCTCGCCGGGGACGACGCCGAACTGCTCCGGGAACAGCGCGTTCGGCATCAGATGACCGGAGTTCGATGCCGGGTCACCGTGGGCACCGGTCCGCCCCGCGAAGTCCTCCACGGAGTTGATGTCCTCGTTGTCCATGTGTGTGATCGCCCACAGTCGGTAGCCGGCGTCTTCCTCGGCAACCTGGATGCCGAACGGAACCGCGTCCGCCAGGTTCACTGCGAACGGCACTGCACCGGTCGAGAAGCCGGCGATGTGGAGCTGATCTCCCCGCATCGCCTCGACCTGTGCCGCGTAGCTGTCGACCATGTTGTTCTCGACGGGGTATCCGGTTTCCTCCTCGATGTTGTCGAGAAGCGGATCGAGCATGTCTGCGTACAGCGCTGGATCCTCCGTCGGCGTCAGCGCGAACTGGAGTGTATCCGGATCGTTCTCCTCGATGTCGTCTGGATCAGTTACGGGGTCCCCGTAGTGGGGCTCGTCTTGCTCTTCGAACGCTTCGATGTCCTCGATCCGACCGGTGACGAACCCGTCGTCCATCAACGTCTGCATCGTCTGGGGGAACACCGGATCGTCGGGATCGAACTCCTCGAAGTCGGCCCCGGCGTCCCCGTTGCCGTTGCCATTCCCATTGCCGTTGCCATTACCGTTCCCGGTGCCGTTCCCTCCCGCTTCCTCTTCTTCGGCACACCCTGCGAGACCGGCCGTCATCGCCGCTCCCGTCCCGAGGAGTACCTTTCGTCGACACATGCTGCACCGTGGTCTGTCATCTCGACCCATGTACACCAATCTATAATGAATAGTTATATAACTTATTGTTGGTCGCACACCATGAGTCAAAAATTTGGAACAAATCCTCGAGCGAATAATGTACCGGGACGGCTCGGGATCGTCACGTGACGGTGGTGGGTGTCGACCGCCGTGGGGTGGCGGAGACCTAGTTCGCATCTCGACGTTGCAGCCAGAGTGAGTTATAATTTCCTTTAGTACGAAATCCGGTTTCTCCTCTGTCACTACCGGGAATATCTTCTGTAGCGGTTGTGTGCTGTGAGTTTAGCGCTACACCGTCTCACGTTGCGCTCGTCCGATCGGAGGCGGGTGTCTCGATCGACACAACGTCGTCGTCGAACGTGGGCCAACCCTGGTCTCGTCTCTCGAGCAACGATCGACTGGTCTTGCCGGACCACGACGTCCCCAGATACTGGAGTCGGCTATCGGTCGTCGCGATCGCACCCGTTAGCTGTGTCTTCTCCTGTGGTTAGGGGAGAACCCTCGCCTAGAGTGGTTCAAACTCCTATCTTCCGGCGGTCTCTGAGTTCGATAATTTAGTACGGGCGCTCCGAGACCGTCGATAAAATAAAGGGGCGGGAGCTTCCAACCTACGAGTAAAGGAATGGGATACGATACTGAGGTCCTCGTCCTCGGCGGTGGCTCGACGGGCTGTGGCATCGCTCGCGATCTCGCGATGCGCGGCCTTGAGGTCACGCTCGTCGAACGAGGCAATCTAACCCACGGGACTACGGGCCGGATGCACGGTCTCTTACACAGCGGTGGGCGGTACGCCGTCTCCGATCGAGCGAGTGCGACCGAGTGCATCGAGGAGAACGAAGTCCTCCGAGATATCGCCGGCCACTGCGTCGAGTTGACCGACGGACTGTTCGTCCAGCGGCCGGAGGACCCGGATTCGTACTTCCGGGAGAAACTCGAGGGCTGTCGGGAGTGTGGGATCCCCACACGTGCCCTCTCGGGTCGGGAGGCTCGCGAGATCGAACCCTACCTCGCCAACGACGTGAAACGCGCCATCGAGGTGCCCGACGGCGCGGTCGATCCGTTCCGCCTCTGCGTGGCGAACGCACTCGATGCCCAGACCCACGGCGCTCGAATCGAGACCCACGCGGAGGTAATCGACCTGCTGCGCGAGGGCGACGACGTCTACGGCGTGCGGGTCCGTCACGACTCGGGACCCGGCCGGCGAACGCACGGCGTTCCGGGGAGCACCGAGGAGATCACCGCCGAGTACGTCGTCAACGCGACCGGCGCGTGGGCCGGGCAGATCGCCGCGATGGCCGACCTCGAGGTCGCGGTTCGGCCCTCGAAGGGCGTGATGACGATCATGAACGTCCGCCAGGTCGACACGGTCATCAACCGCTGTCGGCCGAAAGGCGACGCGGATATCATCGTCCCCCACGAGACGACAGCCATCCTCGGGACGACCGACGAGGAGGTCACCGATCCCGACGACTACCCGGAGGAGGAGTGGGAAGTCGACATGATGATCGACACGCTCTCGGAGCTCGTTCCGATCCTCTCGGAGGCGCGAACGATCCGTTCGTTCTGGGGCGTTCGCCCGCTGTACGAGCCGCCGGGGAGAGAGACCGAGGACCCGACCGATATCACGCGCGATTTCTTCCTGCTCGATCACGACGAACGCGACGGCGTCTCGGGAGTGGCGAGTATCGTCGGCGGCAAGCTAACCACCTACCGCGCGATGGCCGAGGAGATCGCCGATCACGTCTGCGCCGAACTCGGTGTCGACGCCACCTGTGCCACCGCCGAGGAACCACTCCCCGGCAGCGAGAACCTCGAGCGACTCGAGGACGGGATGGACGAGTTCGGTCTCCGGTCGCCGATCGCTCGCCGAAGCACGAAGCGACTCGGCAGTCGGTCGCGGGACGTCCTCGAGACCGACGAGCCGAACCCGGTGATCTGTGGCTGCGAGGGGGTGACCCGCGCGGAGGTACAGGACGCAATCTCCCAGTCGGGAACGGATCTGAACGCGGTCCGTATCCGCACCCGGGCGTCGATGGGCAACTGCCAGGGCGGCTTTTGCTGTGGGCCGATGGCAAACGAGCTCCACCCCGAGTACGACGAGGAGACCGTCCGTGAGGCGTTCGACGACCTCTTCGACGAACGCTGGAAGGGCCAACGCCACGCCCTCTGGGGCGAACAGCTCTCGCAGGCGATGTTGAACTACGCCCTGCACGCGACGACGATGAACCGCGACCGGGACCCCGCGAACGCCGGGCCGTCGGCGCTCGAGACGGGTTCGGAGTCACTCGAGTATGCGGCGTTCGACGCGGGGGAGGGTCAGTGATGTCGGTCGACGGACTCGAGGTGGATGGCTGAGATGGCGATCGAAGATGACGTCCTCGTGATCGGCGGTGGTCTTGCCGGGGCGACGGCCGCTCTGGCCGCCGCGAACGCGGGCACGAAACGGGTTCGTCTCGTCACCTACAAACAGAGTACGCTCCGCCACGCCAGCGGATTGATCGACGTACTCGGGTACACGCCCGCGGGCAAGGGCCCGCTGGCCGATCCGTTCGACGCGCTCGAGGAGCTTCCACACGGACACCCCTACGAGCGCGTCGGAATTGACGCCGTACGCGATGCGCTGTCGTTTTTCGACGGGATCGTCGGGGACGCCTACGCGGGTGGGCATACCGATCGGAACGCGCTCGTCCCGACCCACGGCGGGACGGTCAAGCCGACCGCCCGCTACCCCGCCGCGACGGCTCCCGGACTGGCGAGCGACGACCGCGACGCCCTGCTGGTCGGCGTCGAGACGCTTCCCGACTTCGACGCGCCGCTCGCCGCGGCCCATCTCGAGGCCGCAGGCGTCCCCTTCGACTGCCGCGGCGTGACACTGCGGTTTCCCGGCATCACCAGAGACGACGCAAAAGTGACCAGATACGCCCACCTCCTCGACCGGAACGAATCCGTCTCGACTTCCTCCGGTGAGGTGGGCGCGCGCGAGGCGCTCTCAGCGGCCGTTCGAGACCACCTCGAGGGCGAGCCACGGGTCGGGTTTCCCGCGATCCTCGGCGACGAACGAGCCGACGACGTCCGAGCCGATCTGGCAGACACGCTCGGTGCCGACGTCTTCGAGGTCCCGATGGGGCCGCCGAGTCTCCCCGGAATCCGCCTCGAGGAGTTGCTGTACGACGCACTCGAGGAGGCGGGTGTCAGGGTGACCACAGGTGTTCCCGTCGTCGATTACGAGACGAACGGCGGGCGTGATGACGGCGGTCGAACCGCCCGGATCGACCACGTCGTCGTCGACCGACACGGCGCCGAAATCCCCCACCGGGCGGATCAGTACGTCCTCGCGACCGGCGGGCTGGTCGGCAAAGGGATCGAGTCGGACCGCGAGGGCGTCGCCGAGCCGATATTCGACTGTCATGTTCCCCACGCCGAGGACCGGTACGACTGGTTCGTCGACGACGTCTTCGGCGAACAGCCGTACGCGCGGTTCGGCCTCGAGCCGGACCGCGAGCTCCGGCCGCTCGACGCTGACGGCGAGCCGGAGTTTGCGAACCTTCGTGCGGCGGGAGCGGTACTGGGCGGCTACGACTACGCGGCGGAGAAATCGGGCGGGGGGGTCTCGATCGCGACGGGATACGTCGCCGGAACCCGTAGCGCGGAGGTAAGCGAATGATCGATGCCAGGGCCGACTCGAGCGGGCGTCTGTGCTCGAGTGAGCCAGCCGAGGCCGACACGTCCCCGAGTCCGGGCGAACGCGATCGATCAGCGAGGGAGAGCGTATGAGTAACACAGACCGACCGACGGACGAGGGTGTACCGGACGAGCAAAGCCGGGACGACGGCGAGTTCGAACCGATTCAGGTGTTCCCCGAGGCCGAGGAGATGGATCTCCGGCCGGGTGCGGACGACTGCTATAAGTGCTCCACGTGTGACACCAACTGTCCCGTCGCCGAAGTCGACGACGAGTTCCCCGGCCCGAAGTTCCAGGGTCCCGAACAGTGGCGGCTCAAGCGCCAGGACGATCACGACATCGACGAGTCGGTGATGAAGTGTTCGAACTGTATGCGCTGTGACAGCGCCTGTCCCTCCGAGGTACCCCTCTCACAGATGCACAACACCGCCCGCGGGGAGTACGTCGAGGAGAACATGACCAAACTCTCCCGCGAGTACCTTCGAAACCGGATGCTCGCAAACTATCGGCGACTCGCACCTCTGGGTGCGGCGTTCCCCCGGACCGCGAACTTCGTCATGGGGCTGTCGATCACCAAATGGCTCGGCGAGAAGACGATGGGTATCACGAGCGAGCGGGAACTCCCCGCGTTCGCGACCGAGACCTTCCGAGAGTGGTGGCGAAAGCGGGGTGGCCCAGCGGTCCACGACGAGAACAACCGAATCGCGTACTTCCACGGCTGTTATGCGAACTACAACACGCCCGAAGTCGCGAAGGCTCTCGTGCGCGTCTACGAACAGTTCGGCTACGAAATTCTGGTCCCCGAACAGCACTGTTCTGGCACGCCGATGTTCGCAAACGGGATGCTCGAGGACGCCCGCCGCTCGGCCGAGACGAACGTCCGCGAACTCGCCGCCGCGATCGACGACGGTGCGGACGTCGTCGCCTCCTGTAGCTCCTGCTCGATGTCGATCCGCCAGGAGTACCCCGAACTGTTCGACTTCGAGGGTACCGACGAGGTGGCCACAAACACCTGGGACGCCGTCGAGTATCTGCGAGTCCACGAGGATCTCGAGGCGGCGCTCGCGGACGCATCGGTCGACGACGGCCGGTTCGAAGAGTTCGCCTATCACGCACCGTGTCACGCTCGCAACCAGGGACTCGACGGGCAGACGATCGAACTCCTCGAGTTGATCGACGGCGTCGAGGCCCACGACGTGGGTGACTCCTGTTCCGGTATCTCCGGCACTTACGGGTGGAAGGAGGAGAACTACGAAACTTCCATGAAGATCGGGGAGGAAATGTTCGAACACATGGCGGATGCCGACGCCACGGCGGGACTGACGGAGTGTCCGACCTGTTCGATGCAGATGGAACACGGAACCGGCTACGAAATCACCCACACCCTCGAGATACTCGAGGCGGCGCTCGTCGGGACGAACCCGACGGCGGAGTCGACGTAATGCAACTCCGCGAGCGTATCGACCGTCGTCGATCTGCAGGAGAGGGGAGCGGAATCGTCGTCGATTACGAGTACCTAAGCCCCGTCGTCCACCGGTCGGAGCCGATCGGACGCGGCCCCGTCCTCGAGCAGCTATTGGACGCATTCGAACCGGTGTTCGACGGCGGTCTTCCGTCATCTGTCGCCGTAACCGGCCCCGCGGGGTCCGGCACGTCGGCCATCGTCGCCGCCCTGTTTGCTGCGATGAACGACCGTCTCGGCGAGACTGGTCGGTCGATCGGGACCACGACTCGTGCCGCCAGGGCCGAACCGATCACCTGGTTCGTCTACGTCGATACACGCCGGGTCCGGAGTGAGTTCGCGTTCTACCGAACGGTACTCTCCGCGCTGTCGACCGATTCGATCCCCGAAAGTGGCGTCGGAACCGATGCCCTTCGCGACCGCCTCCAAGATCGACTCGCCCGTCGCGATCGCCGCGCGATCGTTGCAGTCGATCACCACGACGAACCCGAGACGCTCTCGTACCGGCGTGCTCGAGAGCTGCTCGATCCCGTCTGCGATAGTAGTTCGACGGTTGCCGTCGGCCGGGGGGAACCCGATGGGTGGGACGGAACGACGATTCCCGTCTCGCCCTATCGGGGACACGAACTCGTCGACGTCCTCACCGACCGCGTCTCGACGTCGCTCTCGCCGGGAACGGTCGACCACGAATCGATTCGGTCGCTGTCGGAGTGGGCCGATGGAAACGCACACGATGCACTCGCCGCACTCTACGGTGCTGCAGACTGTGCCGCAGACTCAGACGGCGATCGGATCGAGCCCCGCCATCTGGAGTGTGCGATCGACGGCGTTCCCGACGATTGTGTCCACGTCGACCGGGCGTTATCGCTCTCGGAAACACGTCAACAAGTCCTCTCGACGCTCGCTTCGATCGATCCGGCCGATCGGCCCGTTCGCGACGTCGCGGACGATATCGCAGCACGGTCGTCGCTGACCACAGGAACGGTCAAACGGTTTCTGTACGAACTCGCCGATCGAGGGGTGATCGAGCGCGTTCCGTTACCGACCACCGGTAGCGGTCGCCGTCCCAGTTCGATCGAACTCAGGTTTCCAACGCACGTATTCAACTCACTCACGCCAGCAGCGAATCGAGCCTCCGACCTCGGTCCTGACGAGTAGGCTCGTATTCGACACGCAGAGGAGGTGAGCGCTCGAAACGGGACGTTTGTCCGGACACGACTTTCAACCGACGGCACCCTTTTTGTCGATGCACGATAAATGGACGCAGTAGCGCCGCGAGGAGATATGACGATCGAGTTCGAAACAACGGCGAATCCGGTTGGGCTCGAGGTCCACGACTCCCTCGAACAGCGCCATCTCCAGATCGAGACGTCCGCGTCCGTCTCGCCAGGATCGATCGACCCCGACGAGTTTTGCTTTACGGTCGACGAAACCTGCACGATCGAAACCGACGAGATCGTCTTCGATCACCGATATGCCGTAACGATCCACGACCAAACGGGACAGGCGATTTCGAACTTCGAGGCGGGTGAGACGGCAGAACTCGACGACCGGACGCAGTTCGTCGGCGTCAGCGCCCCGATCAAACTCTACGTCCGAGTCGACGTTCCGGGAACGATCGACATCAGTCTCACGGGACTCCGGATCACGCTCGAGCAAGAGGGCGTGGTGGAACTCGGTGCTCGGTCGGCCCACGACCGACCCGCCGGAACGATTACGACGCCGCCGGACCTCGAGTCAGTAGCGGAGGCGATCTCCGCGGTTCCATCGGCACTGAAAACGACCTCGCCCGAGCGGACGTGGCCGACGCTTCGTGGACACCCACCGTTGATCGAACTAGGGGATCGTCTCGACGTTCCGGAGGGGATCGATCGGCCGGATGGTAACGTCGAACTCGTCGTTCCGAACGAATACCTGGCGGTCTACCAGGCCGCACCCCTCGCGTTCTTTCTCGGAGCAACGGTCCGGACGGGACCGAATCCAAGACTCGAAACACCCCTATTCGAGCGATCATTAGCTGCAGACGACACGTTCGGCGACGAGATCGCCCAACTCCTGAAACGGTTTTTCTTCCTCGACTGTCTGACCCGGACGGAAGGTATTTTTCAGTACGACATCATCGAACGGGCGCCACTGGAAGACGAGTTGTCTTTCGATTTAGTCGACATCTACGACAAACCGCTTCCGGTTCGTCTCGAGCGATACCTCGAGATTCCGTACGACGTGATTGACCCACACACCCCGCGGTGGCCACTGACGGCCTACGTTCCCGACAAGCCGGATAGCGTCGAAGTAGTCCCGTTCGTAGTCAACGAACTCGGAATCATTCGTGAATCCCGTGGACGGACTCCGAACACGGTTCCACAGCTGGAACCGACCACTGCACAGCTCGTCCGCTCGACGGCTGAGTACCGCTCTCCATCCACGTACGATGACGAATCCGCGTTCGTCGTTCCCCGGATTAGGGACGAATCGGTCGAACACGCGTGGTTTGGCGACGCTATTCCACAGAATGCCTCGAAGGCGACGATCGAAGCCTACCGAAATCAGATCAATCGGGACGCCCGTAGCGAATCGATCGAGATTCTGGTCGTCTGTAACGACGCTCGGATGATCGACGAACACGACCTGCTCGACGAGACGTACGGCACCCGCGAGGAACTCCCGTTCGAAATTCACTCGGAGTTCGGCGTCGACTCCGATCAACTCGCGACCCTCCTCACCCAGGGCGGATACGACTTCCTCCATTACATCGGTCACGCGACCGAAGACGGCATCCGGTGTCCGGATGGGAACCTCGACGTTCGAACCCTCGAGTCGGTCGATCTCGGGGTCTTCTTCTTGAACGCCTGCCGATCGTACGAACAGGGGCTCGCGCTTACCCGCCGCGGCGCGTTCGGTGGTGTCAGTACCTACAGCGACGTCGTCAACGAGGACGCCGTCGAAGCAGGCGAAACCTTCGCACGGCTTCTCAACCGCGGCTTTTCGCTCCGGGCAGCACTCGAGATTGCCCAACAGAACACCGCACTCGGCGAGCAGTATCTCATCGTCGGCGATGGATCGGCGGACATTGCACAGTCGGACGGTGGGTCACCAGGTGTTGTCGAACTGGAACGCTGGAGCGAACACGAGTTTGGATTCGGCATCCGGACCTACTCGACGAAGGAGTACAAACTCGGGACAGTATCCGCGTCCGACCTCGAGTCAGTTGTTGACACACATCTCTCACCTGGGTTTACCCCGCTTACGCCGGTCGACGAAGAGAAACTATTGGAGTATTTGACATGGACTGAGCTGCCGATTTTGTTCAACGAGCGACTCCACTGGAACGACGGAATCGGGCCCATAACGCTCGAGTAACTCGGCCGAGTTCGACCTGGCCCGAACGCCAGACTGCGGAATCGATCACCGAAGGGACGGAGGTCCGTGTGTTCGATTTCAGCGAGAGGAGAGTCACCAACGCTTGTGAACTCGACTGGACGCGTTACTCGAGAGCGGACTCGAGACGCTCGAGGAACTCGCCGGGAACCTCGAGGTGTGGCGTGTGGCCAGTGTTGGAGAAGACGACTTCCTCGAACTCGCCGCCGGCGTCTTCGTACTCCTCGAGGACGGCACGGGTCTGGTCGACCATCGGCTGGGGTGGGAAGACGTCGTCGCCGGGCCAGTCGGCGAGTTGTTCCATCCGGCCGAGCGTTCCGAGGTCGAACAGCGACTCGTTGGAGACGATCTGATCCGAGCCGCCGCGAATCCAGGTGATCGGCGGCTTCTCGCCGGGATCGATCGCCGTGATCCCGGTGAGGTCACAGTACTTCGGCGAGACGGCGTTGTTAACTCCCCTTTCACCGGGGGCGACACCGGGCCAGTTATCGCTTTGGCTCGCGTCGCCCGGATAGTTCTCCGGTCCGGTCACCGTATCGAGCATCCCCGTCAGATACGATTCCTCGCGTTCCTCGTCGAACTGGTGGGTCGGCCCGACGTAGTACGTTCGGAGGATCTTCCGCGGCGAGTTCTCACCACCCTCGCTCCGGTCGCGGTTCGCGAGCCCCTCGACGAACGCCTCGTTGCCCAGACCACCGCCGGAGCCCGCGAAGTCCTCGAAACAGGGCGTCCCCTCGAGATCCGTCGTTCCGCCGAAGCCGTACGGCGAAACGGGATTGACGAGGACGAGCGAGTCGACGTCCGCGGGGTGGTCGATGGCGTAATCCATCGCGACCCCGCCGCCGTTCGACCAGCCAACGAGGGTCACGGATCCAGTGGGGCCGACTCGCTCGAGGAGCGCCCGCAGATCTCGCTGGAAGTCGCCGAGGCCGTCGGTCGCGTCGACCGGTTTCGTCTCGGAGTCGCCGTAGCCGCGCAAATCCGGTGCAATCGCGTGGTGGTCGTCCGGGAGGGCAGCGATGGTATCCTCGAAAAAGCGCGACGAGGAGACGTTCCCGTGCACGAAGACGACCGTCTTCCCCTCCCCGACAGCGTCGCCCGATTCGATCAGGTGCGTCTCGAGGCGATCGGTCTCGATCGTTCGCGAGTCGACGCCGGCGAGCGTCTCGTCTCGAGTCTGCGACATGGCCGGCGCTACCACGTAGTGTGTGATAACAGTCCGGGCGCTCCGAGCACAGAGGCGCGGCGAATGGGACGCCGTTCAGGTTTCCGTCGGCGTATTCGCCGCAAATCGATTTGTTCTTCGATCCAACGCATATATAATGCTGGCCGAAACGCTAGAAAAGATAGCCGTGATCGAAGCCTACGAATCGAACAGACTTCTCGTCTGGGCGAACCTGATCGCCACGGGGGTCGTGTTGCTCGCCTCGGCCGCAGTCCCGATTCCGTCGATCGTTCCGGACGCGCTCGTCGGATACGCCGTCGTCGTCGGAATACTCGTTGGATTCTCGGGATTCTTCGGCTTTTTCCCGCTGCTCGCCGTCGTCGCGATCGCGGCGGTGGTCGCCGGGATCGTCCACGTTCTCACGGACGTCGACGTGTACCGGGCGATCGTCACCTACGTCGACGTCCCCGTCGCCGCAGTGACCGCCGTCTACTTCGCCGTTCTGGGCGTGACGGCCGGCGCGATGTACTGGGGGGTACACGGTCCCGAATCCGAGCCGTACTTTCCGATCGTCTTCGTGGTCCTCGGGTTCTGTTTCGTCGTGTGCTGCGTAATGACGGTGGTGAACGGACTCGGGTGGGTCAGACCACCGGCGGAGTAAGCGGTCACCTCGAGGCGTTCCGAGCGCCGTCCGCGACGAAAAGCCGACCGCCGTCACCAGGGTTCGTTCTTCAGCCCGAGTTTGTACGCGATCACGTTCGTCGTCACGTGCAGAATCGGCGTCAGGACGACGACGACGAGGATCACGCCGAGCGTGAAGACCTCGAGGAACCACTCGGTTGCCAGCAGTGCGGTCAGGGGCAGCGAGACGACGACGAAGTCCAGCTGGTCGAGACCGGGGAACATCGCGCCGCGCTGGCGGCCGGTCCGGCGCTTGAGAAACGACGCGAGGATGTCACCCAGCATCGCCCCTGCGGCGAGTCCGACCGCCGCGCCAGGGACGAATCCGGGCACGTCAACCCCGACGAGGTCGCTGACCGTCGGCGCGAGATACGTCAGGACCACCGCGAGCGCGACGCCGGCGAGGATTCCCGCGGCGGTTCCACGCCAGGTCTTGCCGTCACCGAGCACCCGCTTCTCTCCCCACGTCCGACCACCGTCGATCGGTCGGCCGCCGCCCGCCAGCACGGCGGCGTTGTTGGGGACGTACGCCGGCAACATCGCCCAGAACGCGATCACGACTGTCTCGAGTACTGCCATGTTCGGCGGGACGAACCGCCACGTCTTAATCGGCGGTGGTTCGAACGCGTCTCGACGATGGTTCGAATTCGTCTCGACGGTGGACGGCGTAACTACCACGAGCCGAACTATTCGTCTCCGAAAACGGCGTGACGGCCGAGCAAGCGGTGGTCGACCCGGCCGACTGTGGCTGGGACGACGACGGCGAACGCGACGTGCAGTGATCGACTGATACCGTCTGCTGTGAGTCATTTCCGGTGCGACCGCGACTCGTCCTGCGGTCGCACCGGTAAACCGTTACAGCAAACCATATGAGGGGATCGTTTCCGGGCGGCCGGATCGTCAGTCGGCGTTCGGCCGAGAGACGACGTTTCGGAAGTCTCCGTCGCCCTCGAGTGCCTCGAGGTTGTGCGCGACGATATCGGCCAGCCGATCCCAGTATTTCGGCGTGTATCCGCCGGTGTGAGGTGTGATGAGGCAGTTCTCGAGCCCCCAGAGCTCGTGGTCCGATGGCAGAGGTTCGGGATCGGTGACGTCCAGGGCCGCGCCGCGTATGTCTTCCGTTCGGAGTGCCGAAACGAGCGCGTCGGTGTCGACGACTCCGCCCCGAGCGACGTTGACGACGACCGCGTTCGTCGGGAGCGTCGCGAGAGCGGCCTCGTCGACCAGGCTCCGGGTGAGGTCGGTCAGCGGACACGCGAGCACGACGTACTCGCTTCGGGCGAATGCGTCGTGGACGTCGGCCTCGTCGAAGCCGAGCACCTCGTCGGTCGGGCCGCCCTTCGAGGGCGTATAGCGGATGCCGATGGTGTCGACCTCGAACCCCTCGAGTCGGTGGGCGATCGCCTGGCCGATCGAGCCGAGACCGACGATTGTCACCGTGCTGTCGGCGAGCTCACCCGACTGGAAGTGACGCCACTCGCGGTTTTGCTTCCGACGCCACCCCTCGTGGAGCCGGCGGGCAAAGGTCAACACGTTGCCGATCGCCTGCTCGGCGAGCCCCGGGGCGTTGACGCCACTCGCGTTCGTGACGGTGACGCCGTGGCGCTCGAGGGCGTCCATCGGGAGGTGGCCGGTCCCCGCGAACATACAGGCGAACACCTCGAGGCGGTCGGCTCGGGAGATGAGGTCCTCGTCGATCGTAATTCCCGTGACGACGCGGGCACTGGAGACGAGGTTACGCTCGTCGCTCGGGGTCCGTGCGAGCGAAACGGTGTGTTCGGGGGCCCGCTCTCGGAGAGTCTCAGCGTACGATTCCATCGACAGCCCTTCCGTCCCCTCCCGGAGGACGACGACGTCAGGATCGTTCATCGTCTACGGTGTTCACTCATCACCGTTTGTCTTATTCTTTCTGTGCATCTGATACAAACGGTGATCGGCGACGGCTGTTGGACCGTCGACGGACGAGTCGACTGGCCTCGAGTGCGCCCAGAGAGGGGTCACTCGGGACACTTCGAAGTTCAGAACGCCTCTCCCTCGAGGGACGTCTCCGCGTGCAGCTCTGTCTTTAGCGCATCGTGGACCTTGCAGAGTTCGTTTGCGCGTTCGATGACCTCCGTGGCGGTGTCGTCGTCGACCGCTGTCTCGACGCGGACATCGAACGCGATCGACTCGAGTTTGTCGTCGTCGTTGAGTTCGCCCGTGGTGTGGATCTCGATGCGCCCCATCTCCTCGACGCCGCGCTGTTGGCCGCCGACGCGAAGCGCGGGGACGTAACAGGTCGCATACGTCGAGAGCAGCGTCTCGAGGGTGTCCGGTGCGTCCTCGCCGGTCGCGTCGATCGTCGTCTCGAACTCGCGAACCTCGTTCGTGGCGCTGAATCCCTCCTCGGATACGGTGGTGACGTCTTTCGTCATGGCACTCGAGACATCCACACCCGGTACTGTAAACGTTGGTCCCGGCTCACCGCGCCGATCGGTCGGCGCGAACCGGCCGACTTCACCGGGACTTACGGTCGACTCGATTCGTCAGGGTACTCGACGAACGGGGTCGCATCGCCCAGACCTCGTAGGGCTGTTCCGACGGCTCGTCGGGATCGAGCGCCGTTCGCTTGCACTCGACGTAGCGGTCGCGGCCGACCGTCTCGAACGACGTCTCGAGGATGGCACGAACGGTCCTGGCCGTCCGCGCCTGTTCGATCATCGGCTGGTCTTCCCGGGGCATGTGGACGTGCGTCGAGACGAACAGTCCGTCCTCGGCGAGGAGGTCGCGGAGGTCGTCCGCGAACTGCAACAGACGAGTGACGCTGTGGTCCGCGGCGAGATAGCAGAGACACTCGATGTCGAGGACGACGTCGAACGTCCGGTCGGTCTCCGCGACGAACTCGAGGACGTCCGCCTGGCGGTAGGTCGGATCCGGTGCCCGTTCGCGAGCGGTTTCCAGCGCCCGCTCGGAGACGTCGACGCCGGTCACATCCGCGTGGGGGAACGCGTCGGCGACCGTCGCCGTCGCGGCGCCGTTCCCACAGCCGAGGTCGAGGATCGATCCGATCTCGTCGCTCGAGCGCCTGTCGCGGACCGGTGCGATCGTTCGGTCGTACTTCTGTGCTTCGTACTCGCTCTCCCAGAACCCCCACGGGTCGCCGTCGCCGTCGTCGTAGAGGGAGTCGAAGTGATCTCGAGTATATTCCACGCCGAGAATAACACACCAAAACCACTTCTACGTTTGGTTTCGAGGTCGAGGCTGGGGTTCGGCGTCGGGTCGCGTCTCGGGTTCAGCGGCCAGCACGACGAGTCCCCGATCGTCGACCTCGGCGTCGGCCGTCTCCGCGTCGACGACCTCGACGTCCGGTCGGACGGCGACCGCCGGCAAGAGCCCGTCGGCCGTCTCGACGTCCTCGAGTGAAAACCGTATGCGACGAACCGCCGGCTTCAGGAGAGGTCGAACGACTCGTCCGCCTCGAGGACGTGGACCTCGGCGTCGTCGACGTTGTCGACGAAATTCTGGGGGTCCTGTTCGATCGGTGGGAACGTATCGTAGTGTTGTGGGAAGGCGTGGTCGACGTCGAGCCAGTCGACGGCGATGGCGGCCTGTCGCGGCCCCATCGTGAAGTGGTCGCCGATGGGAACGATGGCGGCGTCGGGCTCGAGATAGTCGCCGACGACGTCGCGCATCTCGCTCATCAACGCGGTGTCCCCGGCGTTGTAGAGCGTGGTCGACTCCGCGTCCGCCTCGTTCGGGTGGGCGTCGGAGATCACGAAGCCGGCCGGCATGCCGGCGTCGACCTCGTACTCGGTCATGATCCCGTTGGTGTGGTCGGCGCGAACCATGGTGACGTACGCGTCGCCACACTCGACGGTGCCCCCCAGGTTCATCCCCATCCCGCCGACGGCGTCCTCGAAGCCGAACTCCTCCTGGCAGTAGGAGACGAGTTCCGGCGTCGCGACCAGCGTCGCGTCGGTAAACTCGCCGGCGTGGGCGATGTGGTCCGCGTGGCCGTGGGTCAGGAGCACGTAGTCGGGATCGTCGACGTCCGACGCCTCGAGGTCGGTCTTCGGGTTGTCGAAGAACGGATCGATCAGCAGTTCCGTTCCGTCAACGGTGACGTGCCACGTCGAGTGGCCGTGCCAGGTGAGTTCCATAGCAGTCCAACAGTTGCTCAGATGTCGACTTAAAACTGATGAGGGGGGAAGCCGGCGGGGAAACGGAGCAATGTACGATCACCAACATTTATGCGATAGCTATCGGAACCCCCACACGCCGCAGGCGAACTGACACACCACGCATGCGGTCCGGTCGCGACGCGATCGGCGTCGGTGCGTTCTCGACGACCGCCACCGACGATGCCGTGTCGTTTTTTACCCACCGCTCCTACGACGGGTATGCTCGCACTCACACTCGAGGAGTTCATGGTGGAGTTGAACGAGGGATCGATCAAGAACGTTGGTCCGACGAACAAGTCGGCGACGGTCAAGCTGTTCGACGTCGAGGACGCCGAGGCCCGCGAGTTCGGCGACAAGCGCGTCAAACTCGTCTTCGAGGACGAGGACGGAAACGAGATACAGGTGTCGCTGTTTCCCGACCACGTCAGGAAACTCGTCGACGAGATCGACGAACTCGAGGAGGAGTCACCGGTATTCGAGTGATCTGACGATTGTCGTCCCCGATATCGCGCGCGGACGCGGATCGGACGCATTTCGACAACAGTTTTAGGACGAAACTGCTTGATCCGAGTAGATGGGTAACTGTATCATCTGCGGCATACCCGTTGACGGTGAAATCTGCGAGAGCCACGAGGAGGATGTCGTGTTCGAATTTCACGGCAACGCGGCCTCCCAGCTCACCCCGAACCGATACTATCGGGGGACCGTCGACGGCTACGCCGACTTCGGCGTCTTTGTCGACGTTGGAGATCACGTCACCGGTCTGTTGCACAGAAGCGAACTAGATCAACGACTCGAGAGCCTCGACTGGGAGCCCGGCGACGAGGTATTCGTCCAGGTACTCGACGTTCGAGACAACGGCAACGTCGACCTCGGCTGGTCGATCCGCCAGCGCGAACGAGAGTTCCGCGGGCAGCTAATCGAGACGGCCGACAACGAGTTCCGGCCCGAAGAGTCCGGGGACGGAGCCGACGCTCCATCGGACTCGGAGACCGAACCGGGCACCGACGGCGACGAAGCCGAGGACGCCGCCGTCTCCGAGGAGGAGCCGTCCGAGCAGCCGAGCCCCGACGCGGGGACCACGACGGAGGCCGTTGCCGGCGGAAGCGGTTCCGTCACGACCGAGACGGCGGCCGCGTCGACTTCGGCCGCCGACAGCGACGAACCCGAGGAAGAGCCCGCCCTCAACCGGACGACGATCGACGCCATCGACGATCAGGTCGGAACCGTCGTCAGACTCGAGGGTGAGATCGTCGGCGTCCGCCAGACGAGCGGCCCGACGGTCTTCGAGCTGCGAGACGAGACGGGCACCGTCGAGTGCGCTGCGTTCGAGGAAGCCGGCGTCAGGGCCTACCCCGACGTCGACGTCGACGACGTCGTCGCCTTAGAGGGCGAGGTCGAACGCCACCACGGCGACCTGCAGGTCGAAACCGAGACGCTCGACGTGCTTGACGGCGAGGACGCCGACGCCGTCGCCGACCGGCTCGAGAACGCGATCGAACGCGAGGCGCGCCCGGCCGAGATCAGCTTGCTCGCCGAACACGACGCGGTCGCCGCCGTCGAGAGCGAGGTCGGAGATGCTGCAACCGCGATCCGCCGTGCCGTCGTCGAAGCTCGACCAATCGTCGTCCGCCACGCTGCGACGGCGGACGGCTACGTCGCCGGCGCGGCGATCGAACGGGCCGTCCTCCCGTTGATCCGCGAGAAACACACGCGAGAGGACGCCGAGTACCACTACTTCGAGCGTCGGCCCCTCGACGGGCGCGTCTACGGGATGGACGCCGCGACCGACGACGTTACGACCATGCTCGAGGCGCGGGATCGCCACGGCGAACAGCTCCCGCTCGTGGTGCTCGTCGACGCCGGGTCGACCGTCGAATCCGTCGACGGCTACGACCTGCTCTCGCTGTACGACGCCGAGTCCCTCGTCGTCGACGACAGCCGAGCGGACGAGGAGATCGTCGACGCAGTCGCGACCGCAGTTGCGCCGTCGCTTGCGGGGGCGGACGTCTCCGATCTGACCTCGACTGCGCTCGCAGCGAACGTCGCCGCTCACATCAACGAGGACGTCCGCGAGGACGTCGAGCATCTCCCAGCTGTCAGCTACTGGGTGGACGCTCCCGAGGCGTATCTCGAGCTCGCGACGGAGGCCGGCTACGATGAGACCGCGATCTCCGAACGCCGCGAAGCCGTCGCGCTCGAGGCCTACTACCAGTCGTACAAGGACAAGCGCGAACTGGTCGCCGACCTGTTGTTCGGCGACGAGGACGCGGATCGACCCCGAGATGGCGACCTCGCCGCACACGTCTCCGAGCAGTTCCGGGCGAAACTCGAGACCGAACTCGAGACGGCTCGAGAGAACCTCGAGATCGAAGACGTCGACGGCGTCACCGTCGCCGTCCTCGATACGGGCGCCTTTACGCACCGATACAACTTCCCGACGACGACGCTCCTGCTCGATGCGCTTCACCGCCGTCGCGACGAAGGGACGTCGGTGACGCTCGGAATCGGTGACGACGAGCTGTACGCGCGTGCAGGCGACTCCCTCGACGTCCGAGAACTCGGCGAGGCGATCGCCGACGCCGCCCCGGATGCGGGCGTTAGCGTCGTCGGCGGTGCGGACGGTCACGTCGAGTACCTGCCAGGCGAACGCGATGCCGTCCGCGAGGCGGCACTCGAGGCGCTCGGCGAGACGCTCGCGTAAGCACGACCACCGCCAGCCCAGTTCTCCGACCACAACGTCCTCAAGCGACTGCTCCGGCGGAAACGACGTTCGCTCTACCGCCTGTCTGGTGGAAACAACTTTCGGCCCACTGCTCGTATGACCCGACATGGCCGAGGATCCCGCCACGCGGTTCCGTGAGAACGTCACGGGGATCATCGCGACGATCGTCACCGGCATCTGGCTCGTCGGGTTGTTTACCAACCAGTGGTGGTGGCTTCCGTTCTTGCTCGTGGGGTACATCGTCGTCGTCCCGCTGGTCGCGTTGCTGTTCGGCGACGAGGAAGATCGTGAGGAATGGTGGGAGTGGTCGGACGACGACGCCGAGGCGCAATCGGAGTGGGAACCGGCGGACGACGCGACCGACGAGGGAATGGCCACCGAACCAGAACGTCGGCCGACGAACAACGCCGACGCCCTCGAGACGCTCCGCGATCGGTACGCCGCGGGCGAGTTGACCGACGAGCAGTTCGAGCGCAAACTCGAGCGTCTGCTCGAGACCGAGACGCTCGAGGACGTCGAACACTGGCGTCGCCAGGCCCGCGAGGAGAACCGGCAGAGTCGCGACCGTGATCTCGAGTTCGATACGTAACCCACACCGGTGGCGCTCGCGGTCGTCGGGACGAGCGGCTGTCCCCTCTCGATCCGAAGCCACCTCCGGTCGACCGGCTTACGCTGGGTTGTACGCCGACGAGTAGACGTTGAGTAACACGACGCCGGCGATGACGAGGACGAATCCAACGACTGCGGCGAGGTCGACCGTTTCGTCGAAGAAGACGATTCCGATCGCCGCCAGACCGACGATCCCGACCGCGGACCACGTTGCGTAGACGAGTCCGACAGGAAGGAACGTCAGCGCCTGGCTCACGAAGTAAAACGAGACGACGTAGAGAGCGATGGCGAGTCCACCCAACGCCGCGTGTTCGAACCCGTTCGACAGCTTCAGCGCCGACGTGCCGATCACTTCGGTGACGATCGCACCAGCCAAATACGTGTACTCCTTCATGCGTTCGAGGGCGCTCGAGACCGTCTTAGTCGCTCTCAAACGTGGTCCCACTTGTCCAGCGTTGGGCACGTCGACGGGCCGTTCGTCTCTTCCCAGGGGGCGCGAGACCGGCGTGTCGACGATCGGCGCGCATTTCTTTTCGGGCGTCCAACCCGTTCGTACGATGCAGTTCGTCGATCTGACCGTCGAGCCGGGTCCGGCCTACCAGTCGGAGCTCAGTCGCACACTCGCCTCGAGCGAGGCGATCGTCCGGGAGGAACTGCTCACGTGGCGAATGAGTCGCGGGATGGTTCTCAACCAGCTCAGTTTCGTCCACGGCGATCCGGACGTCTACGTGGACGCGCTGGCGGAGGGATCCGAAATCGTCCAGCACGAGATCCGCCTTGTCGACGACGACCGGTTCTACGTTTACCTCCAGGAGGCGAACGCCCACGAGCGCCCGTCGTGGTGGACGGCGTTTCTCGAACACGACCTCATTCACGTCCCCCCGGTCGTCGTCGAGGACCTCGAGGCGAAGTGGGATGACGGGACGCGAGCGCAGTATCTGATCCGACCGCGGGAGGGCGAGGACGGTGCCGGCGAGATCGCGGGAGCGGCCTGTCTGATCGTCGACCGGGAGACGCAAACGGCGACGCCGGGGATCTGGTTGCGAAAGCGGTTCTGGGGTCGGGGCTACTCCGGCGAGCGAGCGGCGGCGTTGATCGAACTCGCGTTCGACCGGCTCGATCTGGATCTCGTCGCGATTCCAGTCGAGGACGGAAACGAGAAGTCCCGATCCGCAGTCGAGGGCTACGTCGAGCGCTTCGGTGGCGGCTACGACGGCGTAATTCGAAACGCGACGGTTCGGCCGGACGGTCGAATCGTCGACCGCCACCGGTACACGATCACGCGCGAACAGTACGGCCGTGGGGAGGACAGCAGTTCACGACCGGGGTGAGCTCCGTTCGCGAGTCCGACACGCTTATTCGCGACGCGCGACGAAATCCCTGTAGTGAGTACCGAGACGCCCGATCCGACCGAGACCGACGCGTTCGAGCAGGTCTGTGAGGCGCTCGTCGAGCGCATCCTCGCCGGCGAGATCGAACGCGACGAGGTCGAGAAAGCCAAACTCGAGGCCTGCTCGGAGCACTCCGCACCGAAGGTGCCGAAAAACTCCGAGGTGCTCGATTACGCACCCCTCGAGCGCCGCGAGGAACTCGAGGAGGTTCTCCAGCGCAAGCCCGTCCGCACCGCGTCGGGTGTCTCGCCGGTCGCGATCATGACCTCGCCCGAACGGTGTCCCCACGGGAAGTGTCTCTACTGTCCCGGCGGCCCCGACTCCGAGTTCTCCTCGTCCCAGAGCTACACGGGCGAGGAACCCGCCGCGGCCCGTGGCGTCCAGAACGATTACGACCCCTACGGGCAGGTGACGCTCCGACTCGAGCAACTGCGCGAGATCGGCCACCCCGTCGACAAGGTCGAACTCATCCTGATGGGTGGGACGATGACCGCCCGGAGCCACGACTACCAGGAGTGGTTCGTCAAGCGCGCACTCGAGGCGATGAACGATTTCGACGTCGACAAGCAACCGGAGCCGGCGGAGGGTGTCAGCTTCGCCCAGGATCCCGACGAGTACGAGTGGCGCTACGTCGAGGACGTCATCGCCGAAAACGAGACGAACGACGTCCGCAACATCGGGACTACGTTCGAGACGAAACCCGACTGGTGCGATCCCGAGCAGATCGACCGAATGCTCGAGCTGGGCGGGACCAAGGTCGAAGTAGGGGTCCAGACCACCTACGAGCGGATAAATCGAGAAATGCACCGCGGCCACGGCACCCAGGACTCGATCGACGCCAACCGCCGCCTGCGCGACTCGGCGTTCAAGGTCGGCTTCCACATGATGCCGGGCCAGCCCGGCATGTCGAAAGAGATGTGTCTCGAGGATTTCCGTGAACTCTTCGAAAACGAGCAGTGGCGGCCGGATTACCTGAAGATCTACCCGACGCTGGTCGTCCGCGACACCGCGACCTACGACTGGTGGCACAGAGGCGAGTACGAGCCGCTCTCGAACGACGAGGCCGCCGAACTCGTCGCGGAGATCAAGGAGATGATCCCCCGATACACCAGACTCCAGCGCGTCCAACGGGACATCCCCGCCGATCACATCGACGCGGGCGTCTGGAAGTCGAACCTGCGACAACTCGCACGCCAGCGACTCGACGAGCGCGGCGGCTCCTGTGATTGCATCCGCTGTCGGGAGGCCGGGATGAACGACGAGGAACCCGAAACCGTCGAACTCGACGTCATGACCTACGAAGTCTGTGGCGGGACGGAACACTTCATCTCGTTCGAGGATTTCGAGACGGACCTCCTCGTCGGCTTCTGCCGGCTCCGATTTCCCAACTCGCCCGTCCGGCCGGAACTCGAGAACGCCGCGCTCGTCCGCGAACTTCACGTCTACGGGACGGAGGTTGCCGTCGGTGGCGAGAGCGAGAGTGGCCAGCACCAACACCAGGGCTACGGCCGTCGGCTGATGGAACGCGCCGAGACGCTGGCGTCAGAGGCGGGCTACGACAAGCTGAGTGTGATTTCGGGTATCGGCGCTCGAGAGTACTACCGGGAGAAACTCGGCTATCACCAGGACGGGCCGTACGTAAGCAAGCGGCTGTAGCGGCCGCCGTCTGGATTCGTGCCGACCTGGCGTGTACATCGCTCGTGGTGCTGATTCTCCGTCCCAGTATCGAACCGACACGTCGGATTACTCGTCTCGAGTCCCGGCGGCATCCTCGAACGCCGCCTTTGCGCGCCGTCCGCCCATCTTCACGTAGTCGATGTCGACGCCAGCGAACACGATGTCGAAACCGTGGTCGACCCACCGTTCGATCTCGTCTCCATCGAGCGCGAGTATCGAGACCGGTTTGTCGACCGCGTGGCCTGCCTCGAGAGTGCGGTCGACGGCTGCGAGAAACTCGTCGCTTTCGGTCTCACCGAAGATCCCGAGCGCGGCCGAAAGGTCGGCCGGCCCGACGAACAGGCCGTCGAGGCCGTCGACGGCGGCGATCTCCTCGACGTTCTCGAGGCCGGCTTCGGTTTCGATCTGGGCGATCGTGACGATCTCGTCGTTCGCCCGGTCGACATACTCGGGGAAGGCCTCCCCGTACTCGGTGGCGCGGCCGTAGCCGACGCCACGGACGCCCTCGTGTGGGTAGCGGGTGGCCTCGACGAACGCCTGCGCGTCCTGGGGGTCGTCTATCATCGGAGCCATCACACCGTCTACGCCGGCATCGAGGACGCGCTTGATCTCCGTCGCATCGTTCGTCGAGAGGCGGACGATCGTCCCGGGGTCGCTGTCGCCGCCGGCATCGGCGGCGTCCACTGCGCGGGCCATCTCGGTGATCGTCTCGATCGAGTTGACCGAGTGCTCGCCGTCGATTACGACAGCGTCGAACTCGAGGCTGGCGCTGATCTCGGCGACTGCCGGATCGTTCAGTGCGACCCAGGTACCGACGAGTGACTCGCGGTCGCGGAGCATCGTAGCGAACGTCATGCCGGACTGTTCGGCGAGCGATGGGAAAAAGCCACTGTCAGCCCTATCTCGGTCGATCACGAGTGGAACCGTCGTACGGGGGACAGAATCCAGTTCGCCGTCGATCAACACGAGTTGCGTTCGACGGCCATCTCCCGGCCGGAGATCGGTACTGGGATAGCTGTGACCGATCTCTCGTGACCGTCCCCCGATTCGTCGCAGGAACACGATGGCGCCTCCGACACCCCTTATGAGCGATTTTCCGGTGTATCTGCGGGGTCATCGCAGTTACTCGAGCGGTTCGACCAGTTCGACGACGTAGCCGTCCGGACCTTCGAGAAACGAGACGCGGGCGTCGGCGTCGTCGACCGTCAGCGGTCCGTCGACGACGTCGCAGCCGGTTTCCTCGACGACGCGTTCGGTCGTCGCGTCGACGTCCTCGACCGAGACTGCAAGGTGGTCCAGTTCCGTCCGGTCCGGATCCGGATCCTCCCGGTCGGGATCGTACCGAAGCTGAATCTCACCGTGATCGCCGCCGACGTAGACGTTTTCGATACCGTCGAGCGTGAACGACCAGTTCTCCTCGAGGTCGAGTGCGTCGACGAAGAACGCGCGGGCGTCGTCGAGATCCGATACCCAGATTGCGGCGTGGATGACGTCCATACCACATACTGCATTCCACACCCCTTAACTATTGATTCCTCCAAGGGTCGGGGCCGTATCACTCGATTTGTACGGGCAAACGGAGGACGAGGGACGGATATTTACTCGAGGAGGAGTCGCTCGCGTTCGAATCGCCCCCTGGGCTCGGAGCTCGCGTCGTTTCCGGCGTCGACCGGCCGCCAGCGCCAGGACCCGATCTCGAGGGGTTCTAGCGAGACGATCAGGTAGGACCGCTCCGGCCAGGTTGCCTCCGAGACATCGGTCTCACTCGGTTCCGCCGGTCCACGCGGGTGAGAGTGGTAGAAGCCGATGATCTCTTCCCCCCGCTCCTCGAGTTGTTCGAAGATCTGGAATTGCTCCTCGGGGTCGATTCGGTATCGCATTCGAGGTCGGTCGGCGACGTTCTCGGCGGGGTACTGCGATCGAACGCGGCTTCGCCCGTCGGGATCGAACGGTCCGCCGAGAACGCCACAGACCTCGTGAGGTCGCCCGGCACGGGCGCGCTCGAGGATGGCGTCACGAACGGCGTCGGGAACGACGAGTACGGGGCCAGAAACGGCGGCGTCGGCGGGTTCGTCGGGCGAGCGGTGACGCTCCCGGTCGATCGGGCTCGCGCCGGACTCGTCTGGATCGCGATTCGGACTCACGGCTCGGCCCGAGCGTCGCCGTCGCGTCCCTCGAGCGGGCCTCGTCGACCGAGTTCGTCGAACGGACACACCAACTCCCCGTACTCGCCCGACGACGGCGCGATCGACGGGTCGAACGTTTCCGGCCGGACGATCGGCGCGAGCGCCTCGAGCGTCTCCACCAGCCGTGGCCCCGGCCGGTTGAGGTAGTGGTTGCCGTCCATCGCCCAGACCCGTCCCTCGCGGACGGCCGTCAGGTCGGCCCAGCCGTCGCGGTCGGTGAGATCGGTGCGGTTTGCGGCCGTCTGCTCGAGGGAGAACCCGCAGGGGGCGACGATCACGATTTCGGGGTCGTACTCGCGGATCTCCGCCCACTCGCGCGGCCGGGAAGCCTCGCCGACGCCGGCCAGCCCGTACTCGCCGCCGGCCCACTCGACGAGTTCGGCCGTCCAGTGACCGGCGATCATGACCGGATCCGTCCAGTCGAAGATGGCGACCCGCGGCCGGTCGTCGATTCCCGCTCCCTCGGAACCGCGACCCGCGACTCGTTTTCGGATGCGGTCGATCCGCTCCTCGAGGCCGGCACGGACCTCGCGAGCGCGTTCCTCGCGTCCGGCTGCCCGCCCGATCCGTTCGACGTCCGCGAGTACGTCGCCGACGCTGTGGGGATCGGTCGTCAGCACCTCGGGATCGGCCGCGATCTCGTCGACGGCGTCGGCGACGACGGCCTCGTCGACCGCACAGACGTCACACATCCCCTGCGTGACGATCAGCTCCGGCTCGAGTTCCTCGAGCGTCTCGAGGTCGACCTCGTAGACTCCGTCTTCGCCGACCTCGAGCACCTGGCGGTCGATCTCCTCGCTCGAGGCGTCGGCGTCGATTCGTGAGCGAGTGACCGACGGGTTCGACTCGATCCGCGGCGGGAAGTCACACTCGTGGGAGACGCCAACCGGATCGATCCCGAGCGCGACGACGATCTCCGTCGCCGAGGGGAGCATGGTGACGATACGCATGAGTTGGCGTAGGCACCCCGAGGACAAAAACGGCCGGCTCGAGCCACGATCGATCGTCGTCTCGTCTACGAGTGCGGTCAGTCAGGAGTCGGCCGGACCGTCGCTCCTCGTCGACGTTCCAACTGCGCCGCCGTAGCGCTCGAGCACCCACGAGAAAACCGCTCGCTGTGCCCGTCTGAGCGCCACGGACGCGGAGCTCTCGGCACAGCCGAGTTCGGCCGCGACGTCGGCGAGCGTCGCGGTTCGCGGCACGTCGTAGTAACCCAGCTGGAGCGCCGTACTCGCCGCCTCGAGCTGGCGGTCGGTGAGAGTCCCAGCGACTGTCCCCCCGCGGCGATCGTACGTGCCGATCTCCTCGACCGTCGTTTCGACGTCAGCGGGTAGCTCCTCGAGCACCGCCTGCAGGTCCTCACCCTCCCCCACGAGCGTCATGCCCATGGCGGCGTCGTCGTCGAACCGAACCGGCGGAACGACGAGTAGGTTCCGGTCGGCAAACGCCGTGCGCCACGATCGGTCCTCGGGTCGGGTTTCCTGGCACGCCCAGACGTGGAACGATTCCTCGTCGATCGGCGCGATCCGGTAGTCACGGATCGACTCGACGCCCTTGATCACCTCCCGGTAGCGTTCGAGGTCGCCCTCGACGTAGAACAGTTCGTACTCGAGACCCGCCCCCTCCTGAATGTTCCACGTGAGTAGCTCCTCGTACCGGACGGCGTCGTCGTATCGGATGAACTCCTGCATCGGGTGGAGCATCCAGTCGGGCTGGCGAATCCGGACGTCGAGGTACCTCATCGGTGGACATTCGACCTCGAGTATAAAAATACCCTAGGATGTTCGAGGTAATCCGGATCCGCCGAGGGCTCGTCTCACTGAGTATGGCATCAGGATCGTCGGCCACCGACGGAACCGGTCAGGGGATCGACGCGGGCGACGGAAACGAGAGTGATCGTCCGATCGAGGAGTATCCGCTTGCGCCGGCTCCCGCCGGCTACCCAATCGTCGGGAACGCGTTCCAGGTCGTCAACGATCCGTTCGGCTTCTACGACGTCGTTTCGGCACACGGGGACGTCGTCCGATACAGCATCGTGGGGAACACGTTCACCGCGCTGTTACACCCCGACCACGTCGAGCGCGTGCTGGTGTCCGAACACGAACGGTTCGAGCGCTACCTCTTCGCCGACCTCGGCCTCGACATCGGTGCGGAGGGGCTCGTGATGAGCGACGGCGAGCAGTGGCGACGCCAACGTGGCGTGATGCAACCCGTCTTCACCACCGATCGGGTACAGTCGTACGCAGAGACGATGGCGACGTACGCCGACCGGGCGGCGAACCGCTGGGACGACGGCGAGGTGATCGCGGCGAACCGGGAGTTTTCCCGACTCACGCTCCGAATACTGGCCGAAGCGTTGTTCGATCTCGAGGTCGATCCGACGTCGGACGACGAGGCGGTCGTCCGGGCCGCGCGAGCGATCAACGAGCGTGCCGACGCACGGCGACTGTCGACGTTTCTCCCCGAGTGGGTCCCGTCGCTGGCCGACCGGCGCTTCGAGCGAACGATGGACGAGTACAGACGACGGGTCGACGAACTGATCGGCCAGCGGCGAGCGACGGGATCCGACGGCGACGACCTGCTCTCGGTTCTCGTCCGCGCCGGCGGATCGGAAGGAGGCGCGCTCTCGGAGGCGGAGATCCGCGACAATCTCGTCACGCTCCTCTTCGCCGGCCACGAGACGAGTTCGGTCGCGCTCACGTACACGTTCTTGCTCCTCGCCCAGCACGACGACGTCGTCGACGAACTCCGTGCCGAACTCGAGTCGGTCGTCGGTGACGATCGGCCGAGCGCCGAGCACGTCCGGGATCTCGAGTACATCGACGCGGTGATCACGGAAGCGATGCGGCGCTACCCGCCGGTCTACATGTTGTTCCGACGGGCACTCGAGGACGTCGTGATCGGCGGCTACCGGATCCCCGAGGGGACGATTCTCACCCTGCCCCAGTTTCGCATTCACCGCGACGAGCGCTTCTACGACGCACCCGAGGAGTTCAGGCCGGAGCGCTGGACCGACGAGGCCGAAGACGACCGCCCGGAGTACGCCTACTTCCCGTTTGGCGGGGGACCCCGCCACTGCATCGGCATGCGGTTTGCGACCCTCGAGATGACGCTGATCGTCGCAACCCTACTTCGGCGGTTCGATCTGGAACTGCTGAGCGACCCAGATCCGAAGATCTCGCCAACGACGACGTTCGGCCCAGCGGAGGACGTTCGGATCCGACTGCATCGACGGTGACCGAGCGTTCGGGCGAATCGGTCGTGCCCGCCGCTACAGTCCGTCGCCTTTGTCGAACTCGTCCGCGTCGCATCCCCCATCGCTGCCGCCGACGCTTCCTTCCTGGATCTCGATGACGACGCCGTCGTGGTCCGGCGAACGGCCGACCAGACGATTCGTCGCCGACTCGACCTCGCGGTTGACAGACCAGACGAATCGGAGTACGGACTCGAGGTCGTCGCCGGCCCGCCGCGGTCCCTGCCCGCTCGAGAGGGTGCCGAGACTGTGTGCGCCTTCGGGGTGAAGGAACTGGATGGGGTGGTCGTTCGGCACTTCGTGCAAGTCGACGTCGAACGACCAGAGGTACGGCAGTAGTTGGATGGCGTACCCCTTCGGTTTCGGTGCGTACCGACCAGCGGCGGTCGTGACGACGGCAATCGCCGTGGTTCCCGAATCGGTGTCGTAGTAGACGCCCGGAACGCCCGGAATCGAAACTCGCATGCTCGAGTCCAGCGGTGCTCCCGGCCTAACGGTACTGCCGGCAGGACCATCCCCCTTATGCCGGTCCGTCACCCAGTCGTCGGACTAACTCGATTTTCCGACCTCGAGCGTCACCAGGCCGGCCGTTCCGTCCTCGGCCTCGTAGTGGTCCGCCACGTACGCCTCCTCGCAGCGCTCGAGTCGCGATTTCGACAGCCCCTCGAGCGAGTCGAGTGGATCGTCGGTCGCGGATTCGTCGTCGCCAGTCTCCGTCCCGTCGTCGGTCGCGTCGCGGTCGCGCGTTGTGGAGGTACAGCCGGCGATCGTCACGAGCCCACCGCTCCCGAGCGAAAGTAGCTCCCGTCGAAAC
Source organism: Natrialba sp. INN-245 (assembly GCF_009807105.1). Lineage (NCBI taxonomy): Archaea > Methanobacteriati > Methanobacteriota > Halobacteria > Halobacteriales > Natrialbaceae > Natrialba > Natrialba sp. INN-245. Next base: position 211,341 of record NZ_WUBV01000036.1, on the reverse strand, counting down.
GCGTTCGACCGGTCCATCGGCGATCAGAAGTTGTCCGCGAACTTGTCCCGCCTGTTGACGTCGAGTTCGCTCACGCTCGAGCCCTCGCGCGTGGCAGCGAAGGCGATGGCGTCGGCGACCTCTTCGGGTTCGCTCGCCTCACCCTCCTCGAAGGCCTCCGCGAACGTCGAGCCGTCGGTCGTCTCGAACTCCGAGCGAACCTCGGCGGGGTTGACGACGGTGACGCCGACCCCCTCGTCGCCGACCTGGGCCGCGACGCTCTTCGCAAATCCTCGTACCCACCACTTCGAGGCGGCGTAAACCGGGTTGAACGAGCGCGGATACTGCCCTGCGAAGCTCCCGACGAAGATCAGGTGACCCTCGCGCTCGCTGACGTAGGGGATCGCCGCCCGCGTCGCGTAGAAGACGCCGTCGACGTTCGTCTCCTGGATCGTCTCGTACTCCTCGGTCGTCATCGCGGCGACGTCGCTGCCCCGCGAGAGCCCCGCGTTGTTCACGAGGACGTCCAGCCCACCGAAGGTCTCGACGGTCTCGTCGATCAACGCGTCGACGTCGTCCTCCGCCCTGACGTCCGTCGGGACCGCCAGTGCGTCGATCCCGTACTCCGCCTCGAGTTCCTCGGCGAGCGTCGAGAGCCGACGCTCGCTCCGTGCCGCGAGTGAGAGATTCGCGCCCTCGGCTGCGAGCTTTCGGGCGGTCGCCGCCCCGATTCCGGCGCTCGCACCGGTGACGATCGCCGTCTGTTCCTGGAGCCGACGGTCGGATGACATGGTCGCCTCCACTTGGGTCCGCCAGCACCGTCGGTGTTTCGCTCCACGCGATAGCGGTCGACGCCAGGTGATCGAGTCGCAGGCAGGATCAGGAGACGAGGTATCGCTCGGGAACGTACCGCCGGAACCGGGACGGGAGCAATCGAGCGCCCCACGTCGCGACGTCCTCGAGGCGCTTTCGGCTGAGGGTGTAGCCGATCGAGACGGCGAGTAAGCCGACGATCAGGAGTTCCCAGCCCCCCTCCAGAACCACCACGAGGGGCAGAGAGATCACTGCCGCGAAGCCGAGGTCGGCCGGCGATCCGTCGTACGGAATCCACCGCCGCGGGGGAACCCACGTTTCGCGGACGTGGTCGTAAACCGCCCGATCGGACGGCGGGTTATCCCACGGTCTGGCGCCGATCCCACAGCTGACGACGTCGCCGACGCAGTGAAGCGTCGCGGCGAGCAGGAACGCGAACAGGCCGAGCGTGAGCGCAGTCGGGGCCACGACCGCCACAGCAAGCGCACCCGCGGCTGCGGCGACTCCGTACACCGGCTGGTGGAGGGTCCGGCGGTGCTCCGCGACGACGTCCAGGTCGGGGACGATACCTCCCAGGGCGCCAGCGGCGAGGGCCGTTGGGCCGTGTTCGGGAACGAGAATCGCGACTGGCAGGGCGACGAACAGCCCGACCAGCGCGTGGGTCGTCACCATCATCGGAGGCGTCTAAGACCTGCTCGAAAATAAGACTCGAGGGTCGAAACGGGAAGAGATCAGGACTCGAGATCGTACAGCGCGCTGTACTTCGCGTCGACGTACTCGAGGAAGTAGTCGGCGGTGAACTCCTCGCCGGTGGCCCGTTCGATCAGTTCCTGGGTCGTGTAGCGTTTCCCGTGGCGGTGGACGTTCTCGCGGAGCCAGCCGTTCAGGTCCTCGAAGTCGCCGTCGCGGATGCGATCGTCTTGCTCTCCGAGTTCGTCTTCGGCGGCGGCGTACAGTTGGGCCGCCAGGACGGAGCCAAGCGAGTACGTCGGGAAGTACCCGAACGAGCCGTGAGACCAGTGGATGTCCTGGAGACAGCCCTCGGCGTCGGTCTCGGGGCGGACGCCGAGGTACTCCTCGTACTTGTCGTTCCACGTCTCGGGGACGTCTTCGACCGCGAGGTCGCCCGAGATCAGGCCGCGTTCGATCTCGAACCGGATGACGATGTGGAGGTGGTAGGTGAGTTCGTCCGCCTCGACGCGGATGAGGTTGTCGTCGTACACCTGGTTTGCCGACTCGTACGCCTCCTCGGGTGTGACGTCCTCGAGTTCGGGGAACCGTTCGCGGGCGACCGGCAAGAACTGCTCCCAGAACGGCCGGGAGCGACCGACGTGGTTCTCCCAGAGCCGGGACTGTGATTCGTGGACCGAGAGGTCTCGGGCCTCGCCGAGTGGCGTTCCGTACGCCTCGTCCGGGAGCCCGAGCGTGTAGTTCGCGTGCCCGAACTCGTGGATCGTCGACGTGATCGAGCCGAGCAGATCCTCGGGTTCGAAGCGCGTCGTGACGCGGGCGTCGAACTGCGTCCCCGAGGAAAACGGGTGCGGTGCGGTGTCGAGCCGACCGCGATCCCAGTCGTAGCCAAGCGAGTCGAGTACGTCGCGTGCGAGTGCCTCCTGATTGTCGTCGTCGAACGTTCCCGCGAACGCGTCGGTCTCGAGGTCGGAGTCGTCAGACTGCGTCCGACTGTCCGAGGCGCGTCGCGCCTCCCTACTGTCGTCGATCGCGTCGATCAGCGGGACGAGTTCGTCGCGGAGCCGCTCGAGGATTTCTTCGGCAGTTTCGAGCTCGATGTAGGGTTCGTACTCCGAAAAGAGGACTTCGTAGGGGTCGGCGTCGGGGTCGATGTGGTGGGCGTACTCCCGTTTGAGCTCGACCAGCTTCTCGAGGACGGGCGCGAAGGTCTCGAAGTCGTCCTCCGCTTTGGCCTGCTTCCACGTGGGGTGGGCGTTGGCGGTGGTCTCGGAGATCTCCTCGACGAGTTCCTGCGGGACGCTGGTCTCTCGGTCGTACTGACGGCGAACCTCGCGGACGACGGCGGCCCGTTCGTCGTCGAGGTCTCGGGCCTCGAGCTCCTCGAGGAGTCGGCCGGTTTCCTCGTCGGTGAGCAGTTCGTGGCTGATCGAGGACAGCGTGGAGAGCTGCTGTGCACGGGCTGGCGTCCCCTCGTCGGGCATGACGACCTCCTGGTCCCACCGCAGGATACCGGCGGCGTTGCCGACGTTGGAGATGCGTTCGACGCGGGTCTCGAACTCGTCGTACACGTCGGACGCCTCCGTCTCGGTCGATGACTGTTCGCTTGCCATTTTTCGGGCCTAGCACGGCGGGCGCTATCAACGTCGTGGTTCCGGAACCGGGGGTCACGGTGCCCGCCTCATTCACCGACGAACTGGTGGTAGACTCGTAGAGAGTCCCCGTCGTCTGGAACTGCAAGCCCTAGACTGTTCGAGCGCGTCGACGTGTTCCCGATATGGTCCTCGCTTCGGCGATCGTCTTCGCGGTCAGTCTGGTACTCGGCGCGCTCGGAATCTACGTCGGCGCACGCGTGATCGTCGGCGCGGGCGATTTCGACCACGCGATCGTCACTGCCCTGATCGGGGCACTCGTCTGGGCAGTGGTCGGTTTCTTCGTCGGCTGGATTCCGTTCCTGGGACCGCTACTCGCGTTGGTCGCGTACGTAGTGATCATCAACGTCCGGTATCCCGCCGACTGGACCGCCGCGGCGATGATCGGCGTCATCGCGTGGGTCACCGTCCTGATCGTGTTGTGGGTCCTCGCAGCACTCGGTCTCACCGGGTTCGGCGCAGTCGGCGTTCCGGGAACGTAGGTCGGCCGGCGAACTATTTTCCGACTCGAGCGACAACGAAGAGACGATGGGGCTCTTCGAGGATCTCGGGCGAAAGGTCGGCAAGTTCACGCACGAGGCGAAACAGGCGGCCGACGAGGGAACCCCCTACGTCTGCCAGAACTGCGGCGAGCGCTTCTATACGGAACAGGAGTCGTGCCCAGAGTGTGGTGGCGGGGCGGTCGTCGAGCGCGAACAGCCGGCCGACGACTCGAGTGAGTCCGACCCCGAGTAGTGCGGTCTTTCCTGCCAGCGTCGCTCGAGCGATCAGGCCGGCCACGACTCCGCGATCGTCCGGTAGGTCTCCCGGCAGCGCTCGAGGACGGCGATCGAGACGCTCTCGTCTCTCGTGTGGGCCTCGCCGGGTTCGGAGGGGCCGACGATCACACACTCCGTCCCGGCCTGGGAGAGCCACCCCGCGTCCGTCGCGTGCGGTTTCGTCACGAGTTCCGGCTTACCGGATTGGCTCTCGCGAGCCGCCTCGAGGACCGACCGGGCGAACGCGTCGTCGTCGCACTGCATCGGCGGCAGGTCCTGATCGACGGCCCACTCGAGGCCGGGAACGTCGGCCAGGATCTCGAGGTCGGCCCGTTCGCCGGGGACGGTCCGCTCGTCGACGGTGAACGAACACCGGTCGGGAACGACGTTGATCGCGGACCCGCCGTCGATCTCGGTGACGGCGACGCTTCCGGCGAGCGTTTCACCGGCCACTTCCACCGACGGGAACTCGAGGTCGCGAACGCGCTCGACGGCCTCGGCCGCGCGGTAGATGGCGTTTTCGCCCGCTTCTGGTTCGCTCGCGTGGGAGGCGACGCCGTGGGCGGTGACGGTGACGCCGCGTCGACCGCGATGGGCGACGACGACATCGGTGACGCCGGGGCTCGAGTAGTTCGTCGATCCCTCGCCGACGACGGCGTGGTCGGGGACGAACCCCTCCTCGATGGCGTGGCGCGCGCCGACGCCGCCGACTTCCTCGCCGACGAGACTCGCGAAGACGAGATCCGCTCCCTCGGGCGGCGTCGCGTCCCGGAAGGCGACCATTGCGGCCGCGACGGCACCTTTCATATCCGCCGCGCCGCGCCCGTAGATCCGCCCATCGCGCTCCTCGACGACGTACTCGCCTGGCTCGGGGGCGTCTCGAATCTGTGAGTCGGCGGGCGGCACGACGTCGTGGTGACCGACGAACGCGAGCGATCGGCGGCCGTCCGATTCGTCTCGAGGGGATCCGTCCGCCCGCTTGCGCGCGAGGACGTTTCCGACGGCGTCTCGAGTTACGCGGGCGGTCGTCTCCTCGCGGAGCCAGCGCTCGATGGCGTCACCGGCGGCCGTCTCGTCGTCGTGGCTCGGCACGGCGACCAGTTCGCGGGTCAACTCGGCGACTGGGTTGCTCATAGTCGTCCATTCGTCCCGATATCCCTGATACTGTCGACAGTGAGATCCGTCCCGATATCCCGACACTGTCGACAGTGAGAGCGGGTTGTCAACTCGCTCCCGGTTCGTTCGAGGGCCTCGAGCGCTCCTTCGAGCGCCTCGAGATCGTGGCACACCTGTTCGGGTAGTGTGTAATCGTTCGAGAGTGAGTCGGGTTTCGAGGCCACTAAGATAATGGCACTGAACACGAGAGAGTATTCGTACGGATGGAAACGTCACACGACAGTCCCGTGACGTCGTCGAGTCACGAGAGCCACGCTTTGCGGTCGGCAACTGGCGACGACGCGAGACGATGACCGAACGCCACGCACGCCCTCGAGTCGAGGTGTCAGATCGGTGAGTCGGTTGCTCGGCGAACCGACCGTCGTCGTCGGCGTCGGCGAATCGGTCCGAGAGCCAGCCCTCCGCGAGATGCTCCTCGACGGGGCCGCCACGGAGGTTCTCCTCGAGGAGACGGGTGCGAGCGCACTCGAGACGATCGACGAGCGCGAGGATATCGGCTGCGTCGTCACCGACCGGTCGCTGTCGGACACGACGGGGATCGACCTCTGTCGCCGGGTCGAACAACTCGAGGCAGATCTCCCCGTCGTCTTCTACGTCGACGAACACGAGGAGGGCCACGGCATCGCTCGACAGGCGCTCAACGCCGGTGCGAGTGGATACTACACGCGGTCAGATTCTGCCGAAACGGTTCGCCGGGCCGTCGACGACGTGATCGATACGTACTCCCGGCGACGGGAAGCCGCCGAAGAGAGCGAGATTTTTACCACGCTGCTCGAGGAGATCGAGACGAACGTCTACGTCAAAGACCGGGAGGGTCGATACGTCCGCGTCGCGTCGGTCCCCGATAACGTCGATCCCGCCGACGCGATCGGGAAAACCGACGTCGAAATCTACGGTGACGCCAACCCGGAGATGGCCCGAAAGACGTACGAGGACGACGTTCGCGTCGTCGAGACCGGCGAACCGATCTACGACCGAGACGAACAGTACGGCGACGGCAAAACGGCCTACGCGATGCGCACGACGAAGGTTCCGTGGATCGGCGACGACGGGACCACGAAGGGCTTGGTCGGCATGACTGTCGACATCACCGAGTTCAAACGGACGGAGCTGGAACTCGAGATCCTCCGCGATCAGTTCGAGAAGTTCTCGACGAACGTCAGACACGACCTCAAGAACCCGCTACAGGTGGCGATGGGACACCTTCAGCTCGCCCGAACGAGTGGGGCCGACGAATCCTTCGACGCCGTACAAGAGTCACTCGAGCGGATCGAAGAGATCGTTACCGACCTCGAGTCGATCGCAAAAGACCTGTCGAGCGCCCCCGAGCGGGGGGCGAACGAACTCGTCGAAATTGCCGACTCGGTGTGGAACGTCCTCTACACGCGCGATGCGACCCTCGAGAACGAGTTGCCGCCCGCTGCAAGCGTCTACACCGCCAAAGAGACGGTTCGGCCGGTTTTCGAGAACCTGTTCAAAAACGCGATCGACCACGGCGAGTCGGACGTGACCGTCCGCGTCGGTCCGCTCGAGGACGGATTCTACGTCGAAGATACTGGCCCTGGAATTCCGGAATCCGAGCGAGAGTCGGTTCTTCAGGCGGGGTACACCACCGAATCGGACGGTAGCGGAATGGGCCTGAGCATCGTCTCGGACGTCTGCGTCCAACGCGGCTGGAGCCTGGAGATCGGCGAGAGCCCCGAAGGCGGTGCTCGCTTCGAGATCACGAACTGTCCGATGGTGCTCGAGCCCATCGCAGACGATCGGTCGGACGTCCACGCTGACAGGGCGCTCGAGCTCACTGACGAGATCGAGGTTGGGACGCTCCAGACCGAGGGCAAAGCGGAGTACGACCCGATAACCGATCGGTGGCCAGTCAGCGCCGACGGCACCAATATCTGGCGTCACTGGAACGACTTCTACTTCGTCCATACGCCCGTCGACGGCCCCGTCAGTATCCGTGGCCGCGTCACCGACATCGAGGAGGTCGACGCGTTCAGCAAGGCCGGGTTCATGATCCGTGACGAACTCGAGGACGCCTCGACGTACGGATTCGTCGGGGCGACGCCCGGATTCGGGACCGAAGTCCTCTGGCGTACCCAGCGTGGTGAGGACGGAACGAGCCAACAGCTCAGAGAGGAATCTCGATCGGAGTGGTTCCGCGTCGACCTTCTGGACGGGTACGTGACGTGTTTCGTCTCCCAGGACGGCCAGGAGTGGACAGCGATCGATCAACGTCGGATCGAGCAGACGACACCGATCCACGTCGGGCTGGTCGTCTGTAGCGTCGTCTCCGGACAGCCGTGTGAGGCGACGTTCGAGGACGTCACCGTCGTCGAACTCGAGCGGACCGTCGAGTAACGGCGCTACTCGATCCGTTCGTACACCGGCGGCTCTGGCTCCGGATCGTCGGTGAGCCTACCGACGGTGTCGCCGACGTCTCGGAGGCTCGCCGTCTGTTCCTGGCTCGCGGCGGCCAGTGACTCGGTCGCATCGGCGATCCGATCTGCGGCCGTCGAGACGTCCCCGACCGTCTCCGCGGTCACCTCGAGGCTCCGTGCTTGCTGGTCGGTCGCGGTCGCGACGTCTTCCATCCCAGCCGCCGTCGACTGCGCCGATTCGTGGATCGCCTCGAGCGAGTCGACCGTCTGACGAACGCTGTCCGTTCCGTCATCGACCCGATCGACAGTCTCCTCCGTCGCCTCGATCGTCGCGACGGCGTCCGCACGGACGCCTTCGACGGCCTCCTGGATCGAGGTCAGATCCTGTTTCGTTCGTTCGGCGAACGTTCGAACTTCGTCGGCGATCACACCCATCGTGGCGTCGCCGGCGTCCGACCGGGTCGACTCGATCTTCGCGTTCGTCGCTAACAGCCCCGTTCGTTCGGAGAGACTCTCGAGTCGGGAGACGACCTCGTCGATTTCGTCGATCCGTTCTTCGAGGCGTTCGACGGCCGTCTCGGTTTGCTCGGCCGCCTCGTCGATCGCCTCGAGGTCGTCGAGTGCATCGTCGGCCGACTCGACGCCTGCCGCGGCCAGCCGCTCGGTTCGGGCACTCTCCGAGCGTACCTCGTCGGCAGTGCTCGCGATCTCCTCGACGGCCGCACTCTGCTCTTCGAGTTCCCCCGAAACCCGGTTGACGGCCGACGCCTGGTTCGCCGCGTGACCGCTGATCGATTCGGCCCGGTTGGCGACGAGTTCGCTCGCGTCGTACAGCTCCTCGATCGGTGCCTGAACGTCCGATTCGACCTCGTACGCCAGCTGGCGACGGCGCTCGGTCGCCCGCTCGAGATCCCTGGCGTAGGAGTCGACGTACGTGTCGACTGCGATCTGGAGGTCGAGGTTAATGATTCGCAACAGCGCGAGGACGTCCATCATGCCGTCGTCGATAGCAGCCCTGATCGCCTCCTCGAACGACCTCTCCAGGGCGAGTTCGTCCTCGGAAGGCCGACCCTCGCCTCCATCACCGAATCCGAACGCGTCGATCAGGCCGTCGATCGCTCGAGTCGACTCCGATTCGGCTTCCTCACGCTCGTGTGCCCACTCTTCGGCGGCGTCGACGACCTGTCGCTGGACGCGTTCGCTGAGCCGCGTCAACAGCAACTCGTAGTAGACGCCGTACTGCCCCAAGTACTGTTTCAGCGGCATATCGAGTAGTTCGTGGAGCTTCCCGATTCTGGCCCGGTTCTTGAAATACGCCTGGTCGTACGTCCCGGTCGCGAGCGAAACGAGGTACGCGCTCTGGGTCCGTTTTAGCGCCTCCACCCCTTTGGGTGAGCGGTCGACGATTGCGTGGGCTTCCTCGTGTTCGAGGAGGTTCTCGTAGAACTCGTCGGCGATTTGATCCGCGTTCGCGTCGAGCAGTGACTCGAGATCGGCCAGCCGTCGCTCGTCGGCCTCGTCGAACCCGACGAACTCCTTTCGCCAGGCGATCTCCTCCTCGTCGAGACCGATGGACGCGACGAGTTCGTCGACGTCGACGAAGCGGTTCAACCTCCCGTTCCCAAACGACCGTTCCGGATTCATGAACGAAACGTACTCGAGCGAGGTCTTCGAAGAATCGCTTCTTCCCGCTTACTGGGAACGCCGTCTGGATCCGCCGCCAGAACGAGAGCCGTCTCTTGCGAGTTCGAGACGCGGATGAGGCGTTCGGTTCGGGCAGCTTCGAACGCCCTACCGGGTTCGTCTGTGTCAGAGGCACACGACAATCGACGTCCGTCCGAACTCGATCGATTGGGCACGCACACTCGAGTCGTTGGGTAGCGACTGTCGTGGTGCACGAAACCAATCGTCACGTACTGACCTTACCTTACCGTGTGAATGTTCGTTCAGCATGTGAACGAAGAGGCGGAGAACGAACAGTGTTTGTGGACTGTCATACCGTTCCCAATCGGCGAAATGAGCCACGACAGCTCTCGATCAGCCGGCGTTCGGACGGGTAGCCGATACAGCGGGCCCAGAAGGACTAATAGACTGTGAACGCCAGAAGGGGGTAATGGGTTACGACAGGGGGAAACAGCTGTTCTCCTCGCCACACCGCCTCGAACTGCTTCGAGCGCTCCGATCGGAGCCCGCCGACACGAAAGGACTCACGGACGAGTTGTCGGTCTCGCGCGTAACCGTCCAGCGGCACGTAAACTGTTGTTCTACCCTCGGCTGGGTTCGAAAGCGCGAGGGGCGCTACGAGCTCACGCCGGTCGGCACACACGTTTGCAAGGCCGCAACGACGTTTCTCGACCGGTTGTCGGTTCTCGAGGATCACGAAGAAGTGGTCCGGACGCTCGCGGCGGTCGACGATTCGTTCGATCCGTTGTTTCTGGCCGACGCCACGATTTCGGTCGCCGAACCGAACGACCCGCACGAGCCGATCATCCACTACCGGGACGCGATGACCGAGACGGAGACGGCGTCGGTCCGCGGGATCATGCCCGTGTTCAGCGAGTTGTTCGTCGAGATCCACCGCGAACACGTCGAAGCCGGGATCGAGACGGAGGTCATCGTCTCCAGGTCGGCATTCGAGACGGCGCCGCCACCGAGCGACGACGTCCCGGCGCCGATCTTCACCCTGTACGTCCTCGAGGAATCCCTTGAGGTCGGCTTGACGCTGACCGACGAGACCGCACTCGTCGGCGTACACGACGACAGGACGTTCGTGGCGTGTATCGAGAGCACCGATCCGGCGTTTCGGGAGTGGTGTACGGACCTCTACGAACGGTATCGCGAACGGGCGACTCGAGTGTCGTTCGAAGCGACGACGGACGCCGAGAACCGGTAGACGAACGCACTCTCGTCGAGCAGCGATCATCACCTACACCCGTCCGTGAGCCTGCACGTCGTCTCCCGCACCCTTTTACGCGTACGTACCCAACGGACGACACAATGAACGTCGTGCCGGATACGAGCGTGGTCATCGATGGCCGCGTCTCGGAGACGATCGAAGACGGGCAGTTCGAGGGAGCGACGATCTCGGTACCGGAAGCGGTCGTCGCGGAACTCGAGGCGCAGGCAAACGACGGCATCGAGACCGGCTGGGACGGCCTCGAGGAGCTAAAACGGCTCGCCGACCTCGCCGACGACGGCGTTGTCGACCTCGAGTACGTCGGTGAGCGGCCGGACGCGATCGAACGCGGACACGCCTCCGAGGGAGAGATTGACGCGCTCATCCGCGACCTCGCGGAGGATCTCGAGGCCACGTTTCTGACGAGCGATATCGTCCAAGCCGAAGTCGCGGAGGCGAAAGGACTCGACGTCCGCCACGTCTCCCCGGAGAGTCGCGACGTCGGAACGCTCGCCGTCGAGGAGTTCTTCGACGAGACGACGATGAGCGTCCACCTCAAGACTGACGCGGTACCGATGGCCAAACGCGGCGAACTCGGCGAGATGCGTTACGAGGAACTCGCCGACGAGCCCATAGACGAGGAGACGATGGACGAGTACGCCCGCGAGGTCGTCGACGGCGCAAAGGAGGCCGCCGGCGGGTTCATCGAACTCTCGGAGCCGGGGATGAAGATCGTCCAGTTCCGAGATTACCGGATCGCCATCGGCCGACCGCCCTTTTCCGACGGGATCGAGATCACCGCCGTCCGACCGATCGCCCAGACCGACCTCGAGGAGTACGACCACGCCGACGAACTCAAGGAGCGATTGCTCGAGCGCCAGCGTGGCGTCCTGATCTCCGGATCGCCGGGTGCGGGGAAGTCGACGCTGGCCCAGGCGGTCGCACGCTACCTCAACGGTCACGAGTACGCGGTCAAGACGATGGAGAAACCACGGGACCTGCAGGTCGGCCCCGAGATCACCCAGTACACCGAACTGGCTGGTGACATGGCCAAGACCGCGGACGCGCTGTTGATGGTTCGGCCGGATTACACCATCTACGACGAGGTTCGCAAGACCGACGACTTCGAGGTCTTCGCGGACATGCGGCTGGCGGGCGTCGGCATGATCGGTGTCGTCCACGCGACCCGTCCGATCGACGCGCTCCAGCGACTCATCGGCCGGGTCGAACTGGGGATGATTCCACAGGTCGTCGACACGGTCGTCTACGTCGACGCCGGGGAGATCGTGAAGGTGTACGACGTCAAGACAGAGGTGAAGGTGCCGGCTGGGCTCACCGAGGAAGACCTCGCCCGACCCGTTATCCTCGTTACCGACTTCCAGACCGGCGAACCGGAGTACGAGATCTACACGTTCAACCGCCAGGTCGTCACCGTTCCGCTCGTCGACGAGGAGAACGGTCCCGGAGCGGAGAGCGGCGTCGATCGTATCGCCAAACAGGAGATCGAACGCGAGATTCGCTCCGTCGCACGCGGCTACGTCGACGTCAAACTCAAGAGCCAGGACAAAGCCGTCGTCTACGTCGAGGAAGACGACATCTCGACGGTCATCGGCAAAGGCGGCGGCCGAATTACCGACATCGAGAACAGACTCGGAATCGACATCGACGTCAGAACCCACGACGAGAACCCCCACTACGGTTCCGGTGGCGGGGGCGGCGGAACGACCGCCGACGGCGGTGCGAGTAGCGGGGGACAGGCTGGTCAGATGGTCACCCCGGAGATCACCTCGAGACATATCGTCGTTCCCGTCGACGGCAACCACGGCGAGACCGTCGAGATTCAGGCCGGCGGCGAGTACCTCTTTACGGCGACAGTGAGCCGTGGCGGCGAGATCCAGGTCTCGCGTGGCAGTGCGATCGCGGACGAACTCGAGGCGGCGATCGATCGCAAAGAACCGATCACGGTCGTTCCGTCGTGATCGTCGCCCGGGAGTGAGCGAAGCGAACGAGCGGTTTTTTGGTGCAGATTGTTGTGCGAGGGTAAGCGACGCGAACCCGAGTGGAAACCGGTCCGCATGTGACCGATCCGGAAGAATCGAGAACGTGACTGAGACTCACACTTCGACTACTAGTTGTTTAAGGATAACCGATTTATACGAGATATTTGTTCGTATAGTGTGTGAAACACACAGTGATTGGGCAAAATGAGTGTCGATAGCGAGACGATCGTCTACCGTGGTGTCGAAGATGGGCGCAGCCGATTCGTGACCGACGGAAAGAGACTCGAGCGCGTTCGTTCTCGGATCGTCGCCGATATCCAGTCGACTGTCGAAGCGGCGAACGCGACGGGCGTCGTCGTCGCGATGAGCGGCGGGATCGACTCGACCGTCACTGCGGCGCTTGCGGTCGAAGCGCTCGGGAGCGACCGGGTGATCGGGCTGGGATTGCCGTGTCACAAGGCTGATCGCGGCCACGTCGACGACGCTCGGACGATCGCCGACGGCCTGGGCATCGAGTTCCACGAGGTCCAGTTGCGACCGCTGCTCGAGGCGTTCGAAGAGACGTTCGCGACGCAACTCGAGTCGGTCTGGGAAACCGATCGACCGAACGAACGAAACCACGCGATCGGAAACGTCATCGCCCGGATGCGGATGTGCTGTACGTACTACGTGGCGAACCGTCGGTCGATGCTCGTCCTCGGCACGGCGAACCGGTCGGAGCTGTTGCTCGGCTACGTCACGAAACACGGCGACGGCGCGGCCGACAGCTATCCGATCGGTGACCTCTACAAGACTGAGGTACGGGGGCTCGCGAAGCGTCTCGGTATTCCGAAACGGATCGTCAGTAAGGAGCCGACCGCCGGGTTCTGGATCGGCCAGACCGATGCCGACGAACTCGGGGCACCTTACGACGTCATCGACCCGTTTCTCTCCCGCATTGCAGACGACGGTCTCGAGGTCACCGACGCCGCACGTGTCCTCGGGTTCGAGCGCGAGACGGCCGACGCGATCGCGAGCCGATTCGTCGAATCAGCCCACAAGCGAGTCGGCGTCCCGACGCCGGACGCCGTGACTCGAGTCGACCCCATACGTCGGCGTTGAGGCGAGTAACGGTCGGTTCGATCGAGACTGCGTCGAGGAGTCGGCCGTGGTCGGATTCGGCTCGAAACATACTCATCGGGAGTATCGTCGCGAACCGACCGTGTCGCTGCGTGTCTGCCGATACCGTGTGTCGATCCACGGGCGGGAAATCGCTGAACTCGAGACACTCCCTATCAGCGTCCGTCGTCCTCGCTTCGGTACAGTTCGGGATTGCGCCACCAGAACAGCCCCCAGGCGACGACAAAGCCCGAGACCATCGCGAGGACGTCTTGAAGGAGACGCGAGAAGCCGAACTCGCCGATCGAGACGATCGCGAGCCCCGATCCGACGATCGCGCCGACGACGACGAAAATCACGTCGCCGACGATCCGCTCGGTTCGAAACTCCCAGTACTCCTGTCGCTCCTCGTCGTACCAGACGCCGACGTATATCAACACGAGTGCCATCGCCGCGATGACGGTGACCACGTGGTACTCCTCGGCCAACCCGGCGGGACCGAGCACGACAACGTTGAGCATGTTTGCGAGGATCGTCACCGAAAACAGTGCGACCAACATCCACCCCCAACGCGGTAACCGATCTTTCTCCATAGGTGGAGACGGTCACTGTGGCGAAATAATCCTGCCGTTCCCGGTTGTCTCTCGACTCGACGAACTGGCCGCCCTCCAGTATCGAATCGGTCGGTCAGTTACTCCGCACAGCAGGCGTCCTTTTTCGCACACTCCTCGACGCCGCTTCCGTCCGCTGCGACCGGTTCCTGGAGCCGATAGAGACTCTGTCTGGCGTCGGCAAAGTAGATATCCTCGTCGACAATCCCGATCTCTTCGAGGCGCTCGAGGGCGTATCGGACCGTCCGAGCCGAAAGCATCGACTCCTCGACGATCTGTTTCTGGGTTAGCGGGCCGTCGTACTCGAGAACCTTGAAGACGAGTTTCGCGCTCGGTGGCAAGTCTTCGATTTCCTCCCCGTCGGTCTCTCCCATATTACGAATCGAAAAGCCCCCAGCAGTATAAAAGTTGAGCCTCACTAATCTCCGGAATGGTGTTTATTCGATACGTATCTCGTAGTAAGTATCCACCAGAGGGATTCTCGAGTGGGTATTCGATTGGTTGACCAGTCAGTCAAAACCTGGGAGATTGTTTGGCTCTCGAATGCGAAAGCGCGATCGAACGACCGCCACCGAAGAGGCACCTACAGCTGTTCCCAGACGTCTTCGTCGTCGAAATTAGGCTCGTCACCGCCACCGAACTCGTCGCTGCCGTCGAACTCCGAGAGCTCGCTCACGGGTGGGACCTGATCCGGAACGACCGCCGATTTATCAGCGGCCAGATTCATTGCCGGCCAGGTCGTCTGTTCCCACACCCCTCGTTCGCTGTAGTAGTAAACGACCGATCCGTTGACGACCGCGAACAGTCCCCGCTGTCGGTCGTGGACGACGCGCTGGTTCGTGTCGATCGCCACGTCGACGACGTCCTCGAGGCTGTCGAGTCCGATGTGGTGATCGCCGACCCACATCGGGATCGAACCACGCGAGATCCACTCGGCGTATCGGCGTTCGTGGACCGCGCGTCTGGCGGCCTCGACGTCGACCGGCGTGCGCCGAACCACGAGGACACAGCCGACGAGTGAGAGCGTTCCGAGCAGCGAGAGCGCGGCGATGAGTGCTGGGCTCCGCGGCTCCGAAACCTCCTGGGTCCCGATCGTGTGCGTCGCCGAGTCGTCGTCCGAAATCGACTCCTCGAGCCAGTAGGCCTCGTCGGTGAGCACGAGCGTCGTCGAGTCCGTATGCGTGCCAGCCAGGGTGTCGGTATCGTACTCCGCCACGAGGATCACTCGAAGCGTGATCGATCCGACGGTTCCGATCTCCTCTTCGAGAGCCTGTTGACGCTCGAGATAGGACTCGACGTCGATCGTCGTCTGCGACCTCGCGATCCCATCCTCGACGTCGGGCGAGGCGTGGAGCTCCTCGCGAGTTTCGTTCCAGAACGCCTCGTCGTTGCGACTCGCCTCGAACTCGAAGAACAGTCGGTGCGTGACTTCAGCGTCGTCGATCGGTGTGTTGGCAGTTCGGTTCGCCAGTCTCGTCTCGGGAGTGATCCTCAGTTCCGGCGAGGCGTTCATCACGTACACGGGGTTGTCAGCGAGTTCGTCACCCTCCTCCCAGAGGCTGCCGCCGTCGACGACGGAGGAACTCGTTTGGACGTCGGTTACGGCCTCCTCCTCGGCGACCTGAGAGACAGTCTGGGTCTCCGGGTTGGCGACGACCCACCCCGTGGCGACGAACGCGACGATCCCAATCACGACGAGTGCGATCGCTACCGACCGCCCGTGTTTGGCGAGCAACAGGTCGAAACGCGGATTATCGATCACAGCTACCACCCCCAGGATCGCCGACTCCCCGAGTCAGGTCGCAGGTCGGATCTCGAAATCGACAGGTCGGCGAAACGATGTATGTGTTGGTGCAAGGAATCGAACAGTATAACGATACTGGTTCGGAATCTCTCTCACCGCCACTTGCGGAGCTTTCGTTCGAGTCTGGCCCTCAACGGGACGTCAGCGCCAGCGTTTCGCAGACGGAAATCGCCGGTGCCGAACAGCGCGATCATCACGACGACGGCGGCTCCGACCACGACGCCGTTGACGGCCGCGATCGCGAGAAGCGGATGGACGCCGTGGAGGAACACGAGTATCGACGGCGGGAGAACGGCGAGGTATCGATACTCACCCACGTGTCGGGTGTACTCGCCGCTCGACTCCGGCGCGGTGAGTGAGACCGTCGTCTCCGCGCTCGAGCGGACGCCGACCGTCTGCCAGCCGGGGTCGATGTCGACGCCGGCGCTCTCGGCTTCGTAGACGGTGACGACCGGGACGTACCCCGCGTTGTCGGACGTCCGCGTGAGATCGCTCGTCTCGCCGGGTGCGATCACCTGCGGATCGTCGGTCGGCGACTCGGTGCTTACGATTCCGTACTCGGTCGTTCCGGTCGGGATCACCATCGCCGCGGTCGCAAACGTCGTGAGAACGAGCAACACGAGGCCGACGGCGACCCAGAACCCGATCACGTTCTCGCGCTTGCGGCGTCTGGACGTCTCCCGGCGGCTGGGGCCGAACCCCTCAAGCAGGAAGCCAAAGCCGAGCAACGCGACGCCGACGCCGACCAGCAACGCGCCGACGCCGTCGGAGTCGGCGGCCGTCGTCAGGCCGAACACGCCGGAGACGGCGTCGATGGTCGTCGTCGCGATCGCCTGGATGCCCATGACGACCGTCCCGAGGTGGGGAATCGTGACGACCTCGCCGCCCGGCTGCCAGGCCGTCGCGACGATCTGTCCGTCCGAAACCAGCGGTTCAGGGCCGTCCTGGTCGGTAAACGGGTTCGCGTCGCCGGCGGTTACGTAGCCGTCGTCGGTCACCTCGACGACGCGGTGGGTCGTCAGCCCGCCGTCGTGGAGTTCCCTCGCGTCGTAGACGACGACATCCCCTTCGTCGACGTCGCCGGAGAGTGCGCTCGGGATCGCGACGAACCCGTCGCCGGGGGACATCGTCGGCTCCATACTTCCGGTCGCGACGTAGCCGAGCAGGATCGGCTGTCCCAGCAACTGCCCGACGAGGAGGGCAACGACGACCAGTGCGATCACGACCGTTACCCCGCGCTCGAGGACCGTTCGAGCCATCATCGCCACCCCTGGAACGCCGTCATGGTCGTATGCCGTATCGTGGGTAGTCGATGAAAGTACAGCCACATAAAGCCTGGAGAAGGAACGCTCTCGATCGGTTCGATTCGCTCACGGACCGTCGTCCCCCGACGGGGTCGGTCACTGCCATCGGCGTCTCATTCGAACCATCGCGAGCGAGAGTCCGATCGCGATCGGTGGGACGAGCGCCGCCGTCACGGACGTCGGAAGTTCTCGGTTCTCGATCGAAAGCGGCGACGGCTCCTGAACCTCGATCGATCCGGCCGGAACGTCGTCGACCGCGAGTTCGTAGGTTCCCGGCTCGTCGGGCGTCCACTCGAAGGTGACCGTTTCGGCCTCACCCGGAGCGAGCTCGAGCGATTCCGTCGCGACGAGTGTCCCGTCGGCCACGAACTCGGCCGTGTGCTCGCCCGATTCGTTGCCGACGTTCTCGTAGGTCGCGTTCACGGTCACCGTCTCCCCCGGCTCGAGCGTCGTCGGCGACGCCTCGAGGTCGGTCTGTTCGATTTCTGCGACCGGCTGATCGGCGTCCGTTTCACCGGGATCGTCGCCGACCGGGACACCGACCCCGCCGCCACCGCCGGGCGCACCCGCCTCGTCGTCTTCGTCCTCGCCGGCGGTATCGTCCTCGTAGCCGACGACGATCGTGAACGTCTCTGTTCCCTCGTGGGCGACGTTCGTGTCGATCGTAAGACCCACCGTGGCTGTTTCCCCGGGTGATGGCTCGAGTCTCGAATTCGGCGTGATCTCGGTGCCGTCGCTGTAGAAAGAGACGCCGTCGACGTCGTGGTCGATCCAGACCTGTTCGATTTCCTCAGCGTCCGGACCCACCGAGATGGAAAACACTTCGAAGATGGTCGTCGTCGCGTGATCGTACACGCTGAGGTCGAGTTTGAGTTCGCCATCCTCGATCGTCGCGTATCGGTCGTCGACCAGCTCCAGGACGACGTCGTCGGTCGGCGCGTCCTCACCGACTGTAATCGCCACTGTCGGGACTGCAAGGACGAGGAGAACACAGACGGCTGCGGCGGTGAGCAGGACTTTGGTGGGTAGCATCCGACCGTGTGTGTTGATATCCGGTTCGGACCGACTCTCCGAACGCGCTCTCGCGTGGCGAGTTCGCCGGTAGCGTTAGTTCTGTTCCTCGATTGTGATGGTCAGGGTTCCAGAGCTCGTATCCTGGTCACTTGTGTTGACGTCGACATCGATGTCTTGTGTCTCGTTTACCTCAACCGTGGATTCGGAAGGGGAGAACGTGAGGTCGGTGCCACCAGTTACCTCGAAGGTAACTTGGAAATTCTGTTCAACGTCCCCCTCGTCGTTTACAACCGTGATGAGGTCGTCGTACTCGATGGTCGAGTTCGGTGGCAATGCGTTTCCTTCGGGGCCGAAGACGATCGTTACGTCGTTTTGCATGAGGCTCACGTCGGAATCACTAGGTTCGAAATCCGAGTTGCCATAGTCGTCACCGCTGTCCGGAAACTGACTCGTCGCGTCTTCACCGTCAACGGCTACACTATCGATATCGTCGACGCCACGCAGGACGATATCTACGAACTCCGCTGCGATGTCGGAGTCCGTCACGACGTTAACCTCGAGGTCTCGACTCGCCGCCGTCTGGCTGAACGCACCCGATCCGAGTGCCGCTCCGCCGCCCGCTACGATTGTCCCCAGTCCAACGATCACATTGCGTCGATTCATTTGCATGATTTATGGTCTCCGTACAACCGCGCCGGAGTCAGTCGTCGAAACGACGAGTCCGGAACGCGGCTCTTACTCACCGTTCGGAGGGAAACCCACTTTGTATTGAGTACCGAGAAGATCCTCAGGATCGGTCGTACCCATTGAAGGGACAACGAGATACCCTTCAAGCCGGTCTTGAACCGGGGAAATCGACTGTCTCACGATTCGAGATGGTACCATCCCACACGGCTCAAACACAACGACAGCCGCGAAGGGAGTTAGCCGCTTACCCGTAGCTCTACGACAGCGCTCGAGCCGTCTTCTGCTCTTACGACCAGATCGGCGTCGTCGACGCCGAAATTATCGCCGTTTTCGTCGCGGAATCGATTGAATTCGAATTCGACGTCGGTATCGGGGGGCAAGGTCACGGATTCACCGGAGATGACGTCGACGATGCCGCCGCCGACCGAGATGATCTGATCGACGACCTGTGTCCCCTCGGCTTCCAGTATACTGTCGGAGTTGCCGGGTCCGCCTCCCACTTGCGCCGCGTTGGGATCGGTCCAGTCGACCCCGAACCCGTCGAGCGTCACCGGATCGCCACCTTCGTTGATCAGGCTGAACTCGTATTTCCCGCTGTTCCCTGCTCGGTCGACACTCCCGACGACTTCCCTGATGGCCGCGACCTGCGGGACGTCGAACGAGCGCTCGAGTTCGATACTCCCCACGGCGGTACCGTCACTCGAGAGATCGACGGAGATCGTGGCGGGACCGTCCTCGCCGTCGAGTTCTACCTCCCTCGATTCGCCATGCGCGAGATCGAACGACGCGGGCTCCTCGAAGTTCCCGTTTCCGTCGACGTCGAACTCGAGTGCGTCGCTCTCGAGGGTGACGGCCATCGACAGATTCTCGGTGTTGTTGGTGAACGTCGGCGGGTACTCGCTGCGATCGATTCCGAGTAAGGCGTTCGGGTCGGTGGCAGCGCTGACGGCGACGCCGCGGGAAGCGGTGACCGAGTGAAACGCACCAGTCTGGAGCAGGGCTCCCGCACCGACGAAGGTCGCCCCGATACCCAGGAACACCCGTCTATTCATGAGCAATGTTGGTCTCGTACATTCATAAGTATTCTGATATTGAAAGTATAGAGATGGAACCGATCGATTTACCCGTATAAATCGTCGGTCCTCACCGGATCATTGCTGCAAACTTACAGTAGCAAATCGATATCGGCTCAGTTTCCGCTTTCGGTCTCGGCGACGATCTCGATCGTTGGATCGAAGCTGGCGTCGAGATCTCCATCGTCGTATGCGTTTGGCAGGGGATCAGGTAACTGGTCCTCGCGAAGCTCGATCTCGAGGCCGAACGTCGTGATTTCCGTTTCGTCGAGTGGCGTGTCTCCGTCGAAATCCTCAACCAGCGAGAGCAGTTCCTCTTCGCCGTTGTCGCCCTGGATCGTCACCGTGATCGTCTCGACCGTGTTCGTCCCCTGATTTTCGATCTGGACCAGTTCGTCGAACGTCGTCAGCGCGTTCTGATTGATGCCGTCACCATCATTTCCGCCGATGTCGATCTCGAGGGTCCCGTTCTCGGTGACGTAGTCCTCTGCTCCGGGTGCAGCAGTCAGTGCGAGAAACGCGCTCGCGTCACCCGCAGTTTCGACACTCACCGTTCGCTCGGCCGTCACGGTGCTAAATGCGCCCGTTCCGAGCGCTGCGCCGCCGCCGGCGACGATGGTTCCGAGTCCGATCAACACGTTGCGTCTGTTCATTCTCATTGGTAGTGTCCTCGTACGACCGCGCTGGCAACCGTAGTTCGACGTTACCCGGCGCGGTTCTTACTCGAGTGGAGGAACGCCACCCACTTTGTATTGAGCAGCCAGAACGGGCGCAAGATCGGCGATACGATCGTTCAAGGTGGGTTTGAACCGGTGGTTGGGTCGATTCACGGAGCGAGAACACCTGCGATGCGCCCCCGAAACCGGCTGTTCTGCAGTTCCGACTCGAGTCGCGTCGGGGGGTCGTTCTTCCCACCCGACTTCTGACAGACATATAATAATATGCCGGCTGGCCGATGAGCTTATCTGTCGGCGACGGTTACATTCGGAATGAAACACGTATCTCAGTTCGTATGGGGGAACGCTCGAATCGGGGGCAAATCTTCGACCTGTTGAGTAATCACCGACGGCGGTACGCCATCCACTACTGCAAGCGCGAGGGCGAGGCCGTCGAACTCGGCGACCTCGCGGAACACGTCGCCGCCTGGGAACTCGACAAGGAGGTCGAAGAGTTGACCTCCGCGGAGCGAAAGCGGGTGTACACGTCGCTCCAGCAGACGCACCTGCCGACGCTCGCCGAAGCCGAGATGGTCGAGTTCGACGATCGAACGATCGAACTCACCGAGAAGGCCGACGAACTCGACGTCTACCTCGACGTCGTCCCCGGCGACTCGATTCCGTGGGGGACGTACTACCTCGGGCTCGCCGTCCTGGCTTCGGCCGTGATGGCGGGACTGTGGCTCGAGGTCGTCCCGACGGAGACGATCCCCGAACTCGGCTGGGCGACCGCCGTCGTCGGGCTGTTCGTCGCCTCGGCGATCGTTCACGCCGTCCAAAGCCGACGGATGCGACTCGGCGAAATGGAGCGACCACCGTAACATGAACACGATCGCCAAATTTGCTCTCTTGGTAATTGTCGTCGGTATCGTCGTGAGCACAGGCCCGATATTCGCGTTCGACGCGCTGTCCGCCGATCGCGGTGTCGACCTCTCGGCGGCAGAGACGAGCGACGCATACCTCTCCGTCGAAGGAATACAGACCGTCGTCGACGACCAGAACGAACCCGAAGAAGTGGTTCGCATATCCAACAACTTCGACGACGACCTCGATCTCGACCTCGAGGTCACGATCCAGGGAGAGGGACTCGAAGAAGCGTCACCGTTCGACGGGAGCGTCTCGGCCGGGGAGAGTACGACCTACGCAGTCACGTGCGAGCCAGGAACTGGCGGGGGACAGACGGACGTCGCGGTGACGATCCACTCTGCGACCGGCGATCGGATAACCGTCGAGGGCGTCTCGGAGACGATCACGGTCGAGCGAGACTGCCCCGGTCCGGGTGGACCAGGCGAGGGCTTCGATTGGATCTACGCGAGCGATGTCTCCGGCTCCGTTTCAGCAAGCGAGGAACGACAAGAGTTCCGCTTCACGCTTTCGGAAACGCGTGACCCGTGGGAACAGATCGAGATCGATCTGAGCGATCCGCGAGGCGACGGAGTCAACTACGACGGAACGTTCCGGAATGGCGACGTTCAAATAGAGAGTGGAAGTGGCAACGTATGGACCGACGACAATGAAGATACGATCACCTACGAGATTGCTCCTCAGGACGATCACGACGACGAGATCGTCATCAGCGTCGGTAGTTACTCGACTGACAGCTTAGGCGGACCATACGATGTCGAATTCACTCGAATCGAGACTGGTGACACGGGCACGACACAGTTCGTAATCGATGGCGACGACGGCGACGACGGTGATGGTAACGACGACGTCGTCGTCGAAAGCGGATCGACCCACAACGAGCCAATCGAGACGGACGGCAACGTCGTGGTCGAATCCGATGCGACCGTCAACAACGGGATCGACGCCGGTGGTGACGTAACTGCTGAGGACGGATCGATCGTTCACGGCACTCTCGAGGCCGACGGCATCGTCACGATCGGAAGTGGCGTGCCTATCAGTGACGGAATTATATCTGGTGACGACGTGGTGATCGGTGATGGAACGGAAGTAAGCGACAACATCGTTTCCGGTGGATCCGTCACGATCGGCGAGGGATCTCTCGTCAACGACAACATCGATGCGGACGGTGACGTGTACATCCAAGATGACGCCATCGTCCACGGCGACGTCACCAGTGGTGGCGATGTCGTGATCGGTGAGAATGTGACGATCAACGGAGAGATAACTGAGGGATAACCTTCGCCGATGTTTTCGGCGTGCGCACATGTAGCCAATCCGGACCACGTTACCGAGTGAAAAATAACCAGTCGGATCGGGAGTCGGTGCAGACAGAACGAGGTCGTGCTTCTCGAACCCGAACCCCTTTTCACCACCGACCACAGAGTCTCCTCTATGTCGACCGAATCGATCAGCGATCGGCGCGAGCACATCCGCTCGATCAGCGTGACCGCGCTGTCGGCGCTGCTCGGCGTCGGGGCAGCACTCGGCTCTGCTGCCCTCACCGGCGATCTTGCGCCGGCGGAGGCGGCGACCGACACGCGGGCGTTGATGCTCGTCGTCGGCGCGATCCTCGTCCAGTTCGTGCTCTTCGACTTTACGAGCATCTACGGCGACGACGAGTTCGGGATCAAACACTACCTGTTCATCACGTTCATGACGTTCTCGTTCTGGTTCGTGGTGTGGGGGATCTTACTCACCGCGGAGGCCGCCGTCTAACGATGGCTGACGACAGTATCGCCGTCGTGGATCTGGACCGGTGCCAGCCCGACCGGTGTAGCTACGAGTGTAAGAACTACTGTCCACCCAACCGGACCGGCAAGGAGTGTATCACCCTCCGGGGCGAGGACGCCGACGAGGGTCAACCCGAACAGATCCACATCTCCGAGGAGATCTGTCTCGGCGAAACCTGTGGGATCTGCGTCGAGAAGTGCCCCTTCGACGCCATCGAGATCATCAACCTGCCCAAGGAACTCCAGGACGACCCAGCCCACCGCTACGGCGAGAACGCTTTCTCGCTGTACGGCCTGCCCGCCCCACAGGAAGGACAGGTGACGGGTATCCTCGGACCGAACGGCATCGGGAAAACGACCGCCGTCCACATCCTCGCCGGCGAACTCGAGCCAAACCTCGGCCGCCACGACGAGGACGTCGACTGGGACGACGTACTCGAGGCCTACCGCGGCACGGAACTCCAGGACTACATCGCGGACGTTCGCGACGGCGAGGTAACCGTCGCCCGCAAGCCCCAGTACGTCGACCAGATCCCCAACAGCTTCGACGGCAACACGCGAGAACTGCTCGAGCAAACGGACGAACGGGACGCCTTGGACCACCTCGTCGAACGGCTCTCGATCGGCCCCGTCATGGAGCAGTCGATCGACGACCTCTCCGGCGGCGAACTCCAGCGCGTGGCCATCGCCGCCACGCTGGCTCGAGACACCGACTTCTACTTCTTAGACGAAGTGACGCCGTATCTCGACATCGGCCAGCGCGTCACCGCGGCGCGGCTCATCCGCGAACTCGCCGAGGAGGAGGACCGATCGATGCTCGTCGTCGAACACGACCTCGCAATCCTGGACCTGCTCGCCGATACCCTCCACGTCGCCTACGGTGAACCGGGCGCCTACGGTGTCGTCACGTCGCCGAAGTCCGTACGGAACGGGATCAACGAGTATCTGGCAGGCTACCTCGACAACGAGAACATGCGGATCCGCCCCGATCCAATCGAGTTCGAAGAACACGCCCCCCGAACAGACACGCACGGCGACGTGCTCGTCGACTACCCCGACCTCGAAAAGAGCTACGGCGACGGTGAGTTCAGCCTCGAGATCGAGGGCGGTCAGATCCGTGAGAACGAGGTGCTGGGGATCGTCGGGCCGAACGGGATCGGGAAGTCCACCTTCGCCAAACTGCTGACCGGCAATCTCGAGCCCGACGAGGGAGATGCGGATCTCAATCTGGACATCTCGTACAAACCGCAGTACGTGACGATCGACCAGCACATGCGGGTCGACGCCTTCCTCTCCTCGATCACGGACCAGTTCGGCTCCTCGTACTGGAACACCGAGATCGCCCAGCCTCTGCAGTTAGAGCGGATCATGGAGCAGAACCTCTCGGATCTCTCCGGTGGTGAGCGCCAGCGCGTCGCCATCGCTGCGTGTCTCTCCGATTCGGCGGATCTGTACCTGCTCGACGAGCCCTCGGCCCACCTCGACGTCGAACAGCGCGTTCAGGCGACCAGCGCGATTCGGCGCTACGCCGAACAGCAGGACGCGACCGTCATGGTCATCGACCACGACATCTACATGATCGACCTGCTCGCCGACCGACTGATGGTCTTCGACGGCGAACCCGCCGTCCACGGCCGGGCTGGCACACCACAGTCGATGCGCGACGGTATGAACGAGTTCCTCGCGAACCTCGAGGTGACGTTCCGCCGGGACGAACGTACCTCCCGACCGCGGATCAACAAACCCGACTCGCAACTCGATAAACAGCAAAAAAGCGAGGGCGAGTACTACTACGCGCCGTGAAATACCCCAAACTCTACTCCTCCGACGCATACGCGTCCTGAACGCTCCATTCTCGATCCCCACCACGGAATTTCGTCGGTCTCGAGCAATCGTCGTGGCCACCGAACGAGTCCGTACTGGTCGCCGACGTGACCTCGAGAACGACCGCACAACCAACTGTTAGCGCCTGCTTCCCGCGACGAACGAAAAGCCGATCAGCGCGAGCACGAGTGACAGGAACACCGCGGCGACGATCGGGACCGAAAGCGCGATGCCGCCCGTCGTCGCGACGCCGGCCGCCGCGATCAGCGGACTCGAGAGGACCAACAGCATACCGAACCCGCGCGTGATCTCGCGTCCCCCATCGTCGTCCTCGAGCGTTCGCCGCTCGAGTGGATCGACCAGTCGCCACTCGGGGCTTCGACGTTCCGCCAGGTGAAACCGGCCACCGAGCGACGATAGCAACACCTCGCCGACGGCGTGGACGGTCGTCGTCTTCCAGTCGTGGCCGTCGGCGACGTCATCCTCGAGGTCGATCCGCTTCAGGGGAATCCGCTCGCCGACGACGTGGCTGATCGAGGTCGCGTCGTAGCCGACGTCCTCGACGATTCGGGCGAGTAGGAACTCCGTCGACCACGGGATCGGCTTCTCGAGGAGGAACTCGACGCGCTCTCCGTGGGGGAGGGTTACCTCGAGGCGAACCCGCGTCTCGTCGACCGACTCGAGAGCGCTGACTCTGCCCTCGACGTATCCGTCGGGCGTCGTCTCGAGGTCGATCCGTCCCAGTTCCTCCTCGAGTTCCCGGGTGGGCGAGTCGAAGCCGTCGGCGTGGGCGTATCCGTCACGGTCGTCGCTCCCGGCGCGTTCGCCGTTTCCGCGGTACTCGTCGTTGCTGGC
Organism: Natrialba sp. INN-245; assembly: GCF_009807105.1. NCBI lineage: Archaea > Methanobacteriati > Methanobacteriota > Halobacteria > Halobacteriales > Natrialbaceae > Natrialba > Natrialba sp. INN-245. The sequence goes on along the minus strand of NZ_WUBV01000036.1, from coordinate 185,374 downwards.
GTACTCGTGGGACGGCTCGCTCTCTCCACCGTGTCCGTCGGATGCGGCGCGCTCGACGTACTCGTCGCGTTCGATCTCGATTTCGATCTCGTCGTCGGTATCAGTCATGATTCGCCGTTCGGGTCGGTCCGTCGACGTTCTCGACCGACCCCTCCGGTTAGCCGCCGGTAGGCGTCGCTCACAGTAAGGTGTTGTTCTTCCGACAGCGTGACGGTCACGACGAGCGACCGATCCGTTGCCGGCCCCAGACGGACGGGAACAGCGCGAACAGCGGCGAACGATTCGTCACTGTTCCCTTCGCACGACCGATCCCGAGATCGACCTCAAGAGTGCGGACGCTATCACTATCGCCTCCGACGTGTGCTCGATCGTGAACCGTTACGACGTGCGAGTCGTCGCGTTCGGCACGAACGTCCGCACTGCCACCGCGACCCGGCCCGGCTCCGATTCGATCGCGACGTGACCGACACCCTCGAGTTCCACGAGTCGACTCTCCGGTAGCCGCTCGTGTAGCTCGAACGCGCCGTCCCGGAGGTGGTCAGGTCCGCGTTCGCCCGTTAGGAGTAGTGTCGGGACGTCGACGTCGGGGTCGGCCGGAAGGTCGTATGCCTCGACGGCGCGGCTCTCCCGGATGACGGTCTCGACGAGATCGACGTTTGCCTCCTCGGGCCACCAGGGTAACCGCTCGACGTCCGAAACGTCGCCGGCCTCCTCGACGAACAGCCGCATGGCTTCGAGTCGCTCGCCGGCGTCGAGCCGGTCTTGCATCCGTGTGGCGAGGTCGTCATCCCGGTGCTCGCCGACGAGTACCGCGGGCTCGTAGAGTACCAGCCGGTCGAGTGTGAGGTCGGACGCGCCCGCCAGCGCGACTAACCCACCGAAGGAGTGGCCGAACACCGTCGGATCGCCGTCGACGGCCTCGACGAGCGCCTCGAGGTCAGCCACCTCCCGCTCGAGTCCGTAGGTCTCACCGTCGCTGCTGTCCCCGCGACCCCGCCGATCGGGGACGACGAGGGTGAAATCGTCGGCGAGGGCAGGACAAAGCGTTTCCCAACTCCGTCGGGTCCCCGACCCTCCGTGGAGGAGAATCAGCGGCGGTCCGTTTCCGTGTCGTTCGTAGGCGATTTCGGTCCCGTCAGCTGACGTGATTGTTTGCATCGGTATATATAGATAGGAACAATCACGAAATTAAAGCAGTTCCTTCTTCGACGACCGGAGCGTATCCGCGGTGGATCGACGAGCGGACTGATACACTCGAGTCTGGACTCATCTAATCAACCGCTGACAGCTCCCACAGAGGTTCTCCTCTTTGATGTCGACTCCGCGAACAGTCGGCGAGAAGTTCATCACGCAGCGGTTGTTGTCGCAGTGTTCGAGCCCGAACGTGTGACCGATCTCGTGGACGATCTCTTTGCGCACCCGGTTTTCGAAGATCTCGCTCGCGCTCTTGTTCGAGAAGCCGCCGTCGCTCGAGGTCTGGAGCCGGTAGGTCGAGACGACGCTGCCGCTGCCGTCGAGATAGGCGAGTCCGAAAACGTAGTTTCGACGCCGATAGAAGAGATCGTGGGGCGTTATCGCGATGTTTTTCTCCCCGCTTCCGACGCGTTCGGCGAGTTGAATGAACGTCTCGGCTGAGTACTGATTTCGACTGGAGTTGTACGCGCCGTTGGGGACCGGCTGCGACTCGTTGACCGTGACGTCGCAGTCGTACACTGATCGCAGTGCCGAGGACGCCGCCCGCTTGACCTCCGCGGAGACGTTGCCGACCGGCACGATGTCGACGAGCATGGCAACAGCTATGCGTGCGGACGCTATAAACGTCCCGCCGTGTGCGACTCTCGCCGCCGGTTCGAATCGATGATCGAGTCCCTTCGCGAGTACGACCGCCTCGTCGAGGTGGGGATCGGTCGGCGAACCGATCTGGCGGCCGCGCTCGTAAACGACGGCGTTTCCGTGACCGCGACGGACGTCTACCGTCGTGAGGTTCCCGAGGGCGTCCGGTTCGTTCGCGACGATATCGTCGATCCCGACCCGTCGGTCTACGCGGACGCCGAGGCGATCTACGCGCGGAACCTACCGCCCGAGTTGCATCGACCGGCGCTCGAGGTCGCCCGCGACGCCAACGCGGCGCTTCTGTTCACGACGCTCGGGGGCGACCAGCCTGCGATACCGGTCGAACGGAAGACGGTCCGTGAGGGGACGCTGTACGTCTCCCGAGTCGAGGGTCGATATTTCACCGGTTGACGTGATCGACGGCAATCCGGCCGCCTTTATTCTCCCCGCTCCCTCTACTCGAGTATGAACGCAGATGCCGTCGTCCTCGATATCGACGGAGTGCTCGTCGACGTCGCCGACTCCTACCGGCGGGCGATCCTCGAGTCGATCGAGTGCGTCCACGACCGGACGATCCGCCGCGAAGACATCCAGCAGTTCAAGGACGCGGGCGGGTTCAACAACGATTGGGAACTCACGTACGCCGCGGCCCTGTACGTGCTCGCGACGGGCGAGGGGTATCGTGACTCGATCGAGGCGTTCACCGACGGAATCGCCGTCGAGGGCGGCGGGCTCGAGGCGGCCGAAACCGTCGTCCGGGACGCGATTGGTGCGCGGGCGACCCGCCGCGTCGAGGACCGCTGGAACCCCGATCGACTACGGGACGTCTTCCAGCAACTCTACCTCGGCGCGGAGCTCTACCGCGGGCTCGAGGGCGGCGAACCCGATCTCGAGACGCGCGGGTTCATCCACGACGAGCCGGTGATCCTCGAGGCCGACGCCCGCGATCGACTGCTCGAGGGGTACGACGTCGGCGTTCTGACCGGCCGGCCGGAAGCCGAAGCCGAGATCGCGCTCGATCGGGTCGGGCTCGACGACGCCGTCCCCGCCGAACACCGGTTCACGATGGACGACTGGGAGGAGGGCAAACCCCATCCGCGGGCGCTGACGACCCTGGCGGAGCGCTTCGACGCCGAAACCGTCGTCTTCGTCGGCGACACCTTGGACGACGTTCGGACGGCGACCAACGCGGCCGAGGTGGACCCCGACCGGACGTACCACGGCGTCGGCGTCCTGACCGGCGGGCTCACCGGCGATGCAGGGCGACGCAAGTTCGACGACGAGGGAGCGACGGCCGTCCTCGCATCGATCAACGAGTTGCCCGACCGTCTCGTGAGGAACTGACGACACCGCCCGGCCGTTTTTTGCATGTCGCCCCCGTAGTACGTTCCCGTTCCGATGTCAGAGTTCACCCGCCGCGACGACCTCCCCGGTGAACCGACCTCGCCGTGGCTAGCAGACACGCTCGAGTCAGGCGAACCGAGCGAACGCGAACCCGACAAACGCAGAGGGGACGATTCCCGGGACGCGGCACTCCTCGAGAGCGACCGTCCGATCGACGTCGCCGTCGTTGGCGGGGGGGTCGCCGGCCTCTCGACGGCAATCGAACTCCGCGAGCGCGGGCAGACGGTGGTCGTTCTCGAACGCGATCGAATCGCGACGGGCGTCACCGGCAAATCGACGGCGAAGCTGACCAGTCAGCACGGGTTGATCTACGATCACCTCCGCCGGGAGTTCGGACGCCGCCAGGCCAGTCGGTACGCGAGGATTCAGGAGGCAGCCATCGATACCGTCGAACAGCGGATCGACGACCTCGAGATCGACTGTGGGTTCGAACGTCACCCCGCCTACCTCTACAGCAACGAACCGGACGAGATGGAACGCGAGGCCGAGGCCGCTCGCGCGGCGGGCCTCTCCGCGACGTACGTGACGTCGGTTCCGCCGTTCGAGCGCGCCCAGGCCGGCGTCCGCTTCGACGACCAGGCGTGGTTTCACCCCCGGAAGTACCTCCTCGCGGTCGCCGACGAACTCGAGGCCGACGATGGCGCGGTGGTTCTCGAAGGGACTCGCGTAACCGACGTAACGCCGGGGTCGCCGCCCAGCGTCCGCCTCGAGTACGAGTCAGAACGCGAACGTGGGTCAACACGGGAGAGCGAGTCGGCACGGTCGACGCGCCTCTCGGCGCGACGCGTCGTCCTCGCGACTGGCTTCCCGATTCTCGATCGAGCGGGATACTTCGCTCGGATGCATCCCCAGCGTTCGTACGTACTGGGACTACGCCTCGACGGACGGCCGCCGGAGGGGATGTACTATCGGGCGGGTGAGAACTACCGCTCCGTCCGAACGCATCGAGACGACGACGGCGAACTCCTGCTGGTCGGCGGCGAAAATCACAAGACTGGACAGGGCGGCTCGACGATCGAACGCTACCGTCGGCTTCTCCGGTGGGCGCGCGAGCGATTTCCCGTCGAGTCGGTCGCATACCGGTGGTCGACCCAGGACTACGAGTCAGCAGATCGGGTCCCGCTGGTCGGCCGCGCCGCCCCGGCGACCGAGAACGTGTTCGTCGCGACCGGCTTTCGTGGCTGGGGGATGACCAACGGCGTCGCCGCCGGACGTCTGCTGGCGGACCTCCTTACGGGTGACTCACCGCCGGAACGCGACCTGTTCGATCCGCTGCGTTTCACCCCCACGGCCTCTCTGGGCACGACGCTCACCGAGAACGCAGACGCCGCAAGCGAGTTCGCGACCGATTGGCTCCAGACGCTGCTCGCATCCGACCGATCCGTACTCGAGTCGGGCGAGGGAACGATCGTTCGCCGCGGTGGGAAGCCGATCGCCTGCGCCCGTGACGCCGACGGCGATCTCCACGCGACGTCGGCCGTCTGCACTCACATGTACTGTTTGCTCGAGTGGAACGACGCGGAGTGTAGCTGGGACTGTCCGTGTCACGGCTCGCGGTTCAATCCCGACGGAGCGGTGCTCGAGGGACCGGCGACGGAGGATCTTCCCTCGAGAGAGCCGCCAATGGAGTAACCGGACAATGCTGGTGTCCCGACCGTACCCCACCGACACCTATTTGTTTACATGAATGAATGACGATAGTAATACGGTGACAACGGCCGTGACGAGGACGATCAGAACTCTCCGTACGACCGCGGGATCGATGCTCACCGAAATCGCCGCCGCGGTCGGAACGTTCGTCGGGCTGGTCTGGCTTGCCGCCAACGTCGTCTTCGCGGCCGTACAGGGACCCGCTCTCTCGCCGGAAACAGCCGGCGTTCCGGAGGAACTCGTCTGGCTCGGTATTCTCGCAGTTGCTTCGCTCGGGACGATCTGGCTCGAGCGCGACGGCTATCGGCTGATTCGTGCAGATCCACACGGCGGCGGAAACTTCGCCTGGCTGTCCGTCTGTTATCTGCCGTGTACCTTTCTCCCCGTGGGATACGCGCTGTCACTCCTCCTCGAGATTCCCGGCGTCTTCGTCAACCTCTATCTCGTCGCCTGCGTGTTACTCGGCGGCTGGCTGGCGTTCTACGGCGGCCTCGATCGACTCGATCTGGAGTTCTCGTCGTTCGTGTGGACGTTTCTCGTCGTCGTCGGTATGGCTCTCGTCGTGTTCACCGCAGAGACGGTACTGACGGCGGTCGGCCCGCTCGAGTGGCTCACCGACACGTGGGTACTTGCGGATACGACCCTCGCCCTATTCGCCATCGCTGGGCAAGGTGTCGTCCTCTTCGTCGGATTCGGATCAGTGCCTCGCGGTTCGGTTCCGTCCGTTCCACACCGATAGCGTCCGACTCGAGCGACCGATCGAGCGTGGTGGCACCTCCCGGTCTAGCACTGAAGGCGTCGTACGTGGAACGGCCACGCAATGACCGACGTAACTCTCGCCGACGTCGAACGAACTCTCGATCGAGCGACGGAACTCGAGGCCGAAGATGCCATCTCTGTACTGGAAACGGCACGAACGGACCTTCGCACCCTCGAAAGCGATCCCGATGTCGACGACGGTCGCCGCGAGGCACTCGAGAATCGACTCCAGCAGCGAATCAGGGAAATCGAGAACCGCGACGCCTACGACGGCGGACTCGGTGCAGCGATGAACCCGGACGAAGACGAGGCACCGTAGCGCCGGCACTGACTGACAGTCACTTGTATCACAGGGTCGACCGATGGCTTCGATATTTCCGGCGAGATCGGCCGTGCACCAACCCATTTATTCGGCTGCCGTCCCCATCGATTCGCATGCGAATTGCACTACTCGGTGGAACGGGTGACATCGGCGAAGGACTTGCGCTCCGGTTTGCGCGTGATACGGACCACGAGATCCTGATCGGCTCTCGCGATCCCGAGAAAGCGCGTGACGCGGTCGAGAGCTACGAGGCGGAACTCGACGACCGCGGACACGAGCCGACGATCAAGGGGTTTGGAAACGAGATGGCGGCCGACAGGGCGGACATCGTGGTCCTCTCAGTCCCACCGTACTACGCAGGGGACACGGTCGAGGCGATCGAAGACGTTCTCGACGAGGAGACGATCCTGGTAACGCCTGCGGTCGGGATGAACGGCGACGAGGACGGGATGCACTACCACCCGCCGGGGGTCGGAAGTGTCAGCGAACTCGTCGCCCAGCGGGCTCCTGACGGCGTTCCGGTCGTCGGTGCCTACCACAACCTCGCGGCGGGCAAACTCGCCGACCTCGACGTCGAGTTCGACCTCGATACGCTGATCGTCGGCGACGACTCCGACGCCAACGAGACGATCCGCACGCTCACGAACGAAATCGACGGATTGCGAGCCCTCGAGGCGGGACCACTCGCGAACGCCGCCGAAGTCGAGAGCGTTACGCCGCTGGTGATCAACATTGCCACGTACAACGACGAGATGCACGACGTCGGCGTCAAGTGGATATAAACCAGTTAGGAGGGCGGATTACGCACCTGCGGACTCGAGGGCGTCCTCTAAGTCCTCGCGCTGGGTAACTCCGACGAAGCGCTCGACGATGCCGTCGTCGTTTTCGATGACGAGCGTCGGGAGCGAGCGAACCTGATACTCGTTTGCGACGTCCTGTTGTTCGTCGACGTTTACCTTCTCGACTTCGAATCGGCCACCCCAGTCGTCCTCGAGTTCTTCGAGGATCGGGTCTTGGGTCTTACAGGGGCCACACCAGTCGGCGTAGAAGTCCTTGAGCGTGACAGTCATACAGTTCATCGACAGTTACCCCGCGCCGCGCATAAGGGTTTCCCACTCGCGCAAACGGCGTGGCGAACCGACGCGAGAGCGAGCGAACGTCGAAAGGTTTAGTTCACCCCACCCAGAAAGACTGGGTATGGACAAAGGACAGAACACCGGTGGGCTGATGTCCAGTGCCGGGCTCGTCCGGTACTTCGACTCCGAGGACTCGAACGCGATTCTCATCAACCCGAAGACGGTCATCGCGACTGGCGTCATGGTCGGCGTGCTCGTACAGCTGTTGACGTTCGTCTCCTGACCCCACCGTCCCTTCGAGTTCGTATCGAACCGTCTCGAGTCGCGACGCCGTGACGCGGCCTTTTTCATGACTCTTCCCGTAGACGCCCGTATGTCACTCGTCGCGGGCGTCGTCGCGGTCCAGGGCGACGTCGAAGAACACGCTAGCGCCATCGAACGAACGGCCGAATCCCGCGGCTACGAGGTCGACGTTCGCGAGATTCGGGAGTCGGGAATCGTCCCGGTGTGTGACCTGCTCGCGATGCCCGGCGGTGAGTCGACGACGATCTCGAGGCTGGTCCACAGTGAGGGGATCGCCCCCGAGATCATCGCTCACGTCGAAGCGGGCAAACCCCTGCTTGCGACCTGTGCCGGGTTGATCGTCGCCTCGAGGGACGCGGCTGACGACCGCGTCGACGAACTCGAGTTGATCGACGTCACCGTCGAGCGAAACGCCTTCGGTCGACAGAAAGACAGCTTCGAAGCCCCCCTGTCGGTCGACGGACTCGCCGACGACGATCCCTATCCTGCGGTGTTCATCCGTGCGCCAGCTATCGAAGCGGTCGGCAGTGCCGACGTGCTCGCCTCCTGGGACGGGCGGCCGGTCGCGGTCCGTGACGGTCCCGTCGTCGCGACCGCGTTTCATCCCGAGTTGACTCCCGACAGCCGGATTCACGGGTTGGCCTTTTTCGACAACGAGGCTGCGTCCGTACCGTCGCGCGAGAACACGGTCCGGTGACGGGCTCCGTTCGCGAGCAGAGCCGTGTCTGGAACCGTGATATTCTCGGCATAAATTAACTCTGTTCCGAAACACAGTACCTTTAATACGGCCCACATCGATGGTTCTTCCATGCCAGCGATCGACGTCTCCGAAACCATGGCCCGCAAGCTTGACGACCTCTCGAGCAACGAGGACGCCGAAGACGTGCTGTGGAAAGCGATGTATCTCTACGAGCGCTCCGAGTTCCCCGCCGAGTAGACGGACGGTCTGGCAGTTGCCGTCGCCGGACCAGTCGCGATTTTTCACGGTAGCGAGTTCGTCGACCAGTGCGCGCCCGTTGACGTAGCTCCGGTCACAGGTGGCCCTGGCATGCATTCGCGACCGGACCTGTTTTGCCCCTCGCACGCGAGTGAGAGAACATGCACGCATCTATCGACGCGGTTCGCGTCGCGGGGACCCCTCAAGGACCGGTTCCAGTGGTCGTCCTCGCCGTCGACGACGAGGAGGACGTGATCCCCATCTTCATCGGCTTCGACGAGGCGACCAGCATCGCTCGCGGGCTCGAGGCCGAGGACATCGGGCGACCGCTGACCCACGATTTGTTACTCGACGTGATCGAAGAGTTGGGCAGCCGGATCGATCGCGTCGTCGTCAGCGAGATCGAAGCGCGGGCGGACGGCCGCGGCGGCACCTACATCGCGGATCTACACGTCAAGACTCCGCGAGAGGAGGTCGTCATCGACGCCCGGCCCAGCGACTCGCTGGCTCTGGCCGCCCGGACGAACGCCACCATCGAAGTCACCGAGGACGTCTTCGAGGACGGCCGAGACGACAGCGAGAAGTTCGACGAATTAAAAGATATCCGCACCGTTGCCGGTGAACGATAGATGGACGACGTACTCGAGGAGCTGTTCGACGTCATCGAGGACCGAAAGGAAACGCTACCCGAGGGATCGTACACCGCCTCGCTGTTTACCCACGAGAAAGGCGAGAACGCGGTACTCGAGAAACTCGGCGAGGAGACGACCGAACTCGTACTGGCAGCGAAAGACGACGACCGCGACGAAGTCGCCTACGAGGCCGCCGACATCGTCTACCACCTGCTCGTCTTGCTGTCGATGAAGGAGATGGAGCTTTCGGATCTCGAGGCCGAACTCGAGGCGCGTCGGTAACACCGTCGCTTTCGCCACCCGATTTCCGCCCGAAGCTGTCGCACCGTCCAAAGCTATCACACCATCAACAGCCGTCGATCTTACTATCGATTCGTCGATCGAACGAAAACCGACTGGGTTGGGCCGAACTCAGAACGTCGAGACCGTCGACCACCACGACGTCGCCGTAGCGCTTGGTGAGGTTCTCCGTGACGATCATCGTCACCTCACCCCGACGAATCCCGCCGAACACGCCGAAGATCCTGTTACCGACTCGTCTCTATGCATCGTACTCGCCACCACTGTGCTGCTGGTAAAAGGTTTTTGGACAGACACGTAATCCAACATATTTGTATTCCAGCGGAACGGAATGAACACTCGTGTCGATTCGATCCTCGCCTACCGGACGCACCTCTCCAGAGATGATCTGGATGACGGCGGCACCTGCCGTGACTGTGCGTAGTCCAGTTTACGCGCCAGCCGATGGATCGAACCGCCCCAAACGACGGGAGTCGGACCACCGATGCAGGCCGGAAACGCCGCCGGAGAACCGATGCGTTCTCTCGGTGTGCAACCGCGTGGACACATTCATGGTCCGGTAGCCCACACAGCCGATACCGACGATCGATCGAGGTTCGACCCGATCGGTCCCGCGATTGAGGACACCAATGGCCCCCGACGATCCGCCCGACGAGCCGACGACCGGCACCGACTACCGGCAGGTCTCGTTCGTCGTCCTCGCGGCGGTCGCCGTCGTCCTCGCGGCGTTTTTCGCGCCGGCGATCGGCGGCCAGGGGGAGTCCGGGTTCGGCGAGCCAGGAGACGAATCCGACGACGCCTTCGACTGGCTCGAGTTGCTCGCGTTGCTCGATCTATTCACCGAGCCCGAACCGGCCCAGGCACAGTGTACGATCTGGTTGAGCGACGAACCGGTTCCGGGAACCGAGGTGACGGCGACGGTCCACTACGAAGACGAAGAGCTCGCCGACGCACCGGTGTGGTTCAACGACCGCCACGTCGGCCAGACGGACGAACAAGGACAGGTGACTGGAACGGTTCCGTACGAACGGGAACTGCTGATCCGGGTCGGTACCGGCGAGGGCGGCGAGTGTCGCGCCGGACAGACGACCGCCTCGCGCTCGCCCGCCGTGACCGACGTCGACGTTCCCCACCCCATCGTCTCGTCTACACTCGACACTACGTCTTCGGTCGACGACGTCTCGTCCGTCGATTTCGGCTCCCTCCACACCGCCGATACCGCTCGAGCACAGATCGAGGGGAACGCGACGGCCGAGTACGAGATCGACGGCTTCGTGATGCTCGATCTTCAGGACGATCCGTATCCGGGCGAGGAGATCACCGTCGAAGCCAGCATCCAGGGAGCGCCGATGCGGTCGGCCGACGTCGCCGTCGACGGCGAGTCGATCGGCGAAACCGACGAGAACGGAACGGTCGACCTGACGATCCCGGACGACGGCTCCGACCGACTCTCGCTTACCGTCGCCCGCGGCGAGTTCGAACGGACGGCGACGCTTCGTATCCTCCTGCTCGAGGCGCAGTTCGTCGCCGACGGGATCGCGCCGATTCCCGGCAGTGATGGTGGCGTTCAAGCGGAGATCGCGGACGAGCCGGTCAAGGACGCCGACGTCGCCGTCGACGGCGAGCCCCACGGGGAGACCGACGAGAACGGAACGGTACCCCTCTCGCTGCCGTTGAACCCCACCGAACCCGTCACGGTCGATACCGGCGATCAGACCGCGACGACCACGTTCGTAGATAGCTACGGCGGACCACTGGTCGCCCTGGCCGTCCTCGTCCTCGGCGGAGTTGCGGCCGGCTATCGGACTCACGGATCTCGCGGCTCGATCGCCGTTCTCGCCGGAGTCGCGGCCGTGATGGCCGTCCTCGTCGCGGAGGCGTTTTACGGCTCCGTCGGCGGGTTGGCCACACTCGCTGCCGTCGCGGTGATCGCGCTCGCGCTCGCGGCGCATCGATCCGACCGACGCGTCAGGCCGTCTGTCCCCTCGGCGCCGTCGGTTCGCGGCGGAATCACCGACTGGGTCGTCGCCCGGACGCTGGCGATCGTAGCCGCCCTCGAGTCGTTGGTCGCGTGGCTCCGGTCGCTGGCCGCCGCCGTCCGTCTCCGCATCGCGTCGCTGCCACGCTCGGTGACCGGTCTCGCACGCGCGCTCGGTCGATGGCTCGCGGCGCTTCCCGGACGAGCGGTCGAAGCAACCCGACGTGCCATCGCGGCCACGCCCCGCCCCGGCGTCAGAACGGTCGTCGCCGTCACTATCGGGACGGCCCTCGTGGCCGCCAGCTACGTCGAGTTCGGCGAACGGGTCGCCGCGGTCGTCGCGACGGTGCTCGTGTGTCTCGCCGTCGTCTATCGGTTCGTCGGCCGCGACGACGAGGACTCGAGCGAGGCGGCTGACGGCCCGGGCGAAGCCGGCCGCATCCGCAGCGAAGCCGACACCGCGGACGACCGCACGTTCCGCGAGATCTGGCGGGCGTTCGCCCGGGACGTCGCGCCCCGTCGCTGGCGGACGCGAACGCCTGGTGAGGTCCGCCGGCGGGCTCTCGAGGAGGGGTATCCACGCGAACCGGTCGTCGAGTTGACGACGCTGTTCCTCGAGGTCGAGTACGGCGATCGAGCCCGATCGGAGACGGTCCGGCGGCGTGCGACAGACGCCTACGACGAAATCGTCGACGCGAGGGCGGCCGAGGTCTCGACCGAACGCGACGACGAGGACAGCGCCGCCGTCGACACCACCAGCCCGGAGAGCGCGTCGCTCGAGGGAGACGAACGCGGGGGCCAACGGGTGGTCGAGTCGTGACGAGCGCTCGCAGCGCGGGGGTCGCGCTCCTCGGCCTCGCGTTCGTCGTCGGCGGTGTGGCCCTCGGAATCGCCGGCGCGTCGGGGGGCGGACAGTCCGTCCAGACCGGCTTCGGCGTCCTGATCGTCCTCCTCGCAGCCGCCGTCGCGGGCTGGAAAGTCTGGGGTGCACTCGAGTCCGACGGTTCGACGCCGCCGGTTCCCTGGGCGGACGACGAGCCCTTCGCCAATCCGGCACCCGAACGGACGATCCGAGAGCCACCCCTATCGAGTGACGGCCTCACGGCCGTCGTCGAAGAAGCGGGAGCCACCGCCCGGAAGAGCGGAACCGTCGACGACGGTCTCGACGTCCTCCGACCGGTACTTCGCGAGGCACTCGTCGACGCGCTGGTCCAGGGCGGAGTCGCGAGGGCCGACGCAGAGGCGGCGGTTTCGGACGGCTCGTGGACCGACGACGGCGTCGCCGCGAGCGTCCTCGAGGAGACGATTTCCGGTCCCGACCGGTCGTTTCGGAAACGGGTGTACGCCTGGCTGTTTCCCGAACGCGTCGTCCGCCGACTCGCGAGACGGGCGATGGCCGCCGTCGCGGACGCCGCCGACGAGGCGCTCCCGACGGTTCCGGGCCAGACCGCGCCCCGGACCGTTCCCGTCGTCCAGCCGCGTCTCGAGGAGTTGACGCGCGGTGCCGACGGGCGACTCGAACGGGCCGTGGATCCGGACGCGGTCGCTCGAGGGCCGCGGCCGCCGGGGGGTGGGCCGGTCGATGCGGACTCGAGCCCGAACGACGTGGACTCGATTTCAAGCAAGACGGACTCGAGTGCCGACGAGACGGACGCGAACGCCGGCGCTGTGGACGGAGTCAGAGCCGCCCCGACGGAGTCCGACGGAGTCGGAGACGGGGAGGTGAATCGGCCGTGACGTGGAGACAGCACCGCTGGCGCGGTGCCGTCGCGGCGACGATTCTCCTCGTCGCGCTCGGGGTCGCTCGCGGGAACGGCGCCGTGTTACTCGGCGCGGTCGTCCCGCTGCTATACGTCGCTTACGGCGCACTCTCGCGGGCGAGCGCTCCGGAGGACCTCGTCGTCCGGCGAACGATCAGCCCGACGCCCGCGCCGCCGGGTCGTCCCGTAACCATCTCGCTCGAGGTCGAAAACGACGGCGAGCGGACGCTGACGGACGTTCGCGTCGCGGACGCGGTACCGGCGGACCTCGCCGTCACCGGCGGATCGCCGCGAGGAAGCGGGACGCTCGAGCCGGGTGATCGGATCGTCCTGGAGTACGCGGTGGTCGCCCGTCGCGGCGAGTACGAGTTCGACCCGCCCCAGGTCAGGGTTCGCGGGCTCGGCGCCGGCGCGGTGGTCACGACCGCGCCTGCAGTCGACGGCGACAGTTCGCTCGCCTGTCGACTCGACGCCGACGCCCCGCCGCTCGAGCAGATCGGGACCGGGCGAATCGGTCAGCTGACGACCGATCGGCCCGGCGAGGGGCTTACCTTCCACTCGACCCGGGAGTACCACCCCGACGACCCCGCGGATCGGATCGACTGGCGACACTACGCCAAACGCGGCTCGCTCGCGACGGTCAACTACGAACGGCAGGTCGCCGCGACCGTCGTGTTGGTCGTCGACGCACGCGAACCGAACCGTGTCGTCGCCGGCCCGGGTCGACCCACCGCCGTCGAACTTTCGGCGTACGCCGCCACGCGCGCGCTGACCGACCTGCTCGGCCACGGTCACGACGTCGGCGTCGCCGCCATCGGTCTCTCCGGCCCCGGTCCGACAGGCCTCCACTGGCTCGAGCCTGCCAGTGGCTCCGAACAACGCGCCCGCGGCCTCGAGATCTTCCGGGACGCGACGGGTGTCCACGACGGCAGCGACGCGGAACAGCCATCGGAGTGGTCAGCCGCGAGGACCTCGAACTGGGAGCGACGGGATCGAGCGGAGCGGGCAGGCGGGGACCATCGAGCGGAACGGACGGATCGACGCGATCGAACGGAACAGGTGCACAGACGAAATCGAGCAGAACAGGCGCACGGACGAACGGAACGGACCGCAGGAGCCACCGACGTCGACGACCGGCGGGCGGACGAACAGATCCGCAAGCTGATCGAACTCGCGCCCGCGGGGGCACAGGTAGCGCTGTTCTCCCCGTTACTCGACGATCTACCGGTCAAGGCGGTCGAGACCTGGCGTGGCGGGGGACTCCCGTCGATCGTCCTCTCGCCCGACGTCGTCCCGGAGAACACCGTCAGCGGACAGTACGCACAGATTCGACGACGAACCCGCCTCGCCCGCTGTCAGTCCGTCGGAACACGCGCCGTCGACTGGCGACGCGGCACGCCGTTACCGCTGATCATCGAGTACGCCTTCAGCGCGAACGCGCGGCTCTCGAGTGGGCGACTCGGCGCGAACGCGGGCTCCGGGGGGCGACCTGGCGACGACGAGTCGGTCGACCCGTGGGAAACCGATGGCGACGGCTCCGACGCGTCCGCTCGAGTCGCTGCCGGTGCCGAGACGACTGGGAGTGACGCCTCGTCGACCGAGGCCGGGTCGATGCCGGAAGACGAAGCGATCGGTCCGGCGACCGAACGCGCCGAGACGGGGGGTGAGGACTGATGTCTCTCGCCGGTCCCCGCCTCGATCGTCCGTCGGCGATCGGCGACGAGGGCCGACCCAGGGCGATCAGCCTCTGGATCGCCACCCTCGTCATCGTCGCGATCACCGTCGCCATCGGGGCCGCTCTCGGCGAGCCGACGCTCGTGACGCTGCCGGCGACGTTCGCCGGCCTGGCCGTGGCCGGAATCGCCCTGCTCGATCGGAGGGGCTTCGTCCAGCTGTTCGTCGGCCACACGCTGATCGTGACGTTCGGCTCGGTGTTCGCGTTACTGGTCCTCGCCGCGCCGTTACTCGGCGGCCCGGGAATCGCACTCGCCGGCTTTACTGTCGCGCTGTTCGGGATCGCGATGGCCTGGGCGGACGTCGGCGGCGACGGGACGAAACGCGCTGTCGCTAGCTGTTTCGTGACGTACGCGGCGGTGCTCAGTTCGTCCGTGTTTCTCCTGGTGGTGACCGCGTTCGGCGTTCTCGGCTGGGCGATCGTCGTCGTCGTGACCGAGACGTCCTCGATCGGAGGCTCGGTCGTCGGCTTCGCTCTCGTCGCGGTCGGTGCCGGCTGTTCGGCGCTGATCGCCCTCTGGGTGCTCCCGATCCGACAGCTGACCCCGCGCAGTCGCCGCGACCGCGTCGAGAGCGCGCTCTCGAGCGCTCGGTGGCGAATCGGGATCGGAACGATCGCCACGTTCGGCGTCCTTATCGCGGTGGCGATCGCGTCCGTCTTCGATCTGCTCGGCCCGGGTGTGAGCGGCGTCCCGATACTCGAGTCGCTCCTCGTCGGCCTCTCCGCACCGTTCGTCGTCTGGCCGATCGTCGGGCTGGCGCTTCTCGCGCTGTTTGCGAGCGCCGTCGCGATCACACTTCGCCTGCTCACTCGACGCTTCGGGACGAGCGCGGTCCGCTGGAGCAGCGCCGTCGTCGTCGGCGTCTCGCTGGTTGCCTTCGTGGTAGGGATGGCGATCATCGTGATCCTGGGAATGACTTACTTCAACCTGATCGGTGCGGCCATGGCCGCCAACGCGGCGTCGATCGTCGTCGTCATCCTCGTGGTCGGACCGCCGGCATTCCTGATCGTCGTCGGCCTGGTGCTCGTCGGCGTCTTGCTCCGGATCGTTCCCGACCGCGCGGGCGGACCGGCGCTCGCCGCGGTCGGCCTCGTCGTCGCCGCGATCGGCTTCGGCTCCATCAGCCCGATTCTGGTCTTCGTCTGTCTGGCCGGGGCGGCGGTCGTCTGGGACGTCTCGACGTTCGGCCTGGGACTGACAGCCGAACTCGGCCACCTTCCCGATACCCGGCGAACCGAACTGTTCCACGGCGTGCTCTCGGTCGGCGTCGGCGTCGTTGCCGTCCTCGTTGCGGTCGCCCTCGAGTGGGTTCGAACCGACGTCTTCGGCGGCGTCGTCGCGATGGGGGCGGTCGTCGCGGTCGGCTTCGGCGCGTTGATCCTGTTGCTCCCGCTTCGCGGCTAGGCTCTGTAACGAATCGCAGCGTCACCCCCCACACTCCCGCCGCCCGAGAGACGGAGAAGGTGGCAACGAAGCGAGGGTTCATGATGGCTCGGCGTAATGATCAGGTATGAACGAGACGAACGTAACCCCCGACGAGGCCGCGGCGGCCGTCCGGACGATCCTCGAGCGCATCGAGGAGGCCGCCGTCGTCGATCGCCGGGTGCTGTTCGCCATGCTCTCTGCCGTCCTCGCCCGCGGTCACGTCCTCCTCGAAGACGTCCCCGGGACGGGAAAGACCGTCACCGCCCGCGTCATCGCCGAGACGATGGGCCTCGAGTTCACCCGAATCCAGTTTACGCCCGATCTGTTACCCTCAGACGTCACCGGCTCGACCGTCTACGACGAACACGCCGGCGAGTTCGAGTTCGCCGAGGGCCCGGTGTTCGCGAACGTCGTGCTGGCCGACGAGATCAATCGCGCACCGCCGAAGACCCAGGCCGCCTTGCTCGAGGCCATGGAGGAACGCCAGGTCAGTATCGACGGAACGACCTACGATCTCCCACAGCCGTTTATCGTCATCGCGACCCAGAATCCGATCGAACAGGAGGGAACGTTCCGCCTGCCCGAAGCCCAGCGCGACCGCTTTAGCGTCAAGACCTCCTTTGGCTACCCCGATTTCGACGGCGAGATGGGACTGCTCGAGCGCCGGGCGAATCGGCGGACGCTGTCGCCGAGCGTCGATCCGGCGGTGACGCCGAACTCGGTGCGAGTCCTCCAGATGCTGACCGAGGAAGTCGACGTCGACGAGAAGATCCGCGAGTACATCGTCGAACTCGCACGCGCGACCAGACGCGACGGGCGAGCCGAGATCGGCGTCTCACCGCGGGGCGTCCAGCGGGTGTTCGAGGCGGCTCGCGCGGCCGCGATCATCGACGGCCGTTCGTACGTCACCCCCGACGACGTCAAGCGACTCGCCCAGCCGACGATGGCCCACCGGGTCGTCCTCACCACCGAGGCGACCGTCGAAGGCGTCGAAGGGAACGACGTCGTTCGGTACGCACTCGAGACGGTCGACGTTCCGGCGGTCGCCCCCGGCGAAGACGAGTCCGACGGCGGTGGCGAATCGACGGACGCAGACGAACCAACGGACGTAGACGGATCGCCGGCCGACCGACAGGCATCGGACCGGGACGGGCCCGAGGCCGGCCAAGAAACCGCCGAGACTGACGGGAGCTCACCGGGGGCCGAGCCCGCGCCGAGTCGGTCCGCGGAGCCAGCGCCCGCCGACGGCTCGCCGGCGTCAGACCGCGACGACGCGTAAACTCGAGGCGAAACGGGAGCCCTCACTCGGCGTACCGTCCCCGACAGACCCCTTGCATTCGCTCCCTCCAGGTTGATGCGGCCGTTCGGCGAAGCCCGAGTCGATGGCGCTCCAACAGATCGACCACGTCGACGACCGCATGCAGGAGTGTATCGACAACTGTCTCGAGGCGGCCCAGGTTTGTGAGTGGTGTGCCGACGCCTGCCTCGACGAGGGCGAAGAGATGGCCCGATGCGTTCGGCTCTGTCGGGACGTCGCGGACGTCACGACGCTTCACGCCCGCTGGATGGCGCGAAACTCGGGGTACCACCACGAACTCGCGGCGATCTGTGCGGACCTCTGTGAGGAGTGCATCGAGGAGTGTACACGACACGACCACGAGCACTGTCAGGCGTGTGCGGAGGTCCTTCCCGATTGCGTCGAGAGCTGTCGGGAGATGGCGTCGGCCTGAGATGGTCCCGATCGATACCACGCCGCGTTGCCGGCCCGGGCGGATTTTCGACCTCGAGACAGCTTCAGACGCCCCGTTCGTCGACCGGCGTCCACGTCCGCCCCGTCTCTCCGACGTACCGCGACACCGGCCGCACCAGCCGGTTGTCCTCGAGTTGCTCGAGGCAGTGGGCGCTCCAGCCGCCGACCCGCGAGACGGCGAACGTCGGCGTGAACAACTCCTGTGGGACGCCGACGCCATCGAGTAACGCGGCAGTGTAGAACTCGACGTTCGTCTCGAGTCGGCGGTCGGGTTTGTGTTCGGCGAGCGCGTCCACGGCGGTCGATTCGAACGCCTGGACGGTCTCGAAGAAGTCGGCGTCCGCCGACTGTGCGTACAGTCGTTCGGCGGCGTCAGAGAGGACCGCCGCACGCGGGTCGCGGACGCGATAGACGCGATGGCCAAAGCCCATCAACCGCTCGCCGCCCTCGAGTTTCTCCCGGACGTATCCCTCGGGATCGCCCTCCTCGTGGACCTCCCGGAGCATCTCGAGGACTGGTCCCGGCGCACCGCCGTGGAGCGGACCTTTCAGCGCGCCGACGGCGGCCGTGATCGCGGAGATCAGGTCGGAGTCGGTGGAGACGACGGTTCGTGCGGTGAACGTCGACGCGTTGACGCCGTGTTCGATCACGGTGTTGAGGTACGTCTCGAGGCCGCGAACGTCGGCGGGCGTCGGCTCCTCGCCGGTGAGCAGGTAGAGGTAGTTGGCGGCGTGATTCAGGTCGGACCGGGGCTCGAGGGGCTCTTCCCCCCGCCGGTAGCGCCAGTAGGTGGCGACAACCGTCGGAACGACGGCCACGAGGCGTATCGCGTCGGCCCGCGGCCCGGAGCCGGTCTCGGCTGTCGTATCCACATCCGCGTTCTCGCGTTCGCCGCCCTCGTCCTCGAGGGAGGCCGCGGCGACGCCCATCCGGAGCGCATCCATCGCCGGCGCACCGTCCGCGGCGGCGCGACGAAGCACCTGGCGGACCTCCTCCGTAATCCGCCGGCGAGCGGCGAGGTCGGTCCGGAACGTCTCGAGTTCGTCCGCCGTCGGCAACCGGCCCTTGAAGAGGAGGAAGACGCTCTCCTCGTAACTCGCGTTCGCCGCGAGTTCCTCGAGCGGGTAGCCGCCGATAATCAGTTCGCCCGCCTCGCCGTCAACGTCGCTCAACTCCGTCTCCGCGACGATCACTCCCTCGAGTCCGGGATTCGTCGTCTCGCTCATACGATCGGATCGGATTCCGGGGACGTAAGCGCTCGGAGGACGCTCGTTCTCCACGGAATCTGATACGCGCGTCGATCGAACCCGTTCGCCGGCGAGCGCTCGAGATCGCATCGGTCGATGAGCCGGACGTTCTGCGGATTCGGCAGGCCGACCGACCGAAAACTTCCGTTCGCTCGTCTGGACGATAACACGTGGTGTCCGTCGTGGACCGATCGTCCGGTAAACGATCTTTCTTCTGAATCAGTGACACGACGGCTCGAGCCGAACTCAGCCGCGTACAACTGGTCCGATCCGAACTCAGCCGTCGTGGAACTCCTCCATGCAGGTGTGAAGCGCGTCGTCGTCGGTTTCGATCTCCGCGCCGTCCGCCGAGATCAGCAGTCGTCCCTCGCCGCCCGACCTGCGGCCGATCGTCCACGTGACCGGCTCCATCTCGTCGCCGTCGACCGTCGCCGTCACCTCGAACGTCGCGTACGCGTTCGTGACGGGCAAGGAGGGCCGGTCGGTGACGTCGATCTCGTCGTCGGGTTTCGTCTCGACGTCGGCCTCCTCGAAGACGACGTCGCCGTCCTCGTCGCGGACGACGATCGAGACGGTCGCGGCCTCGTCGGTTTCGTTCACGAGGACGAGATCGTGCGTTCCCGGCCAGGTGGGCGTCGTCTCCTCGAGGTGAAGACGCGCGGTCTCCTCACCGTTCTCGACGTGCCAGTCCTAGTACTGCCCGTCTCGCTCGAGGACGGAGCCGGAGCCGACCGCGTGCGGAAACCACAGTTGCCCGTCGGTTTCGTAGACGCCGGTCTCGAACGCTTCGCCCGCTTCCTCCCGTGGCTCCTCCGGCAGACGGATGTACGGGATGATTCGATCGTCACACCGCTCGAACTCCGGGTCGATTTCGGTGTCCCCATCTCCGCCGTTCGCATCGTCCGTCTCGTCGCTCCTCGTCCCGGCCTCGCCGTCGTCGGCCGGTTCCTTGACGTTGCCGGTGCCGAGACAGCCGGCGACGGGACTCGTTGCGCCGCCGACCGTAATCAGGAGGGAACGCCGATCCATGATCGCACTCCTAGATCGAGTGATAAGTGCTTTTTGCCGGAACGCTCGAGAATCGACGCGACGGGACCGGTCGTGGAAACGTTGACTTTCCCGCCGTTCGTATCGGTGCCCATGCAGTTCGAACTCGAGCGAGTCGGCGTCCACGAATCGGTCGATCCAGTGTTCCCGGCGTCGGAACTGTCGTCGTACCTCTCGGATCTCCCCGTCGACGTCGACGTGATCGGCGACGACGAAATCGCTGCCTGCGACGCCGTCGTCACCCTCGAGCACCGCGAAGCCTTCCTCGAGATCGACTGGGTTCACTCGATTCAGGCCGGCGTCGACCGCTTTCCGCTCGACGCGCTCGGGGCCAACGACGTGATCCTCACCAACAGCACGGGGATTCACGACCGGACCGTCGGCGAAACGGTCGCGGGCTACTTGCTCGCGTTCTCCCGGCGGCTTCACGAACACGTCGCGAACGGGACCGAACGTCGGTGGGACAAGCCGGCCTGGGACGACGCGTTCACGCTCCCCGGCACGAGCGCGTGCGTCGTCGGCACCGGGGCGCTGGGCAGCGGCGTCGCCGACGTCCTCGGTGCACTCGGTGTTTCCGTCACCGGCGTTCGACGATCCGGCGATCCCGTCCCCGGCTTCGAGGAGGTGTACGCGAACGACGATCTGCTCGAGGCCGTCGCGGACGTCGAGTTCGTGATCGTGACGCTGCCGCTGACCGACGAGACCCACCACCTGATCGACGCCGACGTCTTCGAGGCGATGGACGAGGGGGCGCGCTTCGTCAACGTCGGCCGCGGCCCGGTCGTCGACCAGGACGCGCTGATCTCCGCCCTCGAGTCGAACTCGATCGCCGGCGCGGCGCTGGACGTCTTCGAGACCGAACCGCTCCCCGAGGAGTCGCCGCTGTGGGGGATGGACGAGGTGATCGTCACGCCCCACTGTGCGGCCTTTACGGAGGACTACTTCCGGGATACGGGCGATATCGTCCGAGAGAACGTCGACCGCCTCGAGTCCGGCGAGGCGTTTCACAATCGGATCGTATGACGGTCGACGGCGAGGAGGATCCGATGTGATTCGACCCGAATCGACGTAATCCGGATCGATAGCAATTTCAGTTTCACCGCGGATGGCCGACAGTTACGGTCCCCCGTTCTCTCTCCCCGGTATGGAAACGACGCGTCACTTCACGTCGACCGTCTACATCGTCAACGACGGGGCGACCGCCCTCCACGACCACAAGCGACTGGACTTGATGCTCCCGCCGGGCGGTCACGTCGATCGGGACGAACTCCCCCACCTCGCCGCGATTCGGGAGGTTCGCGAGGAGACCGGCCTCGAGCCCACCCTGCTGGACGAGCCGGCAGCGGTCGAGTCGCCCGACGGGCGGCCCCTTCCACAGCCGCGCCACCAGATGCTCTACGACATCAACGTCCACGACGGCGAGGTCGGCCACCAGCACATTGATATGATCTACTACGCGACGGTTCCGAGCCGCGATATTACGCCGGGTGACGGCGAGGTGAGTTCGGACGACTGGCGGTGGTACGCGCCGCGTGACCTCCGCGGGAGTGATCTCCCCGAGGACAACGTGACGTTCGGGCTCGAGGCGATCGAGGCCGCTGGATCGCCGTCCTAGCGGTTTTTGAGTCCGGGAACTGATTCATACGGTTTACGTCCGTGATTTCCGAGTTAGGTCTGCGTGAACGGAACTGCCTCGTTGGCGACACTGCCTTCCTCGAGACGACTGGCGACGGCGAATACACGCTCGGAAGGTTCACCGAAGACAGTGTTCGGGACCGATAGCAGGGATCGGAGACGAAATTGGGAACCACGAACGAGCGCGGGATACCGACGTTGCTGAAGAACACCGAAAGGATGCATTCCGGAAACGTCGTGAGTGGCCTCGATCCGCGCTCTGAATACTTCCGAACCCCTGTTCAGTCGAAACCTGTAACTCGCTTTGTCCGACAGTATAACCGAATTCCGCCGGATTTTCGCTCGGAGCACAGCAATCCAAATCGTCTTTGGCTCGACGTGCATACGCTCGAGCGGCCGATGACGATACACCCGCTCCGAGCCGGACTCGGCACCTGGTGATGACGAGCCCTATGAGTGCAGAGGCCGCCATTTTTGACGGTAGACGGCGTTTCTAACGGCATCTAGCTGTGGCCACAGTAGACATAGGCCCCGGTCAGGTTCTCGCCGGGTAGGCGGACACGGATTTATGAACGTTGCCGAGTAATCGTACTGCATGGCCGCCGAAATTTCCGACCGGGTTCGAGAAATCGCTAAAGCCCGCGGCCTTCCAGAGTCAGAAGTGTTCGAACAGGCACTCGAACGCGGTCTCGAAGATTTGTGGGAGGACCTCGTACTCGCACAGTACCTCGACGGCGAACTCGACCGCAAGGAGGCTATCGAGCGCGTCGGTCGGACGAAAGTCGAGCGAGCGGACCGAGAGCGCGAGGTCGTCGAGGAAGATGTCGACTGGGGTCTGAACGCGTGACGGTTGCGGCTGTCTCAGACGCGGGACCGCTCATTCACCTCGCCGAAATCGGTTCGTTCGAAATCCTCTCGACGTTTGACACACTACTCGTACCAGAGACGGTTTATAAGGAAGTCGAGGCCGGCGGTGTTCCGGACGAGTTGGCCGACCTCTCGTACGGACTCGTCGAAGCCGATGAGAGCCAAGTCGGAGCTGAAGAACTGGACGCCGGAGAACGCGCCGCGATTGCGGTCGCTGAAGAGCGGGGTATCGTTCTTCTAACCGACGACCTCGCCGCCCGAGAGGCAGCGTCCGACGCGGGCATAAAAGTACACGGCAGTATCGGCGTAATTGCATTCGGTTACGCTCAGCGATTACTAGATAGAGACGAGGCGGCGTCACTCATGCGAGCACTCCAGCGTCAAACAAGTCTCTTCGTGACCGAGGCAGTCGTAGAGCGCGGCATCCGAATGCTGGACGAACAGTAACGCGACGAGCGGACTCTATAGCCACGCTAAACACATTCACTATGGATAGATTGTGAGTCGTGAGTGCCGAGGCCACCGATTTACATGTACCGAGCATGTCATAAATGACAGCTGGAATGACGGTGTTAGGTACAACGTTGGCTCTCCGCTCGTACCATGAAGACGAGCACCCAACCACGCCTACAGCAGTTGATATTCTTCGGGAACTCATTCGAACTGTTCAATAACCATATCTTCGTATTCGTTGATTCAATCAGGTGACGTAGAAATAGCTACTTACGAACGTTCCTATAATACTACTTTGTTCTATAAAATCCACTATCTTCTCATATTTGTCTATCCCGTTTAGGGATTTCTATCGGCAAATTCGTTCGGATAGGGCCAGTACTTGTCCGAGTGCGGGCTATATTACTATCGGAGGGTAATTGTTCTATTTCCGGAAGAACATCAATATGGTTTTGTATTTTGGAACCTTGTTCTGGGTACGTTGATGCCTGAGCATCCGATCCGAGTGCTCGTCATCGGTGCCGACCACTCGTCGCTGTGTCTCGGTGACGGATTCGACGTTCGGCTCGAGCCGACTGCTGGGACAGGCCGCGCCGTTCTCGCGGACGATTCGACGCGGATCGACTGCGTCGTCACGCACCACGGTCGGGTCGACTGTCTCGAGGCGCTCGAGACGCTCCGGGAGGGGTACCCTGAGGTT
Organism: Natrialba sp. INN-245; assembly: GCF_009807105.1. Classification (NCBI taxonomy): domain Archaea; kingdom Methanobacteriati; phylum Methanobacteriota; class Halobacteria; order Halobacteriales; family Natrialbaceae; genus Natrialba; species Natrialba sp. INN-245. The sequence goes on along the minus strand of NZ_WUBV01000036.1, from coordinate 161,560 downwards.
CCGTGTATCGTCACTCTCGAGCCGGCGGATCGTTCGATCGCAGCCGACGCGATCGAGCGGGGGGCGACAGATTACTACGTCGCGAACGGATCGAGTTCGCTTCTGGCGACTCGAATTCGAACTGCCGTGGGACAGCCGCCCAGACGAACGCTCGAGCGACGAAACCGCCGACTCGAGACGCTCGTCGACAACCTTCCCGGCATCGTCTACCGGTGTCGGAACGAACCGGGGTGGCCGATGGAGCGCATCGAGGGCGAGTGCGAGCAGATCACCGGCTACCCTGCTGGCGCGTTCGAACGGGGAGACGTCTCGTTGGGAGATGACGTGGTTCACCCGGAGGACCGGGAACGAACCTGGGAGACGGTCCAGGACACACTCGACGCTCGAGAGCCATACGAAGTTACGTACCGCATCACCACTGCTGATGGATCCACTAGATGGGTGTGGGAACGCGGACGGGGTATCTACGACGACGGTGATCTCGCGGCGCTCGAGGGGTTCATCGCGGATATCACGGAGCGAACTGAAGGTGAACGAAAGCGCCGGCGGAACCAGCGACGCTTCGAGGCGGTCTTCGACGACCCCAAAACGATCGTCGCGTTGCTCGACCTCGATGGCACGTTGCTACAGGCGAACCAAGCGGCGATGGCGTACGTCGACGAGGATCGATCGGCAGTCGTCGGCGAACCGTTCTGGGAGACGTCCTGGTGGACCGAAAACGTCGCCGACAAGGTCGAACAGTGGGTGGAACGAGCCGCGGCCGGAGAGTACGTCGGATACGAAACGAATCTCGATCCGACGAACGGCGAAAACGAACGGATCAGTGGAACGATTCGTCCAGTCACGAACGAAGACGGCGAGCCGACCTCGCTGATCGCCTCCGCACGCAACATTACTGACCAACGCGATCGCAACCGTCGACTCGAGCAAACGCGCGACCAACTCGCCGTGCTCAACCAGGTCGTCCGCCACGATCTTCGCAACCACATGCAGGTCGTTCGAGGACAGGGACGGTTGTTGGCTGACCACGTCGACGGCGACGCTGATCAGCACCTCGAGGCGGTGTTGCTGGCCGCCGAGGAGGCGATCGATCTGACGACGACGGCACGAGAACTGACCGCGACGATGTCCGAAGACGAGGCCGAGTTGAAGACGATCGCGGTCCACCGGACGGTAACGTCCGTCGTCGAGAGCGTCCGATCCCGGTACGCAGACGCCGAGATCACGGTCTACGGACTGAGCTCCGACGTGGCGATCGAGGCGAACGAGATGTTCGAATCCGTCGTCCACAACCTCGTCCAGAACGCCATCATCCACAACGACAGCGAGCGCCCAAAAGTCGACGTCTCGATCGACCGTCGGAACGACACCGTCCTCGTAACCGTCGCGGACGACGGTCCGGGTATCTCAGACCGTCGGAAAGGGGAGGTCTTCGGCCGTGGCGAGAAGGGCCTCGGGAGTCCGGGGACCGGAGTGGGGCTCTATCTCGTCAGAACGCTCGTCGAGGGGTACGGTGGCGACGTGTGGATCGAAGACAACGAGCCGACGGGATCCGTCTTCGTCGTTCGGCTCCCGATCGACGAGGAGTCGGTGACGTCACATTCGACAGAACGCGTCGACTGACCGTCGCAGCGCGTTCTCGATCTCCCGGCGATCCGCCAGGGTCGCGGCTGCGTCGGCACTGACGGACGGTAACCCGTCTCAGTTAGCCCGAAAAGTCATAGAGGTCGTCGCCGACGTGGTGTAACGAGTCGACGACCTTTCCCTCCTCGCCGACCATCTCCGACCCGTCGACTCGAGCACGGCCGACCGCCAGGACTTTGCCGTGGGATTCCTCCGCGATGACGACCAGATCGTCCGGAGTGATGTCGTCGGTCGCCTCCGTGATTCCGGGTCGCATCACGTCCGCTCCGTCGCTGACGAACGAGATCGCACCGGCGTCGACCGTCACGACGCGACGGTCTGGTTCGTAGGCGTTCGCTCCTCGAACGGTCAGAAACGGCTCCTCGTCGAAGTACGCGACCTGTGGCTCGCCGTCGATGAGGATCACTTCCCAGTCGGTGTCCTCGAACTCGACGCGCTCGTAGGCGTCACCCTCGGGCGAGACGCCGAGTTGCTCGGCCAGCGTCTCCTCGATATCGGAGACAGCGTCGCTTCGGAGGTGGTGTCGGGATTTGACCTGCATACCCTTCCTTCCCTCCGAACCCATTTAACGAATTAGATTCGTCTCGGGGTGACCCACGCGAGGAGTCGGGCGCGAGGCTGAGACCGGACCACGGTCGATTCCGCCTCGTGAGAGTCGAGCGTGGCTACTCGTTCCCTCGGATGGATGGCTCCGCATGATCAAGACGCTCGGCGGGAAGGGAACGGATCGAATGGAGGCGTTGAGCGACGGCTTGTTCGCCATCGTCCTCACGTTGTTGGTGTTGCAGTTCGACGTTCCGGACGTCTCCGCGGCGGAGCTTCCGGGGGCGATCGCGGATCAGGAGACGCTGTTGATCAGCTATCTCTTGAGCTTTCTCGTCGTCGGTCTCTACTGGATTATCCACCACAATCTCTTTCGATACATCGTGGGCCACGACCGCGTCTTGTTGTGGCTCAACCTCCTGTTCTTGCTCTCGATCTCGTTTCTCCCGTATCCGACGGAACTGCTCGGGCTGTACGGGACCCAGTTCGCCTGGACGTTGTACGCGGCCAACTTCGTTCTCGTCGGTCTGTTGCTCACCGCGACCTGGAGCTACGCCGCCAGGGCCGGATTCACCGACGACTCGATCGACTCCCGCACCGAACGTCTGGTCGCCGTTCGGGGTCTGATCTCGCCTGCGGTGTTCGTACTTTCGATCGCCGTCGCAACGGTATCTCTCACCACCGCGTTTTTCGTCCCGATCCTGATTGCACCGCTTCAGCGTCTGTGGGTTCGCTACTATCGCCGCGCGAACCCCTCCGACGACGAACTAGCTGACGACCTGGGGTAGCGCCTCGCTTTCGGCTGAACGAGTATCCAACTGGCGCCGTGGAAGGGGACTCGAGGCGAACTGTCACTCAACCACTTGACGGTCCGTCTCATACTGACCGCTGTAAGTCCTTACCGGGGCAACCGCGCCTCTCCTTGCGGTTGCCCCGGTAAATAGTTACAACAATCCGTCTCAGGTGTGATCCGAATCGATTGGAAGTTCCACGACGAACACCGCCATCTCGCCTTCCAACCAGATCGAACGAAAGCAGGGTGAACGTCTTCGTGCTCACTCGTGAGCGGACTCATAGGGGTTATCGTAGAAGTTCAGAGTTTCTCGCTGGAGAACCGAGAGACAGTGCCGAAGGTCCGGTTTCGAGACCCTCGGTAGGCTACGATAACCCCTATCAGTCCGATGTCGATCGGTTGAGTGTGAGTTCGATGACACTCCCGCCAGATTTACCGGTTTCGTACTCGACGGCACCACTGGATCGCTCGAGAATCCAGTAGACGAGCCACAGACCGAGGCCGCTGCCGTGGTACAGTGGATCTACCTTGCCCGTTCCGGTTAGTACGCATCGTTCCTCCTCTGGAATACCGGGGCCGTTGTCGGCGATCCGGAGGGTGACAGTCTCCGCCGTACACTCGATTTCGACAGTGACCGCAGGCGTGGAACGATTACTGTGAGCGAGCGCGTTGGTGACTAGTTCTTCGATCGCGAGCTCGATCTTCGTCGTCGCTTCGACGAGACCGCGGTCTGGCCCCTCGTATCCGATCCGTGCGTCGGGATACTCGGCACGTATCGAGTCGAGGATCTGTTGAGTGATTTCGACGATGTCGACCTCGAGGTATTCGGGGGGTTTCGAGAGGATCTGAACGATTTCCCGTTGCTTGGCGACCGTCTCGAGGAGTTGATCGCTCCCGGCGGTGATCTGGCGGGCATGATCGGCGAGTTCTCCGCCCGTTCTCTCTTCGATCGTTTGTGCGTAGCCGCGGATAATCGACATCTCGTTGTTGAGGTTGTGTCGGAGGACGCGATCGAGAACCCGAAGCTGGCGAATCCGCTGATTGCGGTCGGTGATGTCGCGAACGAACGCAACGAAGCGATCGTCGCCGTCTTCACTGTCGAGGCGACTCACCCAGACCTCGACCGGATACGTCGAACCATCCGCACGTCGGTGGCGTCCGTCGACTTCGGCTTTGTGACTCGAACCAGGCGCCATCGTCGCCCATCGTTCTCGCAACGGTTCGTCGTCGGCTTCGGTTTCGAAGTCGGAGACGTCCATCTCGAGCAGTTCCGCACGGGAGTAGCCGAGCATTTCGGCGAGCGTTTCGTTGACGTCGAGAACCGCGCCCGTGACGTCGTGAACGACGATTCCGTCCGGTGCCTGGTCGAAGAGCACCTGTAGCCGTGTTCTGTGTTCCTCTAGTTCTCGTTCACGGCGTTTGCGTTCGGTGACGTTTCGCTGGATCGCGACGAACCAATTGATCTCTCCGCTCTCGTCGGCAACAGGAGCGATCGTCTGCTCGGCGTGATAGTGTTCGCCGGATTTCGTCGCGTTGACGATTTCTTCTTCCCAGTCCTCGCCGGCCAGAATCGTCTCCCACAACGCGGCATAGTACTCGTCGTCGACTTCCCCGGACTGCAAAATTCGGGGATTCTGTCCGATGGCTTCGGACGACGTGTATCCGGTGATGTTCTCGAACGCTGGGTTGACGTACTCGATGGCCCCGTCTGTATCAGTGATAAAGATGGCGTCTGCAGCGTGTTCGACCGCCCGTTCGAGACGGTGGCGCTCCTCACGAATTTCACGCTCGTGCAGGGCGTACGCGATGGTCTCACCCAGTTCGTCGAACAACGCCCGCTCGTCCGCGTCGAACGCGTCGATCCGATCTGCGTAGACGTTCAACACACCATAAAGATCCCCCTCGTAGACGAGCGGAATTGCGGCACTGGATCTATACCCCCGCTCGAGTGCGTGATCTCGCCAGGGTTCGTAGTCCGGGTCCGCGGGGATGTTCTGCATGACCTGGGTTTCGTGGGACCGAACGGCCTTCCCCGTGGGCCCGCGTGCAGTTGCGTTCTCGTCCGTGGTGATCGTGATCGCATCGAGGTAGTTCCGTTCGATGCCAGCAGCGGCCCGTTTGGTCACTACCGCCTCGTCGGGATCGTGTTCGCCGATCCAGGCGAACCGGTACGGTTCGGATTGGCTGATGATCTCACAGACCTGCTGGTCGATATCGGTCCGTGAGGAGGCACGAACGAGTGTCTGATTGAGTTTCCGAAGGACGGAATTGATTCGTTCGTACTCGTCCGCTCGACGGTTCGTTCGATATCGTGCGACGACCTCGTCGATGCGGTCGACTAACAGCGGAAACGACTTTTGGTCGGTCTCTCGCGGAAGGTGCTCGGTGATTCCGGCAGCAACTGCACTCCGGATCAGATTGGGAGCGCAGTCGGTGGTGAGTATGATACATGGGAGATCCGCGTCGGCGTTTCGAAACGCTTCGAGAAATCCACTCCGTGACCGCTCGAGAGGAGCGTCACCCACCACGATGCAGTCGTACTCCTCACCGTCGAGCGCTCTGTCACAGACAGTAACATCTTCTTCGAAATCGACGGTGATTCGCTCGATTTCACGGTCGAAAAATGACAAAACAGCGTTCGCAGCGGCCGACCGTTCATCGACGTACAACACCTGCACCGAATCACTCATACACTGGTTCCGTTTCTCCGTTGTTCATTAAACGTGCTGATTAGGATGTCGTCGTAATACTCCGGTGATCGATTTATCCGGATTGCTGTCCCGATGTACCGCCGGACCCGCGACCCGTCTGCGGGTTCGCCGGTAACGATTTACAGCAGACCGTATGACAGGAAATCGTATGAGTGGTCGCTCGATACGAACTGTTGTCCCGATCGTTCCGAACCGATCGACCGGAGGGATGGTGGCCGCTCGTAGCACGTCGGCTATAGTAACAACTCCACCGATGTATCCACTGATCGCCGATACGTCTGGTGATCAGGTGTGCAATGACTTGCAGTGGCTACTATAGTCGTTAAGTACTAGCACGACTTTCGTTCAGCTATGTGGCCCTCCCGAACGCCGTCGGTCGTCTGTCTCGCGTGTGGGACCGAGCTCTCCCAGTCGATGGCCCGCGAGTACGACAAGTACGGCGATCGGTGGGACCGAGCGAACAAGACGTTCGAACACCTCTGTAAGGGCTGTCACTCCGACCTCTGTCCCCAGCCTCGAGGCGAACTCGAGAAGCTACTTGGCGAACTCGAGGCTGGCAACCCGAGCCAGGCGGAGTTTCTCTCACGGTACGTCGCGACGGTCGACGATCGGTACGGGCCACTCGAGGAGTCGTGAGGTGTCCTCCGACCGGGAAAACCGGTCGAATCACCTGCGAGACGATCGAAAACCGGTCCGTCGGTGTCGGACTATCGCTCTCTCCATCCCGACACGACTTTCATCCCCACGTCCGTACTCCCCCTCATGAGCGACGACGCACAGGCCGACGCCGGTACGGCCGAAGGGCAGGGCCCCGTCGAGATCTCCGAGGATCTCGCGCGCCACCTCGAGAACAAGCGCGAGGAACTCTTCGAGAAGTTCGAGATTCGCGACGAGTTTCCCGACGAGGTACTCGAAGAAGCCGAGGATCGCACGCAGGACGTCCAGTCGGAGATAACCGGAGAGATCGACGAGCGCGAGGATCTCCGTGAGCTGACGACGTGGACGACCGACCCGATCGACGCCCAGGACTTCGACGACGCTCTCTCCGTCGAGGAGCGCGACGACGAGTACGTCCTCTGGGTTCACATCGCCGACGTCACCCATTACGTCCACCCCGAGTCGGCGATGTGGGCTGAGGCCGTCGAGCGCAGCAATACGGTCTATCTCCCGGGGTATACGATACACATGCTCCCGCCGGTGCTCGCGGAGTCCGTCTGCTCGCTCGTTCCCAACGAGGAGCGGTTCGCTCACACCGTCGAGATGCACTTAGACAAGGAGACGCTCACCTACGAGACGATCGACATCTACAAGTCCGTCATCGAGTCCGACGAGCGGCTCACCTACAGCCAGGCAGAAAATCGCCTCGAGGATCCCGACGCGCCGCTCCACGAGGAGAACGTCCTCGTCCACGAACTCGCCGATCGGATGCACGAACAGCGTAAAGAAGACGGCTCGCTCGTGCTCAACCCCTCCCGGGATCGCGCACACACGATCATCGAGGAGTGTATGCTGAAAGCGAACAAGGCGGTCACACACACGCTGATGTGGGATCGCGGGGTCGAGGCAATGTACCGGGTCCACCCTCAGCCGAGTCCGGACGAGTGGTCGAAAGCGCTTCAGGAGATTCAGGATTTAGACGGCGTCTCGATCCCGGGCGATACGTGGGAAGATCCCCGAAAGGCGGTCAACGCGACGCTCGAGGAGGCTCCTGGCCGCCAGCTCGACAAGATCCAGTGGGCGGTAATGAAGGTGATGCCCCGGGCTCGGTATATGAACGACCCCTTCGGCGGCCACCACGCGCTGAATTTCGAAATCTACGGCCACTTCACGAGTCCAATCCGTCGGCTCTCGGATCTGATCAATCACTGGATCGTCTACCAGAACGACGTGCCCGAGAACCTCGTGGAACTCTGTGATCGCGCCAGCGACAAACAAAAGGACGCCGAGCAGTGCGAACGCGAGTACAAGGGATTCCTCCAGGAGGTCGGTCTCGACCCGATGGCGGTCAACAACCGCGGGATCGAGGTCGTCGACACCGACGAAGCCGAAAAGACGCTCTAGTCGTCTACAAACGGAGCATCTTCGGCAGACAGTTACGGCCGACGTGTCGGTTCTCGAACACCCGGTTTCCAACGTGACTCGAGGGTTGATATCCACGTGGAATTTATACACCTCGGACACGAACGTGGATGTATGCCCCACGACCAAGACATCGAAGGAGACACGTCGGATATCTCCTCCGAGTACGAATGCCTCCAGTGTGGCCGAATAGTCAGGGCCGAAACGAATCCTGGCGAGTGTAAGGAGTGTGGTAGTGGTGATTTCCAAAACCGGGCGAAGTCAGTCGAGTAGCGGTTCGTTCGACGAAACCGATCCGTTCGTCGAGTCGCATACGGCGTCGGTGTAGTTTCTCGTTGGATGGGCACCGTCCTGGACGGTGGCTCTCCGTCCCCCGAGTGGCTCACAGCGGCTTTTGGTAGACGTACTCTTCGAGTCCCTCGGACAGCTCGTTCTCTCGCGTCTCGATTCGGTCGAATCCCGATGACTCGTAGAACGAGACGCCGACGTGGTTGTCCGCGAGAACAGCGAGCCGAATGCGGTCGAACCGGTCCGCCAGTTTCTCCTCGAGTGTGGCGAGTAGCCTCGATCCGATTCCGTTGCCCCACGCCTCGGGATCGACGTAGACTCGTACCAGAAATGCAACCGACGTTCCTTCGGGCCACGGAATGGCGTGTGCAAAGCCAATGCAGCCGTCCTGGAACCGCGGTATGGAGGCGTCCGCATCGCCGTCGGCGACGAGAAATACCACGTCGTCACGGCTGCTGGCGTTGGCGATCGACGACTCGAGATCACTGATCGCGTACCACTCGTCGACGATCTCGTCGATTCGTCGAGCCTCGAGTATCTCGTCGTACGCAGCGTGCCAGCTTCGTCGCGCCGTTTCGTGGATCGCATCCACGTCGTCGGCCGTCGCCTGGCGGACGTCTCGGCTCATAGAGCGGCGTACGGTTTCCACGGTCAAAAGCTCGTGCCGGAAGACGCCACCGTCGGGCGGTCGCGCGACGAGTTCACCCTCGCTTACTTGCCACTCGTCCCCTCGAGTTCCGTAGCGGCCTCGCGGAAGAGGCCGTCGAGGATCTCGGGTGTCGTCGGGTGATAGGCCCGACGTGGAAGTTCTCGGACGTCGAGTTCCAACTCGACGGCGAGTTGCATTGTCTTCGCCATCACGTCGGCGTGGAGATGAAGGCCCTGATAGCCGAGTACGGTTCCGTCCGCGGCGTCGACGACGAGCGTCGCCAGCCCCTCCGGATGGCCTTTGGTCTTGAAGACGCCGTCCGAGGACGCCTCCCGGCCGACGACGATCGCCTCCCGGTCGGTGCCGACGATCGTTTGGGGCGTGTGGCCGACGCGGGCGAACGGGTAGACGCCGAGCCCGGAGAAGATCACGTGGTGGGGAACGTTGACGTACCGCCGACACGCCTCTCCACGGTGGTGACAGAGGATATTCTCGCCGGCCGTGAACCCCTGTTCTTTGGCCACGTGGAGGATCGGCTCCCGGCCGTTTGCGTCCCCGACGACGAACACCCGGTCGTCGCTCGCCGTCTGCATCGTCGATCCCACCCATCCCGGCTCGGGCTCCAGGCGAGTCCGGTCGAGTCCCAGCCCCTCGAGATTGGCTCGCCGACCGGTAAACAGGTAGAGCTGATCGGCCTCGAGCGCGAACTCCTCGCCGTTCGTTCCGTCGTCCGCGTCCTCGTGTTCCGTTTCGCCGTCCACATCGCCGCGTTCCGTTTCGCCGTCCGCTCCGTCGCGCTCGAGAAATAGCCTGACGCCGCCGTCGTCGGTTCGCTCGAGCCGTCGCTCGTCGACGTTCGTCAGGACGTCGATCCCGAACTGCTCGCGGTAGATTTCGAGGATGGTCTCGCCGTAGCCGGTCGGAAACTCCTCGAGCGGCCGATCATCATGCTCGACGACGGTGAGATCGACGTCGCCGACCTCGCTCAGGTACGGCGTGAGTTCGAGTCCGACGTACCCAAAGCCCATGACGATGCCGGAGTCCGGAAACTCGGTCGCGTCGAGGACGTCCGCACTCGACGAAAACGAAACCTCGTCGACCCCCGGCAGGTCCGGGACGTCGAGAACCGATCCCGACGCGATCACGACGTAATCGGGCTCGATCCGCCGGTCGTCGACTGCGAGAACGCGGTCGTCGACGAACGTGGCCGTCTCGTGGATGAACTCGACGTTCTCGCGTTCGGCGAGGTGGTGGACGTGCCCGCGCCGGTGTTCGGCGAACCCGGAGACGTGTTCGTCCTTGCGGGCGACGACCGCTTCGGGATCGACGTCCGGAACTCCCTCGAGCCGGTCGTCGTGGCGGGCCTGGTACCGGTGTTGGCCGGCCGAGAGGACGTCTTTCGACGGCATACAGCCCCGGAGAATACAGAGCCCGCCGCCCGGCTCCCCGTCGTCGATCAACGTCAACTCGAGGTCGTCTTCGATCTCGCCTTCGCGTTCGAGGAGTTCGTCGGCGGCGGCGACGCCGGCACTGCCGTACGCGCCGACGACGGCTACGTGTACCATACCTGGCGTTCGGTACGGGTGTAAAAAGGCGTTCGCGCTGTCGTGAGTTGGCGACGCACGAACGCGCCGAGGGTGGGGATTAGCGAGAGACCTCTTCGGATCCCGACGAGACGACGGCCTCGACTTCCTCCTCGGAGACAAGTGCGACGTCGCCGGGGATCGTTCGCTTGAGCGCCGCCGTCGCCGCGGCGTACTCGAGGGCTGTCGGAACGTCGTCGCCGGCCAGCCGGCGTGCGATGAACGCGCCGGTGAACGCGTCTCCGGTGCCGATCTTCGAGACCGTGTCGGTCTCGTAGGCGTCCTGTTCGTGAACGACGCTATCGTGCCAGCCGACGGCACCTTCGGAGCCGCGAGTGACGACGACGGTCTCGAAATCGTACTGGGAGCCGAGTTTGTGTGCGAGCTGTCGCGGGTCGCCCTCGAAGTCGAGCACTGTCCGTGCGTCCCGGGCGGCGATCACGAGGACGTCGATCCCCGGGAAGAACTTGGTTAGCGTCTCGTTTGCCTCCTCGGGCGACCAGAGCTTCCGCCGGTAGTTGAAGTCGAAGGCGGTCGTCGTCCCGCCCTGTCTGGCCGCCTTGAGCATGCTCGCTGTCGTATCCCGGAGCGTCGAGGAGAGCGCGGGCGTAATTCCCGTCGTGAAAAACACACGGGCGTTCTGGATCCGGTCGACGTCGAACTCTCGAGCCTCCGCGGTCGCGATGGCGGTGTCGTCCCTGTCGTAGATCACTTTGGTGCCGCGTGGCTTCCCGGCGCGTTCGATGTAGTACGTCCCCTGTCTGCCGCGGTGGCTCCAGACGACGTCCGTCTCGATGCCGTACCCCCGCAGTTCGCTGACGACGCGTTTGCCAAGCGGGGACTCCGGCACCTTCGAGAGCCACGTCGAGTCGGTACCCAGACGCTGTGCCGCCACAGCGACGTTGCTCTCGGCACCGCCTGCGAGAACCTCGAGCTCCCGCGTGTCCTCGAGTCGTTCGCCGTTCGGCGGCGAGAGTCGAAGCATAGTCTCCCCGAACGTGACCAGGTCACTCACCGTTCGGCCCTCCCTGATCCGCGACTCGTCCGTATCGTAATCATACGTCGGTAAACGGATGGCCGAAGTATAAGTTATGTCATTGTTTGACCGTAAGATAACGGCATTTATCAATTCGATCAACGTCGCGGTTCCTCGACGATTGGCCGCGGTGACCGACACGTCGAGGCCACCGGCTCCGGCGGCCCGGCGTGTTCGTCACTCTCGCGTTCGGACCGCGATACGTGGGCCCGTCCCGTCACGTTCGATCGCTACCGGGACGTCGAACGCCTCGAGCAACTCACGCGAGGCCGCGACGTGGTCGGTTATTGTCGGGATGCGTATCGCACCACCAGCGAGAGCGAGTACCACCATAAGCTGATCCGCGAGGTGGCGATCGATCGGTGCCGCCCCGTCGAAAAACGTGACCGCATCCGATGCTGCTCGGGCACCGATGCGTTCGGCCGGCGTGCCACGCTCGCCGAGAGCTGACACCCCCGCTCGCCCGGTTCCGTGATCGATTCGGATCACGATTGCCGACCCCGGTGAATCACTCGCGGCGGTCGTCTCCCGCCGCTCGATCGGGTCGATGGGGTCCTCACCTGGGTCGATATCCGCCCCCACTCCGGCCGACGACAGGCGGTCCAGCGCCCCGTGGATCTGTCGAGAGGCGACGTCGCTGTCGGCGAGTGTGGCCGCTTCGGTCGAGTAGAGTCGAATTCCCTCGAACTGGCCGCGCTCTGTCAGTTCGAGCGGGTCGAGTCGCGACGGGCCGAGAGAGAGCGTGGCCCGGCCGCCGCCAGCAGGGTAGAACCCGCGTCGGTCGACCGCACAGGCGGCGACGAGTCCGAACCGTCTGAGCAGTGGCAGTTTCACCGACCGGAGATAGTCGATCGGTGGCGACCACTTCACGTCCGTTCCACCGGTCGCCGTGACCGAAAGCGGCGACTCGAGGACGGCCGCGAGCGGCAGTAACGCGTCGAACAGCAACGTCACGCTTCCCGCCGTGCCGATGTCGACGCGATAGTGGCCTCCCTCGAGGTGGCTTTCTCCCGAATCGATCGGAAGCGACCCGCCGTCGCCCGAGCGTCCCGGGTCGAACTCGACTATCTCGGAGCCGAGTTCGTCTCCCGACGTGTCGGCGTCGCAGACGTCGGTCATCGTCTCGAGGACGGCGAGGTGCTGGTGGCCCAGACCCGGGTCCGGCCGATCACCGCGAACGTTTTCGACGGTAATTGGGTCGCCGGTGACGACCGACAGTCCGAGTGCCGTTCGAAGGAACTGTCCGCCGGCGGTCGAGCCGTCGAGCGTGCGAGCTGTCGACACGGTTGGAGGTACGCACTCGGCGTACGTACCGTTACTGACTGGCGTCGGTCGTCCGGTACCTGCTCGTCAGCGCCGGGCCGGAACGCCAGGAACATTAATGGTGTTTCACAATAAAGTGAAAAACGGTCCCGGAGATCAGGTGCTTCGGCGGGGCTTCGGGACACGTCGTTCGACAGCGCGGTCGGTGCGGCTGTGAGCGGTCAGAGGCACGCGGCCGATACCGGACCCCGTCGGTATCGGTCGATCACGACGTTCGCATCCGCTTTTTCTGGGTGGCGTTTACGGGAGCGCAGTCTCGCTCGTCCTACCCGTGTCCCGGATAGTCGCGTTCGAATCGACGGTCGATCTCGTTGCCGTCGATTCTGACGATCACTGGCCGTCCGTGTGGACAGGAGTAGGGATTCTCACAGCCGTCGAGCGCCGCGAGCAGGTCGACGACTGACCCCTCCGTGAGCGACGTATTTCCGGTGATCGACGGGTAACACGCCAGATCGCCGAGGAACTCGTCTGCCAGCGCGTCGACGGTCTCCGCACCCGCTTCGCGGTCGCCCTCGACGAACGACGTCAGGACGTCACGCAGGTGTTCGGGCTCGAGCGTCTCCTCGAGCACCGCGGGGACGGTCGTCACCGCGACCGTCCGATCGCCGACCCGGTCGGCGTAAAAGCCCAGGCGCGCGAGCGCATCGCGGTACGCCGAGAACGCCTCGGCTTCGGCCGCCGTCAACTCGAGTTCGACCGGCGACGCCAGCGCCTGGGCTGGCGGGTCGTCCGCGAACGCGTCGCGAAGGCGTTCGTAGTTCACCCGTTCGTCGGCGGCGTGTTGGTCGATCAACGCGAGGCCGTCGGGAGTCTCGCAGACGACGTACGTCTCCTCTAGCTGGCCGAGGACGCGGAGCGGTGGCAACGAGTCGTACTCCGTTGTCTCGCCCGTTGCCGGCGTCCCCCCGAGCGTTTGCTGGTCGGTCGCGACGGCGAACTTTCGGTCGGGATCGAGAGTCGGCGAATCGACGGGGTCCGTTCCCGCGGTGGGATCGTCGTGAGTTTCCGATCGTGGCTTCGTCTCCGAGTCGGTGCCCTTCCCTTCTCCGACGTTCGCGTTCTTCGATTCGCCTCCCACAGTCGGTGTCGAGTCGGTGCCGGCGCTCGAGTCGCCCGCGTTCTCTCCCGATTCGGTCTCGGTACTCGACGGTGACGGCGGATCACCGGCGGTTTTCGACGCGCCGTCCGTGTCGGCGTTCGACGCCCTCGAGGCGTTCTCCCGCCGTGTCTGGGGTGGCTCGCTCGAACTCGTCGTCCTCCCGTTCGACTCGCTCGAGGTGGGTTCCGTCGACGTCGATACCTCCTCCGTACTCGTCTGGACCGACGCTTCGTCCGGCTCGCCATCCGGATCGATCGCGTTCTCCGGTGTGACGCTCGTCTCCGCGGGTGCCGACCGCCCCCGTGGTGCCCGCGACCGGAGCATACCGTGCTCGAGCAGCGCCGACTCGATCGCCGCGTCGACCTGCCGGCGCACTGCATCGTCGTCGTCGAATCGCACCTCTCGCTTGCGCGGGTGGACGTTCACGTCGACGGCGTTCCCAGGCACCTCGAGAAAACAGACGGCGAAGGGGTATCGATCGCTGCCGAGTTGGGTCCCGTAAGCACCCATGATCCCCTCGCGAATCGCGTCGGCCGTGACGGCGCGGCCGTTCACGTACGTCGCGAGGTACTCCCGGCTCGAGCGGTTCGTCTCGGGGTGGGAAACGAGCCCCGAGAGCGACTCGAGGGGACCCGGCGGCAGGTCGTCGGCGTCGGCGTCGACGGGGATCATCGACGAGGCGACTTCGCGACCGTAGACGGCGAGCACCGCGGCTTGCAAGTCGCTTTGGCCGGTCGTCGCGAACACCTCCCGGCCGTCGTGGGTGAGCGAGACGGCCACGTCGGGGTTTGCGAGCGCGTAGCGCGTGACGACGCGATTGACGTGGGCGAACTCCGTCGCCGTCGTTTTGAGGAACTTCCGGCGAGCGGGCGTGTTGTAGAAGAGATCCTCGACCTCGACGATCGTTCCCACCGGACAGCCCGTCGGCTCGACCGAGGTTACTTCGCCGCCCTCGTAGACGAGTTCGGTCCCGACGTCGGCTTCACCTCCATCCCCCGTTCCCGAGCCCGCCCGCGGGCGCGAGCGGATCCTCGTCCGGGAAACCGAGCCGATCGTGTGCAGGGCTTCTCCCCGAAATCCGAGGGTGGCGACGCCCGACTCGAGATCCTCGAGGCCCTCGATCTTGCTCGTCGTGTGCTGGCGGACCGCGGTGCGAAGGTCCGCCTCGCTCATCCCGCGGCCGTCGTCGGCGACCCTGATAAGTTCGGTACCGCCCTTCTCGACCGTCACGTCGACGCTCGAGGCGTCCGCATCCAGGCTGTTCTCGACGAGTTCCTTGACGGCGCTGGCCGGCCGCTCGACGACCTCGCCGGCGGCGATCCGGGCGACGGTGTCGTCGTCGAGTCGGTGGATCTGGGTCTCGTCGCCGTCCGGTGACGCGTCGGTCATCCGTTTCCGTTCCCGATCGATTTCGCTCGAGCGGTCTCGGTCGATGCACCCCTCTCGTCGAACTGCCCTCTATCCCCGTTCATACTGGCTGTGGGTTGCGCTCGAGCATCAATAGGTGTTACGCGCGGGAACAACGCGGGAGTTCAGACCTCGAGCAGGTCGTCGACTGCCCGCCCGACCCGTTCAGTACCGTCCTCGGGAACCGCGACCAGCGGCGGCCGAACGGCGTCGGATGGGATCGTCCCCCAGCGTAACTGTGACCCGTCCTGGGGCGAACCGATCCGACGGGACGGCAGTCCGTCTCACTCCTCGAGTCGCCGCTGCCACTCCTGGACCTTCGTGATCAACTCGACCGGGGGCGTCTCGTTGACGTCGATCGACTCGAGGTCCTCGAGGACGTCGTTCGCCTCGGAATCGATCGACTCGTTCGTCTCGCCGGCCTCGGGTGGCTCCCCGCCATCGGCGTTCGCCGGCCCGCGGAACTGGCCGCTCGAGAGGTCGAAGACGGTCTGGACCGGCTCGCTCGAGCCGCCTTTGGCCTCGATGGCTTTCTCCTCGCGGAGGCGATCTAAGACGTCTCGAGCGCGGTCGACGACGGGACCGGGGACGCCGGCGAGGTCGGCGACGTGGATGCCATAAGAGCGGTCGGTCGGCCCCTCGCGGACGGTCCGGAGGAAGGTGACGTCGCCGTCGCGTTCGTCGGCGGCGACGTGGACATTTGCGACGCGAGGGAGGTTCTCCGCGAGGCCAGTCAGTTCGTGGTAGTGGGTCGCAAACAGCGTCTTCGCACCCACTTCGTTGTGGAGGTACTCGGTCGCCGCCCAGGCGATCGAGATGCCGTCGTACGTCGCCGTCCCGCGGCCAACCTCGTCTAAGATGACGAGTGACTCCTCGGTCGCCGTATGCAGGATGTTCGAGAGTTCGCTCATCTCGACCATGAACGTGGATCGACCCTGGGCGAGTTCATCGAGCGCGCCGACGCGGGTAAAAATCCCGTCGACGAGGCCGATCTCCGCTCGCTTCGCCGGGACGAAACTACCGACCTGCGCGAGAAGGACGATACAGGCCACCTGGCGCATGTACGTCGACTTCCCGGACATGTTGGGCCCGGTCACGACCAGAAACTGCTGGTCGTCGGTCATCCCGACGTCGTTCGGGACGAACTCGGTCGTCTGTTCGACTACGGGGTGGCGTCCCTGTTCGATCTCGAGGCGATCTCCCCGGTGTAACTCGGGTGCGATCCACCGGTTTTCCGCCGCGTGGGTCGCCAGACTCGCGAGGGCGTCGACGGTCGCGAGCGTCCGCCCGACGTCCTGGAGGAGTTCGGCCCGCGCCGCCACGTCCTCGCGAAGCGCTTCGAACAGTTCGTACTCGAGGTCGCCGCGTCGCTCCTCGAGTCTGAGCATCTCCCGTTCTTTCTCCTCGAGTTCGTCGGTCGTAAACCGCTTCGAGTTCTTCAGCGTCTTGATCTGTTCGTAGTGGTCGGGGACGCCGTCGGCCGCGGATTTGCCGACCTGGACGTAGTAGCCGTCGGTCTTGTTCCGATCGACGGTGACGTGTGCGAGGCCGTACTGGCGTTTCTCGCGGTCGGCGAGCGTTCCGAACCACTCCTCGAGTTCCTCGTAGCGGTCGATCACCTCGTCCAGTTCGTCGTCGTAACCTCGCTGGAAGAGCCCACCCTGGGTCACCGTCGACGGCGGCTCGGGCGCGATGGCCTCCTCGAGTCGCTCACGGAGGGTCGCCGCGGCCACTCGATCGGGTCGGTCGACGACCGCTGACAGCGGCGAGTCGGCGAGTTCGGGGTCGCTCTCGACGATCTCGACGAGTTTCGGGAGAACGGCGAGTGTCTCCCGGGCCGCGAGCAGGTCCCGCGCGTCGGCGCTTCCGTGACTCGCCTTCGAGGCGAGTCGCGCCAGGTCGTACGCGTCGCCGAGCGTCTCGCGGATCTCATCACGAGCGAGCGCCGCCGACGAGAGTGCCGCGACGCTCTCCCGTCGGGTCTCGAGGACCTCGAGGGACCGCCGCGGGCGCTGGAGCCACTCCTTTAACAGGCGGGCCCCGGCACTCGTCTCGGTGTGATCGATCGTCTCGAACAGCGAGCCCTCGCCGTCGCCGTGCATCGTTTCCGTTAGCTCGAGATTTCGCTGGGTCGTCGCATCGAGCGTGACGTGATCGTCGCCCTGATGGGTCTGGATGCGGGTCATCGACGCCAGGACGCCGGTTCCCGACTCCTCGACGTACGAGAGGATCGCGCCGGCGGCCGCGATCGCGGACGCGCCGACCCCGAGGCGGTCGATCGTCTCGCGGCCGAACTGGTCGCGGACGGCGTGGTCGGCCCGTTTGGGCGCGAACGCTTCCGTCTCGTGGAGTGTCAGTGTCGCCTCGGTGCGCTCGTGGACGGCGTTCAACAGCTCGTCGTCACTTCGCACCTCGGGGCCCGGCAGTATCTCGACGGGATCGAATCGATACAGTTCCGTCAGCGCCTCGTCGACGTCCTCGGCGTCGGCGACGAGGAACCGCCCGGTCGTCACGTCCGCGAACGCGAGCCCGTAGCCCGTCGACGAGTGCCCGCTCGAGTCTGCCTCGACGATCGTCGCGAGATACTGGGCGTCAGCCTCGGCGGTCTCGAGTAAGGTTCCGGGTGTGACGACGCGGACGATCTCTCGTGCGTGTCCGTCGTCGGTCTCGTACTGGTCGGCGACGGCCACCCGGTAGCCGCGTTCGACCAGCGCCTTGAGGTAGGGCGTGAGGTCGTCGACGGGAACGCCGGCCATCGGATACGACGAGCCGTGGGAGGACTTCTGGGAGACTTTCAGATCGAGTTCGTCGCTAACGAATTCAGCGTCCTCGCCGAAGAATTCGTAGAAATCGCCACACTGCATCGCCAACAACTCCGCGTCGGTCCCCTCTTTGAGAGAGAAGAACTCCCCGACGATCCCCGTCGCCTCGGTCATGTGCGGTGACTGGCGGGCCACGACAAAAACCCTGCGGGATCCGCGGTGAAGTGACCGTCCCGAGCCTCCGGCGGTCTGCGCGGACTGTCCTCACGCAATACCGACGCGACCGGGAACGGCCACGGTCGTGTCGGCACATCGTTGCCCGACGGTACGGGCGCCGTTTTCTCGTATCACATATCGGTAGCTGTGACACTAATCACTGCGTTCGTGCCGGTTCTATTACGGTCGCCGTCCTATCTCGTGAAACGACTCCCAGAATGGCTGCACCCCGCGACCATCGCGTCCTGATCCCGATCGACGTCCTCGGCGGCGACTCCGTTCCCCGGACGGTCGTCGACGCGTTCGCGTCCGTTCCCGTCGTGTTGCTCGGCTACCGGGTGGTTCCCGACCAGACCGGTACCGGCCAGGCACGTGACCAGTACGAATCCCGCGTGCGCGACGAACTCGACGACGTCCAGCAAACGTTCGAAGACGCCGGCTGCCTCGACGTCTCCACTCGGATCGTCTTCACCCACGATCGCCTCGAGACCTTCGAGCGGGTCGCCGTCGAGACGGGGTGTGACGGCGTCCTGCTGGTCAATCCCGCACCCGTTCTCGAGTCGGTCCTCGTCGCGGTCCGGAGCGACGTCAACCTCGAGTACATCGCCCAGTTACTCGGCGCACTAGTCGCCGGCACCGACCTCGATGTGACCCTCTTCCACGTCGCCTCCGACGAGGGTGACCGCGACCGTGGGTCCGAGCTTCTCGACGACGCCGTCGACGAACTGATCGCAGTCGGAGTCGATCGCGATCGAGTCGACACGGCGCTCAGCGTCGACGGCTCGCCGTCGCGTGAGATCCTGAATGTAGCGGGTGAGCACGACCTGCTCGTCGTCGGCGAGAGTCGCCCGTCGATTCGTCGGTTCATCTTCCGCGACCGGGCGAAAACGCTCGCCAGAAAGACCGTCGACCCCGTTCTCGTGATCCGCGGGGAGTATCTCGAGGTCGCAGATACGGACGAATCGGCTGTCCCCGGAGACGAACACGGCGACGCCACCTGATCCGTCGCGACCGGTGACGCCGCCTGGCCCTCTACGACAGGTGACACATCACCGGTTCGAGAGATTCCCGATTAGGACTCTTCCCCACCCGCGGACCGGTCGGCGTGACCCTCGCCACGTCGAACGACGAGTACCGGGCCGACCGACTCGGTCGCGACGCGTTCGGCTTCCTCGCCGAAAACGAGCGTCCGGAGTGACGGCGCGCGTTCGCCCATGACGATGGCGTCGTGATCGACGGCGGCGGCGACGAGCGCCTCGAGCGGCGGTTCGCCGACCGCGAGTTCGGTTCGAACCGCGATTCCGTCTTCGGAGAGCACCTGAGCGCTCGTCTCGAGGAGTTCTCGACCGGCGCCCTCCTCGTCGGTCGCCAGAAAGAGCGTGACGTCGATCTCGCGGTCGCCGACCAGTTGCGCGACGAACGAGACGATCCGGTTGACGGCGACGTCGCCCGAAAGCGCCACGAGGAGTCGTTCGACCGGACCGGTCGCTCCCGGAATGGCGTAGACGTCCGACGCTGTCTTCGCGGCGACCCGGTCGAACGTCTGCTTGCGATCGTGGGTGAAGACCAGTCGGTAGTCGGCGGTCCCCTCGCCGGCCCCGAATTCGGTCGCGAGATCCTCGAGTGCGTCCGTCGCGCGCTCTTCGTACTGCAACCGGGCCTGGTCCGGCGGCGTTTGTTCCGGCAGGACGTGATAGCCCAGCACGGTCACGTTCATCGGCTCGAGTAACTCCGTCAGCCCGGCCGAGATCGATTCACCCTCGAGTATTTTCAGCGGAACGAGTATGCGTGTCATAGTGCACCTTTGAGTTCGACGTCGCGCGCGTAGTAGAAGTACCAGCCGACGGTCAGGAGCATGATCCCGCCACCGACGTACAGCGAAGCGCGTTGCATGAACAGGATCAACGCGAAACTACAGATCGCACCGAGCGCCGGGACGACGGGATGACCGGGCACCCGGAAGTCGGGGTCGTACCACTCCGGCTCGTCGCGACGCAACGCGATGAGCGCCACGCAGATCAGCCCGTACATGATGAGGTGGAGAAACGACGCGACCTCGGCGAGCAGTTCGACGCGTCCCGTCGCCGTCAACACCAGAATCGGTCCGCCGGCCAGTCCCAGCGCGACGTGTGGCGTTCCGTACCGGAGATTGATCCGGCTCGCTCGCTGGGGCAACAGGGCGTCCCGCGAGACCGCGTAGATGGCTCGAGACGTGCTGAGCACCGACGCGTTAGCGCTGGACATCGTCGCGAGTAAGCCGCCGAAGACGATCGCGAACGCGCCGACCGGGCCGAGATAGTGGCGGCCGACCTCGACCATCGCCGTCTCACCGAACCCCGCGAGCGCTTCTCTGCCGAACGCACTCGTCGCGACGAAGATCGTCACCACGTAGAGAACCCCGACGACGAGCACCGATCCGACCATCGCCAGTGGCAGGTTTCGGCCGGGATCTCTCATCTCGCCGGCAACGGTCGCCACCTGTGCGAAGCCGAGATACGAGGTGAACACCAGCGCCGCCGTCGTAAACACAGGGAAGGTTCCTTCCGGGGCGAACTGTTCGGGAGCCGTCGGCTCGCCCAGGAGCCCGGCGGCGTCGAGCCCGCCGTATCCGAGGAACACGATCAGTATCGACAGCAACAACGCGACGACGCCGTTCTGGAGTTTCGCCGCGTTTTCGGTCCCGGTGACGTTCAACACGGTAAAGCCCACGCCGAACAGCAACGCGATCGGGATGACCAACTCCGCCCCGACCGCGATACCCAACTCGGCCAGCGTGTCGACGGCGTAGTAGCCAAAGCCCACGAGGTAAAACGCCGTGGCGAACACCAGCCCGAACCACAACGAGAGTCCGACGACGGCCCCGGCAAGCGAGCCGAGTCCGCGCGAGATGAAGTAGTAACCGCCGCCGCTTTTCGGCATCGCCGTCGCGAGTTCCGATGCCGGCAACGCGACCAGTAACGCGACGACGGCGCCGATGGCGAACGAGACCGACGCGGCCGGTCCCGCGTTGCCCGCTGCCAGCCCCGGAAAGACGAAAATCCCCGCTCCGATCATCGTTCCGATCCCGATCGCGAGGCCGCCGGAGAGTCCGAGCGTTCGCTCGAGTTCGGCGTCGTCGGTAATCGTCGCCTCTTCGGTTTCGACCGTCGGCTCGACCTGCGGTGACTCCCCTTCGACGTTGGTCCCCTCGGCCGACGGTCCCTGCGTCGGTGGCGGATCGCCGTCCATACTGGTTGTGCTCTCGCCCGACGGATAGGTTTACTGCTATTTCTGACTCACGAAAGTGTTCGTCCTCGTACTGATTGGGACTGACATCAAATAGCCGCACTCGACAGGTGCTTTCGGATACTGTGTGACGTTGTCGAGCCTTCTCCGATCGCGAAGAACTCTCCGACGATACCCGTCGTCTCGATCGTGTCTGGAGTGGATCTCGACCGCAAAAGCCCTGCGAGTTCCGTGGTGTACGTGACGCCTCGATGGGGGCTGTTACCCCAGTGGCCTCCCACGTCTTCCCGGCAGGGTCGAACCGACCCACGTCACCGAGTTCGACCCTGCAGTCGACGCGTGGCTGAGTACTAAACTGACGTCCCGTCGTCGACTTCGGTCAACTGGTCGACGATCGAGACGATCCGGGTCACCCGCTGTCTCGCCTCCCCGTTTGCATCGACGAGCGCTTCGGTCTCGGAGGTCGACGCCGACTGCTCTTTCGCGTAGTCGTCGATCTCTCTCGTCCCCTCGTCGATTCGCTCTGCGAACTCCGTGAGTTCGTCGACGGTCTCCTCCAGGTCCTCACGAACGTCCTCTCGGCGGTGCTCGAGTTCCGCTATCTGTTCCATGAAGATTCCCACTCTCGAGCCCATCGCGAGCTGTTGATCCAACAGTGCCATCCGGAGGAACGCGAGCGAGCGCTCGACAGTCTCCTGGACCGCCGCTTCGAGGTCAGCCTCCGTCAGCTCTGCTCCGCCTCGATCCGCGTTCTCGTCGTCCGAAACGTGTTCGTGGCGAACCGGAAAACCGTTCCGTTCTCGGTGTCAGCGGCGACTATCGCGGTTCGATCAGAACAGCACGCCGCCGAGTGGCACGTCGGTCTCCGGCTCGACGAGTACCGGAAACCCCTCCTCGTCGGGGACGCCGACCGTCAACGCCTCGGAGTTGAATCCCGCGATCCGGACGGAGCCGAGATTCGTCGCGCACAACACCTGTTTTCCCTCGAGTTCGTCCGGATCGTAGTGGTGATCCAGCTGTCCAGCGGACTGGATCTCGCCGTGTTCCTCGCCGAGATCGATCCACAGCTTCGTCATCTTCGGTTTGTTCGCCTCCGGGAACGATTCGGCCTCGAGGACCTCACCGACGCGGATCTCCGCGTCGAACGGATTCTCGACCATACGCCGAGTGGGCGACCGGCCCACAAAAACCCGACGAGCGCGAGCGAGACGACTCGAGTGGACCGGCGTTCGCGCTCCGCGAATGGTCCGTTGCTCGTTGTGTGAGAGTCATCGACTCGTGACCAATGATTGATACGTCCGGTCGAACTATCGTGAGGTATGTTCGCCAGTTGTTCACAGCGAACAGCACCGTCTACCCTGATCGAACGACTCCAGCGACCGCCGTTCCGTGGGCAGAATCCGACGACAGTGCCGAAACTCGAGGCGAGTGGGGACGATCGGATGGCGTCGTCCGCTGTGAATCGATGACCGAACCGCCCGTGATCGAGTTTCCCGATCGGGAGACCGTGCGAATCGACGGCGATCTCGAGGACGTGATCGTCTCGCTGTGCTGGTGGGACGAGGCCGGACTCGTCGGGACGATTTCGGAACCGGTCGGTCGCGTCGACGGCGGACGCGTCGTCTGCGCCCACGAGGAGTTCGGTGAGTTCGCGTACGGCCCGGTGATTACCGGCGTCGAAGGGTTCCTGAACGGATCGCCGGTCGTCCCGGGCGCCGGAGACGTCTCGGCGTCGAACCCCGACGCGCCGTCGCACCTCGACGCGATCCGCGCGTCGTACGACGGGCCAGGTGAACTCGACGATCCGTTTCGTACCGGTCCGGAGAACTGAGACGGAACGACTCGAGCGCCGAGAGAGCTAGTCCGTGATCGTTGTCCAAGAGAGCTGGTCTGTGATCGTTCGCCGAGAGAGCCGTCCGGCGACCACTTCCCGGTCTCGCTGTTTGACCGGTCGGTGAAAATTGACTCGAGAACTTACTCGAGACAGGATCGATCAATCACTATCAGCGGTCGTCGGCGCACGCTGTGGTCCCGCCCGTAACACATCCTCCTGGGTTTCGGTCAGGAGGCGAACGAACTGGCCGGCGTTCTCGACGAGTTTGTTTTCGGCTTTCCGCAGGTGTTCTTCGAAGGTCGCTCGGGCGACGGTCGTCTCTTCGGCAAGTTCCTCGATCGACGCGTCCCGGGGCTGATTGTAGTAGCCCGCATCCAGCGCGATCCGCAGGGCCTCGAGCTGGCGTTTCGTGAGTCCGTCGAACAGCCGGTCGACCGAGAGCAACGAACTGTGGGGAACGTGGCGCTCCTCGATCGACGTCTTCGAGAGGATGTCGATCTCCCGGTCCTCGTCGAGTTCCGCTAACAGGGCAGTGACGTCGTTCTCGTCGAATCCGATCACAGAATAGTGTTCCCAGCCGTTTCGGTACACCGTCGGCGGGAGATGTACGCAGTTGTGACGTTCGAACTTCCGGACGATGGACTCCTCGATGGGGCAGGAACACGACTGGACGATCACGTTCAGGTCCGAACCGTCGACTGCGGTGTGCAGAACCGTCCCGAGACCGTCGATCACCTCGAGCAACTCGCCATCGTCGGCGTCCAACGCGGTGATCTCGAGGACCTGGCAGTCCCGAAGGTACCACTCGCGGATCGACACCCCCGGAAATCGCTCGGAGATCTCTCGATAGGGACACTCGTGGCGGAGTTTGAACGACACTTCGTACATTCCCATACGTAGTACGAGGATTCGACAGTGAATAGTGTTGCCGGCTATGACCGGCACCGGCCAGACAGGGGGCGCGTCGTGACTTGTCACTGCCTTCCACCCCCGTTTACCAGGGAACCAGAGGTGCCAGTTATAGCTGGCACCGGTGATATGCCCCTACTGTCCCTACGGGACGTCGATGGCAAAAATCACGCCGGAAACAGTCGCAGAACGGCTCGAACGAGGAGACGACGACCTCAGACTCGTCGACGTCCGCGACGAGACGGACTTTCGTGAGTGGCACATTCCGGGAAGTGAAAACGTCGACGTCTACGACGAACTGAAAGACGATCCCGACGCGGCAGCCGAGGAGCTGGCCGACTTGCCGGAACACGGTGAGGTCGTTACCGTCTGTGCAGCGGGGGTACTCGCCGCCGACGCGACAGACTTGCTCCAGGAACAGGGCTACGACGCCAAAACCCTGGTAGACGGCATGAACGGCTGGGCCCGCGTTCACCGCACCGCTCCCCTCGACGTCGGTCTCGAGGGCGAGTTGATCCAGGTCGCCCGCCCTGGCACGGGCTGTCTCTCTCACGTTCTGATCTCCGAGGGCGAGGCCGCAGTCTTCGAACCCTCGCAGTACACCGAGGAGTACGAGGCAATTCTCGAGGCGCACGACGCCGATTTTGCGGGTGTCTTCGACACCCACGCCCACGCCGACCACGTCTCCGGCGGGCAGACACTGGCCGAAGCTCACGACGCGCCCTACTATCTCCATCCCGCCGACGACGATGGAATCGACGCGACGCGCGTCGAGGACGGCGACGGTCTCGAGGTCGGTGTCGTAACGATCGACGTGATTCACACGCCCGGTCACAGCCCAGGCAGCGTCACCTACGCTCTCGAGGACGAGGCACTCCTGACCGGCGACACGCTCTTTCACGACAGCGTCGGTCGGGTCGAACTCGGTGTCGACGCTGGACTCGAGGAGACGGACGTCGAGGACAACGCCGAGACGCTCTACGAGAGTTTAGAGGGGCTGCGCACCGTCGAGGGCGATCCGCTCGTGTTGCCGGCTCACGACCCTGGGAGCCCCCAGCCGCCGGTGGCCGCCCGTCTGAGCGAGGTCGAAGAGCGCAACGAAGCGTTCGGCCAGGACCGGGAGACGTTAGTCGCGGCACTGGCCGGCGATATCCCTGACCAGCCGGCGAACTTCGAGCGAATCAAGCTCGCCAACGTCGGCACCGAGGAGATTTCGGACGAAGAGGCGGACGAACTCGAGCTCGGCCCAAACCGTTGTGCGGCCGAATAACCCATGAGCGGCGAGTACGCACAGGGTATCCGCCGAAACTGGCGACAGTTTACGCTTCAGATATTCACGGTCTTCGCCGTCGGGCTCACGATGGGGTCCCAGCGAAACGTCGTGCCTATCATGGGCGAGGAGACCTTCGGCGTCGAGTCCCTGCTGGTGATCGGCTCGTTCGTCGTGAGCTTCGGGATCGTCAAGGCCGTACTCAACCTGTATTCGGGGAAGTGGGCCGACGCCTACGGGCGCAAGCCGATCCTGATCGCGGGTTGGATCGCTGCGATCCCGATCCCGTTCATCCTGATCTACGCGCCGAGTTGGAGCTGGATCGCCGTCGGGAACGTCTTGCTCGGGGTCAACCAGGGCGTTGCCTGGAGCATGAGCATGATCTCGAAGATCGAACTCGCCGGCCCCAACCAGCGTGGGCTCGCCGCAGGGCTCGACGAGGCCTTCGGCTACACCGGCGTCGCCGCCGGCGCGTGGCTCACCGGCGTGATCGCGGCTCAGTACAGCCTTCGGCCGGAACCGTTCTACTTCCTCGCGGCGGTGATCGTCGTCGCCTTGCTCATCGCGATCGTCCTGATCGAGGAAACCCTTCCCTACGCGAAAGCGGAGGCAGCAGATCTCGACGACGATGGCGACGGCGTCGAAGCTGACGGCGGAACGAGCGAGGCCGACCTCTCGTTCACCGAGATCGTCAAACGCGCGACCTACAAGGACCGGACGCTCTTTACCGCAGCCCAGGCGGGACACGTCGAGAACTTCGTCGACACGCTCGTCTGGATCGCCTTCCCCATCTTCCTTGTCTCCCAGGGTCTCGGTGTTGCCCAGGTCGGCGTCGTTGTCGGCGTCCACAGTGCCGCGTACTTCCTGCAGGTCTACACCGGCCGCCTCGGTGACCGAGTCGGACGTAAGCCGCCGATCGTCGTCGGCTTTTTCCTCGCTGGAGCGGGCGTCCTCGGGATGGTTCTCGTGGAGGGGTATTACCTCTGGATCCTTTTGTCGGCGATTTCGGGTGTTGGGATGGCACTGCACTACCCCAACCTGATCGCAGTCGCCAGCGACGCGGCTCACCCGTTGTGGCGTTCGACGGGTCTCGGGGTCTATCGGCTCTGGCGTGATCTTGGCTACGCCGTTGGAGCCGTCCTCATCGGTCTCTCCGTCGATCTGCTCTCGATCGAGGCCGCCTTCTACGGTACCGCTATCGCGATGTTCCTCTCGGGAGGGTTGGTTGTCCTCTGGATGGAAGAAACCCATCCAGAACTCGGAACGCACGAACCACCGTCGGTCGACCTCGAGGCCAGCAAAACCGGTTCCGAGGACTGATATTCGGTTATTTCGAATCTTCGATAGATGCAACGCTCGCTGTTCTTTCGTACGGTCTGTGATGACTGATTGCCAGTCGATCGCAGACCGGCGAGCGATCGACGGGGACCGACCCATTGCGGTCCGTATCACGACTCGACCCAGATGATCACCGCCGAACCAACAGCACCGCTGAGACGGCTGTCGGAGCTGTTTCTGGCGAGGTCGTGGGAACCAGCCGGGGAACGCGTGCCGTGTGCGGTCAGGTCTGTAGCCGACGGTTACGATGTGACACCGAATCGTGAACTATAGTAGCCACTGAAAGTCATTGCACACTCGATCGCCAGACGGATCGGCGATCGATGTGTGAATCGTTTCAGTTGTTACTATAGGGCGTTGCCCCCGGAACGACGACGATCGGACGGGTCGCGCTGCCGAGGAGTTCTCGAGCGGTCGAGCCGAGACCGGACGGCTCTTCTCGATTGTCATCGTCCGGACGCCATCCACGTGCCCCGATCACGATCTCGTCCGCCTCGAGCATCGCTGCGGAGTCTCGTAACGCGCTCGCCACCGTCACACCGTCGTCCGCGTCGTCGGGTTCCCGGAGTTCCGTGTCGACGGATCCCGCAGCCGCGAGTCGGACGGCGGCGACGTTCAACGCTTCCTGCCGATCACGGCGGGCGGACGGGTCGTCGACGACCGCGACGACGGTGATCGAATCCGACGTATCGATGCGTCCGTCGAGATAGTCACAGATCGATGCGGTCGTGTGAACCGATTCGGTTCCGACGAGATACTGCATGGTCGTTCTCGGAACTCGAGTCACGTCAGTGTCGTGGGCTCGTCGCGTGTGGGTGTTTCTCGAGGGCGGATTTTCCGACCCAGAGAATCCGCTGGGGTCACTAATAGGGGACAGCCGAAAGCCAACTGTAGGGGACGGAGCGAGGCGCGATCGAAGCCCCTCGTTGGTCCCCCGCTACCCGGCGTGTGGATCCGACGACAGCCCTCGTGGACGTAGCCCCTGTCCCCGTCACCGATCTCACGCCCGTTCCACCGGCGTGGCGTCCACCCGTACACCACCCGGTGGAGACCTGGCCACACCCTTCCGCATTTGCTTCGGCCCTCCCACGGTCTCGTACGGTTCGTTGTTCCGATGTTCCGACGTACCCGCCGAACGATCGCGGGTGCGCCGGCACTGACTGTAGACCGTCTCAGGTGGGTTTTACAACCGGGTTCTTTCGACTGTCCGGTCTGAAACGACGTCGAGTGTCGTATCGCGCAACAGCGTCGAACTTCTGTGTCACGAACGGAGTCGAAATTTCGTACCGGGGACGGAGTGGTGTTTCGAACAGCAGACGGCGGTGTCGAAGCCGCGTCAGTGACGTCCGTACAGCGAGTACATGATCGCGAGCAACCCGAGCAGTCGGCTCACGTTCTCGAAGAACACCGTGACGAGATGGTCCGCGCTCGTGACCGTCGTGATCGTGACGTTGACGAGAAATGGACAGACCGTGAGCAACAACAGACCGAGGGCGAGATAGAGCATCGACGTCGCGTCGTTGCGCCGGTATCCACGGTAGGCCTGGTAGGCGATGATTGCACCCATGAGCGCGACGAGAAAGAGGCTAGCGATAGTGAACAGTTCGAAGACGCTCGTCTCGCCGATCCGGACCGGACCTGTGGTCATCGCATCCCCTCCCACATCCTCGTGAACCTGTCGGCGACGTCCTCTTCACGGTAGGTCAACTCGAGGTCGAACGCGCCGTCCTCGAGGCTGAGCTCCAGTCGATCGAGGTTCGCGCTGTAGACGCTGTAGTGGTTACCATCAGCCGCGAGTTCCGTCTCTTCGGTCACGAGTCGACACTCCTCGAGTCGATCCAGTCGTCGGTAGATCGTCGGCAGGGAGGCGTCACACCGTTCGCTCAGGGTACTAGCAGACATGGGTTCGACGCTCGTGTGGGTGAGGATCTCCCGTGCGTACTCGTCGTCGAGAACCGAGAGCACCGTGGATAGGTCGATCTCCTCACTCACTTGTAGCTGATCGTTCTGCCATCGCTATGAAAAGCGGTCCGGTTTCTCTGATCGAGAAAACACCGGCAGCCTCGGAACCGACCGTCGACGACCGGGTCTCGGCGCAGACCAGCGGACGATTCGCCACGCCGGGCGCTGGGGCCGTCGAACTCGACTGGTCAGATCCGGGTCAGTCGGGACCAGTCAACGGTCGGTTAGTCAGCTTCGGATCGACTCGAGCCAGTCGAACGTCAGCGCGAGCAGTCGGCTCTCGGCAGGGGCCGAAAAGCGGTGTCCCTCCGCCGAGAACGTCTGGAGGAGAACGTCCGTCTCGAGTCGCCGCGTCGCGTCGATGCTGTCGTCGACGTCGACGGATTCGTCCGCCGTGCCGTGGAAGATGGCGACCGGCACATCGAGTGCGGACACCACGTCGTCGAAGGGGTAGCGATCGAGGTCCTCGAAGAAGCGGTCGTCGATCCGATCCCCCGTTTCGAAGCGGTGCTCGCCGTCGGCGGCGACGCTTGATCGGTAATTGTCGAACGCTCGGTTGTCAGTCACGGGCGCTCGCGTCACGACCGCCTCGACCCGATCGAGGCCGGTCGCCGCGTGAAACGCCACCTTCCCGCCGAAACTCGAGCCGAACAGGACGATCGACGACGGCTCGACGTCGTCGACGACCGCCTCGAGGTCGGCGATCTTCTCGCTTACCCCCTGCTCGACGAACGCGCCGTCGGACTCGCCACACCCTCTGAAGTCGAACCTGACGCCGTTGTATCCTTCCTGGACCGCCCGCCTACACCGTCGCTCGTAGCTCCCCGACTTGTCGCTGAGAAAGCCGTGACAGCAGACGAACCAGCGGTTCGACGGCGCCTCGTGGTGGACCGCCGCGACCGACTCGCCGCCGGCGACCGGTACCTCGTGATGCTCGACCATCCTGTGAACGGTGGCGCGCCAGCCCGTAACCGTTGCCGGTTCGCCTCGACGGCCGTCCGGGGAGATCCGCCCACTGCCGGAGCGGCAGCCAGCCAGGAACGACCGTAGAACCTCCATAACTAACCCCTCGAGGGCGCGACTTCACGCCGATGTGGCCATGGGAACACGCCATCGCCGGCTATCTCGCGTACTCTCTGTTCAGCCGCGCGTACTACCGGCGAGCGCCGACCGGACTCGAGGCGTTCACGGTCGTGTTCGCGTCGCTGTTGCCGGATCTCATCGACAAACCGCTGGCGTGGGAGTTCGGCGTCTTCGAGTCGGGATACGCCCTGGGACACTCGGTATTCTTCGCGGTTCCGCTCTCGATACTCGTGGGGTTGCTCGCGAAACGGATCGGCCGGCCGAGTGCCGGCGTCGCGTTCGGACTCGGCTACCTGCTTCACCTCCCGTCCGACGCCCTCTATCACTCGATCGGGGGCGAAGGCGTACGAACCGAGGTGATGCTCTGGCCTGTCGATCCAATCGAATCGCCAGGCGAACCCGTCGGGTTCGTCGGGGAGTTCACTCGACTGTTCGGAACCTATCAGGAGGCCCTTCTCGCCGGCGAACTCACGACGTACATGTGGGTTCAACTCGGACTCGCCGGATTCGTGTTTTTGCTGTGGCTCGCCGACGGTGCCCCGGTTCTCCGGGAGTGTCTCGGCTTCGGACGGCGGACTCTCGGGGCGGTAATCGGTCGATCGAGCCGCCCCGACGCGGCGACTAAAGAACGAGAGTGACCGGTCGTCGACGAGTGGCCGACTGTTCATCGGCGAATACCTGACCGTTCATCGAGGCTGACTCTCGAGTAGGCCGGAGCTACCGGATCGAACGTCCGTGTGCAATCGGGGTATTCCGGGTACGTTGTCATTTACTATCGTATCGGTACGGATGAGTGTACAGACGTGATGAGCGATACGACTCGAAGCCAGGACTCTCCGCGGGCGTGGACGCAGGGCTCCCGCGTCGAGACGGTGCCCGTCGATGGGGAGTTCGCGCTCTGTCTCACCCACGACGTCGACCGCCCGTACAAGGGGTTTCGGTCGTTTTACTACGCGGCGAACGGCCGACCGACCTACCACCTCCGGACTGCGCTCTCGGACACGAACCCCTACTGGCAGTTCGAGAATCTGATGACGTTGGAGGAGAAACTGGGCGTCCGTTCGGCGTTTTACTTCCTGAACGAACAGCATCTGCTCGCGAACCGCCCGATGAGCGACTGGCTGTCCCCGTCGAACTGGATCCAACACCTTGGCCGGTACGACGTCCGAAGCGACGAGATCGCTCGCGTCGTCCGTGACCTCGAGGACGGTGGCTGGGAGGTCGGACTCCACGGCTCCTATCACTCTCCCGACGATCCGCACCGACTCCGGGAGGAGAAGGCTATCCTCGAGTCGCTGCTCGACGGTCCCGTGACTGGTGGACGCCAACACCACCTTCGGCTCGGCTCCGACACCTGGCGACACCACCGCCGGATTGGTCTCGAGTACGACGCGAGTCTCGGCTCGACGACGGAGTGTGGGTTCCACGCGGGATACCGACCGATTCGACCGTTCGACGACGAGTTCCTCGTCTTCCCGCTGACGATCATGGACCAGGCGCTTCCGGACCCCGGAACGCGGCCGAACGCCGCGCGTCGCGTCTGTGATCGGCTCCTGCTCGAGGCGGCCGAGAACGACGCCGTCATGACGGTCCTCTGGCATCCACGATTTTTCAACGAACGAGAGTTTCCCGGTCACCGTCGACTCTACCGCTGGCTCGTCGAACGGGCCCAGGAACTCGACGCCTGGGTCGGTTCGCCCGCCCGACTGGTCGACGCGTACGAGCGAGCACGAGGCGACTCCGCGGCGGCCTCGAGTCGGGAGTCAGATCTCCGTTCGGCGACCGAACCGGGGAAGCGGGCGAGGCCGCCGAGAGAATCCGCCGGCGACCGTCTCCCCGACGACGAGTACGACGTCGAGCGAGCGACGGCGACGAACGAACCGGCGAAAGCTCGCGGTGAACCATGAGCGGGAATCGACTGTTGGTCGTGTTCGTCGCAGGACTGCTCGCGGCGGGTGCGGTCACAGGGTTCGCTCCGCTCGCTGCCGGTAACACCGCCCAGGACGCGTCGCCGGAGTCGTACGTCATCGAGCAAGGGACGTACTGCGAGCCGATCGAACCGCTTCAGACGTCTCAGACGGTCGAGTCGTTCTACGACTATCGGAACCACGTGACTCACCCCGACACCGATCCCGAGGATAGACAGTACAGCTCCTACGGGACGACACACCTCCAGGAGGACGACACGAGCATCCTGATGCTCCACGAGGGGACCGACGGGACGAGTCTCGTGATGGTCCACGACCAACTCCACGGCAACTCGAGTGGTGGTATCGTGACGTTCGATATCGTCGGCCTCCCCTCGGAGTCGGAGTGGGTCGTCCAGGACGACAAGTACGAGGCCGAGACGAACATGGTCGAGTGGGATAGCGGCGACGGCTGGGCGTACGCCTCCTGGATCTGGCGAGACGCCAGAACCGACGGCGGTGCGATCCAGGGCGGACTCGGCGACGAGTTCGCCGTGACGATCCAGCCCGGGTTCAACGAGGCGTCGGACTTCCACGAGAACGAGTCCCTTCACGACCCCGAGTGGCACGAAGACGGCGAGATCGACAGTTGGGAGTACCTCTCGGGAGACGCCGACGATCCGGAACGGTTCGAACTGGCACTCGACGAGCCGGTAACCATCCGTACGGGTGCGTGTGACGAACCGTCGGTCACGTACGACCGGACGGACGATGGATTCACCGCCAGTGTGACCGGAGTATCTGGCGGCGATCCGATCACCCTCCGTCCGTCGAACGACTCGAACGACAACGGTAGCTTCGACTGGATCGACGTCACCGGCCTCGAGGAGGACGCGGCGTTCTCCTTCGCGAACGGACAGCCGGCCGGGACCGACTCACCCCACGAGGTCGCGTCGCTGTCGAACCTGACGGTGACGAGCGACCACGACGACGTCTCCGCGACGGTGGCGTTCAGCGTCTCGGCCGACACCCTCGAGGAGATCGGCTACCACCCCGAGGACGTCGCACTCTACGCGACTGACGGAACCGAGTGGACCGAGTCGAACGCGACGGTGGTCGACGACTCCGGCGAGCGCTACCAGTTCGAAGCGGACGTCGACTCGCTCGAGGCTCTCGCGATCGCACCCACACAGGATGCGACGCCGATCGACGAGGAGTCCGACGCGCTCCCCTCCCCAGGAGTTGTCCACGTCGCCGTTTCCATCGCGACGCTGCTGGTACTCGCCACAGTGACGCGGCGGTACCGAGGGGACCGATAGCGGCCTCGGACTAGTGGCGTCCCACGCCTCATACGGATTGCTGTAACAATTTACCGGCGAAACCGCAGACGGGTCGCGGTTTCGGCGGTACCGACTTACAGTAAACCGTATCACTGCAGGCTCGAACTCGGTGGCGTCGGGTCGGTTCGACCCTGCAGTCGACGCGTGGCGAAGTACTATCGTAGCCACTGCACGTCAGTACACACCTGATCGCACGACGCTCGTTCGATCAGTTCGTACTCGAGAATCACTCCAACCCGTCGGTCTGGGGTGGAGAGAACGTGATTCGTACCTGTCGGTACACCGCGATCGGCCGACGGTTGCACCGGAACTCGACACCGATTTCTCGCATACAGTGTGCGTACGATATTTCGGAGGGGCCGCGACTCGCTGGGGACCTACCGCCAGTGACGGACAGCAGTCCGTCTCAGTCGCTTCCGACGCCGACCGATCCGGCGGGTTCTGGCCTCGAGGCTCCGCCAAAGCGCTGGAGTGAATCGAGTGCGCCGACGCGGCCGTGAGCCGTCGCGATGTCGACGATCACGTCCGTCAGGTTCGCCTTGTCGGCGAGGAACTCGTCGCGTTTCCGTTGCCACGTCTCGCCGACGCCGTCCGAGTCGAGGACGGTCCGCGATCGGTCGACGATCTCCGACACGGAGGCGACGTTGTGAATCAGTCCCTGGTTCTCGAGTTCGACGAAGTTACCCATGTCGTCGTCGCCGACGAACGAGTTCGAGCGGATCGCGGGCGTCCCGAGCAACGCCGCCTCGGTGACCATCGTCTGTGTGTCAGCGACCAGCAACGCCGCCTCGGCGAGCGCGTCGTGTATCAGTGCTGGGTGAAGGTCGAACGGCCGAGCGGGGAGCGCCTCGAGGTCGGTGTTTTCACCCTCGTCGGAGACGAGGACGGTCGCGTGCTCGTCGAGTCGTTCGACGATTCGTCGACGGGCGCTCCCGGTGATTCCGCGCTTTCCGACGTCGTGTTGGGAGCCGAACGCGTTGAGCCGAAGGATGACGTACGGTTCGTCTCGTGTGACGCCGAGTCGATCCCTGATCGTCGGATCCGGTTCGTAAATCTCCGGGTGGAGGTAGGCACACTCCTTGAATCCGGGGAAGACGTAGTGTCGATCGCCGAGGTCCTTTCGAAACTTGTTTGGCGTGATGATCGTCCGGGCGAACGGCGTCGAGATCGTGTGATCGAACGACGCGGGTTCGGAGTCGATCAGCAACACCGTCGGCGTCCCGACGACTGCGCCCGTGTGAGCCGCGTACCCGCCCATCCCGAAGACGAGGTCGGGATCGAACCGGTGTGCGAGACGGATCGCCCGGGCGTAGTGTACCGGGAGACGGCTCAAGAGCGACCCCTTCGTCGTCCCGCAGCTGCCGTACACCTCGTAGGGCAGGTCGTACCACTCGAGCAGGTCGACGGTGCACGTGTAATCGCGAGCCAGAACCAGCACCTCGTTGCCCTGGTCGCGAAGCCGCTGTACCGCGTGTTTGTACAGGTGGACGTGTGCCGGTGTGTTGGTGAAAAACAGGTATCTCATGTGGAGCCCACGGTATCCTGTTCGACGAGTGGGGGAGAGCGCGGTTTGTTATCTGGGACATACCCTCCGGAACGACTCGCTGGATCGACTACAGTCCGCGAGTACTCGGATTCAGACGCCGGCGACGGCGTCACGGCGACCTCGTGTCGAGGGGTAGCGAGCGTATAATAATGTGGATATGTTTCCAGAGGACGGTAGATGCAGTCATACGGCGTTTC
The DNA here is from genome assembly GCF_009807105.1 of Natrialba sp. INN-245. Classification (NCBI taxonomy): domain Archaea; kingdom Methanobacteriati; phylum Methanobacteriota; class Halobacteria; order Halobacteriales; family Natrialbaceae; genus Natrialba; species Natrialba sp. INN-245. The sequence goes on along the minus strand of NZ_WUBV01000036.1, from coordinate 126,816 downwards.
AGAGACGAACCCGACGGAACCGGCGGAAACGCGGACTCGAGCGCTCGCGTCGTACGCCTCCGTCCTCGATTCGACGCTCGCGCACGCACGCAGACGGGACTACATCGGCCCCGATTACGGCGACGGAATGAGCAGCCAGCTCCTCCAGTCGCTTCCGTTCGAAAATCGGGTGCTCAACCTGGTCGTCCAGGAGGTCGTCAAGCGGACGCCGGTCGACGTCAGACCGCTGTTGGGTGTCGAACACCGGCGAAACTACAAGGGAGCCGCGCTGTTCGCGATGGCCAACCTGAACTACCACCGATTGATCCGCGAGTACGACGCCCCGCTCGAGCCGGCGTTCGACCCGATCGGCGAGGCCGGCAGGCTCGCGAACTGGCTCGTCGAGGAACGGATCACGGGGTACAGTGGCTTCTGTGGGGGGCATCGCCACGAGATGCAACACGTTCATACCAAAGGCGTCCCGAGCGATCCGGACGTCGTCTCGACGACGTACGCCGTCAGGGCGCTCCTTCACGCCGCCGATCTCGACCCCGAGTACGCCGAACTCGCACGCACCGCACCGTCGTTCGTGATCGAGGACCTGAACTACCGGGAGGTCCCGGATGGTGCGAAGATCGACTACCACATGAACCACCCCGACGACTCCTACACGCTGAACGCCGCCGCCCTCGGGGCCGGCATGTTCGTCGACCTCTACGAACGGACCGGAAACGAAGAGCTTCGCGACCGCGCGACGAAGATCTTAGATCACGTCGCCGCCAACCAGACCGACGTGGGCGGCTGGCCCTACCGGCTTCCGGCCGACGCCTCACATCTCTCGATGGACAGCCACCACAACGGCTTCATCATCGAGTCCTTCCAGCGCTATCGCGACGTCGTCGACGAAGAACGGTACAGCGAGACGCTCGAGGACGCTCTCGAGTTCTACCGCACTGAACTGTTCGAACTCGACGGTGCGCCCAACTTCGACGAATCCAACGCCTACCCCCGCGACATCCACGCGAGCACGCAGGGCATGCTGGTGTTCACCCGCGAGGGCGACCTCGAGTTCGCCGACAGAATCCTCCGGTGGGTCCTCGCGAACCTGCAGGTCGAGGAGGGGCGATTCTACTACCGCCAGTTTCGCCACCACACGAAGCGAGTCACGCTGATGCGGTGGTGTCAGGGGTGGATGGCCTACGCGCTCTCGGAGTACCTCCTCGCCCGCTGTGAGTCGAACCGTTCTCCGACGGTTTGAGCGGTAGAACGGTTTGAGTCGGTGAAATCGTCCGTTCCGATTCGTTCTCTGCAACCGATCGCCGAACTCGTCCGCCGCCGTCGAGGTCGTCCCCCTGCCCTCGAGGTCGTCCGCCGCCGAGGTCGTCCCCTCGAGTATGCTCTTTGTTGTGACTCGACTGGTACCAGGGTACGCACGCGCCAAACGGATTTCGTGACACTCTTCGGCCGGTTACTGTGTGGATAACAACGTCGTCGGGGGCCAAACGGTGTCCCAGCATGGACGTCACACGAATCGATCTCGAGGACTGGCGCGAAGCCCTCCCGTCGTCCGGATACGAGATCTTCCACGAGCCGGACGCACTCCGCGTTCTCGACGATCACACTGACGCGACGCTTCGGTTGTACGGCGCCTACAAGGGACAGCAATCGGTCGGTCTTCTCCCCGTCTTCGTCGGCGAGCGTTCGATCGGACGGACGGCATTCTCGCCACCCGTCTCGCTGGGCGTTCCTCGTCTGGGCCCGATCCTCGACCCCAATAGCCCGAAACCCCGCAAGGCCGAACGGATCAACGGCGAACTGATATCCGCCGTCGTCGACGATCTCGGGGTCGCCAACCGATCGACGCTCTTCCGATCGTCCTGTCATATCTACTACGACGATCCGAGACCGTTCGCCTGGAACGACCTCTCCGTCGAACCGAAGTTCACCTACGTCGTCGACCTCGAGGGGTGTGCCGACGCCGAGGACGCCATGGCCGGCTTCAGCAAGAGCCTGCGAAACGAGATGCGCCGGATCGACGACGTGGATCTCTCGATCGACACCGAGGGAATCGACGCGGCGTTACGGGTGTACGACGACGTCGTCGACCAGTACGCCGAGTACGACGACACCGCGCCGATGTCACGTCCTTTCTTGCGTGATCTTCTCTCGACGCTCGAGGACGACCAGTGGCGGGTGTACGTCGCTCGAGCGCCCGACGGCACCTACCAGAGCGGCATCATCACGCTGTTCGCGCCGGAACTCGCATACTACTGGCAGGGCGGCGTTACCGCCTCTTACGACCACGTCAGCGTGAACAACCTCCTCCACCGGGCCATCTTAGAGGACGTGGTCACCGATCCCGCCCTCGAGTCGGTGATCGGCTACGACCTCGTCGGCGCGAACACCGAACGTCTCTGTGAGTACAAAGGGAAGTTCAACGGCGAGTTGCGCCCCTACTACGTCGTCGAATCCTCGGGCCTCGAGATGTCGCTCGCGAAGACGGCCTACCGGACGTTTGCCGGCATGAAATAACGCCTGTCGAGCGATACGCTCGACGAAAACGGCGCTCGAGCGCTTCACGAACTCTCTTTGGGTTGCCGTCCACGAACCCGGCGGTGCTCACCGATCGATCGAGTGATTGACCGCCCCTGGTCCGCGCCCGACGTCGTAGTGGTGTTCGATCGCTCGAGCCAGAAAGTCCGTCGCGCCCTCGACGGCGGACTCGAGTCCGTCGCCGGACGCGAGCCTCGCGGCGATGGCGGCCGCGAGCGTACAGCCGGAGCCGTGGGTTGCGTCGGTGTCGACGCGCTCGTGTTCGAACACTGTACTCGTCGATCCCTCGACGCCCGCTGGGCCGTCGCCGGGACGGACCAGCACGTCCCGGACCGTCTCGCCGGGGACGTGACCACCTTTGATCAGCGCGGCGTCGGCACCCATCTCGAGCAGCGCCTCGCCGGCCTCGCGGGCGCTCTCTTCGCCGTCGATCTCGATCCCGGTCAGCACTTCGGCCTCGTCGGCGTTCGGGGTCACGACCGCGGCCTCGGCGATCAGGTTCTCGTAGGCGCGCTCGGCCGTTTCGTCGAGCAACCGGTCACCCGAGGTGGCGACCATCACGGGGTCGACGACGAGCGGGAACGCGAACCCTCGAGCGCGCTCTGTGACCAGTTCGACGACCTCGGTCGTCGCGAGCATCCCCGTCTTCGCCGCGCCGACGTCGACGTCGCCGACGACGGCGTCGATCTGGGCGGCGATCTCGTCGGTCGGCAGGACGAACGACGAGTCGACGCCGCGGGTGTGCTGGGCGGTGACGGCGGTGAGCGCCGACGTGCCGTAGACGCCGTGGGTCGCGAACGTCGCGAGGTCGGCCTGGATACCCGCGCCGCCGCCGGAGTCGCTTCCGGCGATCGTCAACGCGACCGGTCTGGATTCGGGTGTGGGCGTTCGCATACCTCCGTGTATACCTCGGTTATACAAATCAATGATGGTCACATCGTTCCTCCGGAGATGGTGCCGCCGTTGTTCCAATAGTACCGCCGTCCTCTCCGTCTCGAGTGCGTTACTGCGATGCCAGTTCCGCATAGGCCGCCCACGACGGATCGACGCTCGGATGGTCGAGCCGATCACCGTCGACGACCACGCCCTCTCCCTCGGTGACGCGTCCGATTTCGGCGACGACGGTCCCGCGATCCTCGAGCGCTCCGCGAACGGTGTCGACACCCGCCGGATCGACCGCGATGGCGAGTGACCCGCAACTCGTGGCGGCCCACGGATCGATCTCGAGTGTCTCACACACTTCCCGGACACCGGGTCGCATCGGGACGGCCTTGCGGTCGATCTCGAAACGGGCGCTGGCGCCGTTGGCCATCTCGTTCAGTGCGCCCGCAAGACCGCCTTCGGTCACGTCGTGCATCGCCGTCACCGGTCCGGCGGCGGCCGCCGTCAGGGCGTCTCGGACGCAGTAGACGTCCTCGAGGCGTTCCTGGGCGTCGGCCAGTACGTCCTCGGAAACGGCGATTCGATCGCCGAACAGGGTGCTCAGGAGGCCGACCGACTCGACGGCGGGGCCGGTCGTCAACAGGAGTCTGTCGCCGGGTCGTGCGCCGTCGGGGCGAACGATCTCGTCGTGGTCGCCGACGCCCATCGCGGTCGCCGCGCCGACCCAGGGGTGAGACGAATCGGAGTAGCGGGCCGTGTGTCCGGTGACGACGGCGACGCCGAGGTCGACACACTCCTCGTGGATCGTCGACTGGATCGTCGCGAACTCGTCGTCGGTCATCGTCGCCGGGAGGGTGAAACAGATCGAGAGATGCGACGGGGAAACGCCGCTGACGGCGACGTCCGCGAGCACGAGATCGAGGGCGAACCGCGCCGCGCGCTCGAGGCCAAGCGCCGGGAGGATCGAGAGTGGATCCGTCGCGGTCACGAGCGCCGTTCCGTCGACGTCGATCACTCCAAAGTCGACGCCGTGTTGCGGTCCGAGGACGACGTCGTCGCGGCTGGCACCGAGGTTCGACGCGACGGCGTTCTCGAAGACCGTCCGATCGATCTTGCCGAGGTTGGTCACGTTCGACCGATCTGGACTCGACACCTTATATCGTCCGTTCCAGTTTCGTGGCCTCCGTCACTCGCAGCTGTCGTTCGTCCAGACAGACATAGTTAAGATGACACTATTCCCGAAACTGTTATTATGTTTTCGTCTAAAACGAGTAAAATATTATGGAACATGGATCGAGTAACAGTTTGGCAAGCGCACTGCTGGAGACGATCGGGGGGTGAGGAATGCACGGAATCATACTGAAAACGCTTCGTGATTTCGTCGTCGACACGTACGACGAGGAGACGTGGCTCGAGATCCAGCGCGAGGCAGACGTCGACGAGAAGGTGTACGTCCCCGTGACGGTCTATCCCGACGGCGACGTCTACGAACTCGTTCGTGCTGCGGGAAGCCTGACGGGGGAGAGCCCGCGAACGATCCTCTCAGAGTACGGCCGGTGGGTCGTCCCGGCCCTGCTCGAGACGTACGACCTGCACATCGACGAGGAGTGGGACGCTCTCGAACTGCTCGCGAATATCCAGCGATTTCACACGTCGTTGCGGACGCGCGATCTCACCGAGTTGACGACACCGCGTGTCAAAACCGAGTGGCTGGACGAGAGCCGGGTTCGGATCACGTACGATTCGGATCGACAGCTGTGTGATATCGCCCGCGGTGCGATCCAAGGGGTCGCCGACCATTTCGACGAAACGCTCCTCGTCGAGGAGACGACGTGCATGTTCGAGGGCGACGACGCCTGTCGGTTCGTCGTCGAACGGCCCGTCGCGGAGGGAGCGTCGGGAACCGAGGCGTCGACCGAACGCCGAACCGAGGTGACGCGATGACCGCACAGCACTCGAGTGGCGGCGTGACGTCGCCGCTGCCAGCGGCGATCCAGACCGACCGCCCGTTCGGATTCGGCGTCGTCATCGTGCTCGTCGGAGTGGCCGTCGCCGTCGGAGTCGCGTTCGGACTCGGCGAACCCGCCACGCCGACGCTCGCCGCCGGTGTGGGCGGTGTCGTCGCCACCGGGTTCGCCGCGATACTGATCGCGTCGGTTTCGGATGCGAAGTCGGCCCCGCGGGAACGCGACGAACTCCGAAGCGCGGTCGCGGAGCTTCGCGAGCGAACGACTCGACTCGAGGACGGGAACCACGGCGTCGAGTTCGAGACGGACCGGAGTGACGTCGTCGCCGACCTCGCAACGGACCTCGCGTCGATCCGGGACCTACTCGAGGAGAGTGAGCGGACCGATCGGACGCTCTCGGATCTCGAGCGAACGGTTGGTGTCCACGCGGACGTGACGAGGTCGGTCGCTGACGGCGATCTAACGGAGCGGTTCGATCCCGAGGGAGGCCACGACGTGATCGGCGACCTCGCACGGAACTCAAACGAGATGCTCGCGGAGATCGAGGAGACGTTCTCGACGCTGAAGTCGTTCTCCGGGGAGGTCGTCACGTACAGCCGCGAACTCAACATGAGCATCGAGACCGTCCGGGCGGAGGGCGAGCGGACCCGTAAAGCCCTCTCGACGGTCGCCGACGACACGGACGAACAGAACGAACAGCTCAGGTCGGCGACGGCGGAGATGGAGTCGCTCTCGACGACGATCGAGGAGATCGCCGCGACGGCGTCCGAGGTCGCCGACACCGCGGACGAAACGGCTCGCGTCGGACAGGATGGCGGTCGCTCCGCGTCCGACGCCATCGAGGGAATGGCGGTGATCGAAGAGGAGACCGAACGCGCCGTCGCGGAGATCGAAGCGCTCGAGGACGAGGCGGAACGAATCGACGGTCTCATCGACTCGATCAGCGGAATCGCCGAACAGACGAACATGCTAGCGTTGAACGCCAACATCGAGGCCTCTCGATCGACCCAGGGTGGCGAGGGAGGCTTTACCGCCGTCGCCGACGAGATTCAGAACCTCTCCGAGGAGGTCTACGACTCGGTCAAAGACGTCGAGGAACGCCTCGAGGGGCTTCGAACGCGAGCGCTGTCGGCGGCCGACGAGGTGCGGCGGAGTCGTGAACGCATCGAGGGAAGCGTCGACGACGTCGAGGACGCCGCCGAGGCGCTCGAACGAATCGCCGATCTCTCCGAACGCACGAACGAGGGCGTTCAGGAGATTTCGGCGGCGACCCAACAGCAGGCGGCGTCGACCGAGGAAGTCGTCGCGATGGTCGAGGGGGCAGCGGAGACGAGCGACGAGACCGTCCTGTCGGCACAGCGAGCGGCCCAGCGGGCGTCCGCACAGGCCGATGCGCTGTCCCACGTCGCCCACAGCGCGACCGTCCTCGCCGACCAGTCCGGGCAGCTAAATCGCCATCTCGAGCGATACGATACCGAACGCGGCTACGATCTACCCGAGGCAAGAGCCGCAGACGACGTCGATCCGGAGGCGGTCTCGACGGCCGAGCCGACGCCGGAAACGATCCCTCACGCGTCGGACGAGCCACGGTGAGTCCCCGTCGTGGTCGGACGGCAGATCAGTGCGTGCCCGTAACCGGACGTCGGTTCGTCGGCCGGGCAGAGATACTACTTTTGGTTACCCGAAACAGTGAAACAGTTACTCGTTAAATCCACTGTCGATGGCGTACTCGATCGGCAGATCCGTCGATTCGGGCCTCGAGTTTTCGAGCTCGGAACTCACGGGTGCGCTAGGGGATTCGGTTACTGTCCTCCCGCTGCTCGTCGCGCTCGCGGCGACGACGTCTGTCTCGCTTCCACACGTCCTGGTCGGCTTCGGCATCTTCCAGATCGTCTGGGGGCTGTACTACCGGATGCCCCTCTCGATCGAGCCGATGAAGGCGTTGGTCGGCCTCGCCATCGTGGGATCGCTCTCGTACCCCGAACTCGCCGCGGCGGGGTTGCTCGCCGGGGCCGTCTTGCTCGCGATCGGATCGCTCGGCCTCGTCGGACACCTCCAGCGAGTCGTCGGCGAACCCGTCGTCCGAGGCGTCCAGTTCGCGGTCGCCTTGCTGTTGCTCGAGGCGGCGGTCGGACTCTCCGCGGGTAACGTTCCCGTCGCGGTGGCCGGGCTCGCCGTCGTCGGTCTCTTCGCCGTCGCTGGCTACCGAAGCGTGAGCATCCTGATCGTGCTCGCGCTGGGCGGGCTCGCGGCGCTCGTGACGGCCGGTGTGCCGACGCCGCGACTCCCGGCAGCCGCGCTGTTTCCCGCCGGAACGCCGACGCTATCGACTGCGGCCCTCGAGGGGACGGTCGCTCAGCTGGGGATGACACTCGGCAACGCGGCGATCGCGACCGCGCTCCTCTGTGGTGATCTCTACGACCGGGAGGTCTCGGCTGATTCGCTCTCGAAGAGTATGGGCGTGACCTGCCTCGCTGCGGTGCCGATCGGGGGGATCCCGATGTGCCACGGGAGCGGCGGATTAGCCGGTAAGCACGCTTTCGGCGCGCGAACCGGTGGCGCGAACGTCCTGCTTGGCGTCGGCTACCTCGCGCTCGCGCTGGTCGCCGCCGGGGCGGTGCTCGCGGCGTTCCCGATGGCCGTCCTCGGCGCCTTGCTCGTCGTCGTCGCCGTCGAACTGGCGCGGGCGGCGCTCGAGCCAGTCTCGGGACGCCGGTCGCTCGCGGTCGTGGCCGGCGTCGGTGCGGTCGGACTCGCCGTCAACGTCGGCGTCGCGTTCGTTCTCGGCGCCGTCGCGTTCTGGTTGCTCTCACGTGAGACGTAATCGGTGACACTCGTAGCCGGAGAAACGAGGTCGCCGGTCGAAGCCAGTCGTTCTTTGGCCCTCGAGCACCAACCTCGATCGATGACCGCGAGCTGGGGCGATCTGTTCGACCGTGCTGGGGCGTACGACGTCGATGACGACCACGTTCGGAGCACGTACGACGGCCTCGAGAGACAGCGAGCGAGCGACGATTCGACGGCGGCTGGTGACGGTTCGACGGCAACCCGTGGCGACACACCGGAGGAGGGTGACGATGGCTGACTCCCCGAACCCCGCGCGCGTCGTCGCCGATCCCGCCGTCCTCGCCGCCGACCTCTTCGTCGATGGAGACGCTCGAGACGCCCTCGACCACGTCCGTCGTCACTCGTGGGTCGACCTCGTCGCGAGCGATCCGTTACTCGAGGAGACCGAACGGCTCGTCGCCGAACTCGGCGACGCTGAACTCGCGGCGGACCACCGAACGCGACTCGAGGACGAACGCGTTCTCGTCGAGCATCCGCCGGAGGACCATCCAGCGCTGGCGTCGGCCTACCAGGGAGGTGCCGCGCATCTCCTCACGTACGACGACCGGCTCACGTCGGCGAAAGTCGGTCTCACGATACAACCCAGAGTGTCGGTTAGCGCCCGTCCGCCGGACGCGTTCGCGCGACTGTTCGATCCCGAGAGTCTCTACGAGGCGGTCGAGGACGGCGAGTATCCGGGCCCCGACTGCGATCCGCGTGTGTAACCACTCGTCGACCCGTTCGCCGGCCACCCAGCCTACGCTGGCTTTCTGGCCTCGATTCGGGCCGAGACGACCGGCAACGCTTCGCTCCAGTCGTCTTCCGTCACGATCGAGACGTCGACGAATCCCGCGTCCTCGAGCCACGTTTCGAGTGACTCGATCTGCGCTGCGTCCCCGACGCAGTCGGCGATCGCGTCCGGGTCCTCCCGGACCTCCTGGGGTAACGGCGCGGTCGCGACGAGATCCGAAACCGAGAGCGATCCGCCGGCGTCGAGGACGCGAAACGCCTCCGCGAGCACTCGTGGTTTTTCCGGTGAAAGGTTCAGAACGCAGTTCGAGATGATTGTATCGACGGTGCCGTCGGCGACCGGCAGGTGTTCGATCTCGCCGAGGCGGAACTCGACGTTCTCGAACTCGCTTTCGCGGGCGTTCTCTCGTGCCCTGTCGATCATTTCCGGCGTCATGTCGACCCCGATCACCCGGCCCTCGGGGCCCACCTCACGCGCGGCCAGAAAACAGTCGAACCCGCCGCCGGATCCGAGATCGAGCACCGTCTCCCCGGCCTCGAGTCGCGAGATCGCCACCGGGTTGCCACAGCCCAACCCGAGGTTCGCGCCCTCGGGGGCGGTCTCGAGGTCGTCCGCCTCGTACCCGATCGAGCGGGCGCGATCGTCGGCCGCCGTCGGTTCCGGCTCGTTCGTCGCGTCGGCCGCGGACGATCCACAGCAGCCGTCGGTCGTCGCGGCGATCTCCCCGTACTCCTCGCGGACGTGACTACGTCGGTTCGTCGGTTGGGTGGTCTCTCCGTCGGTACTCCGGTCGGTCTCGTCGTCGGTCGTGGATGAGTCGGTCATCGGTTCTGGTCGTATCGGTTACTTCTCGAGCGGGACGTCGACGGCCTCGGCGACGTCAAGCAGTTCGAAGACGGCCGTGTCGGCGATCCGGTAGTACGTCCACCGGCCTTTTTTTCGGCTCTTCACCAGCCCCGCCTCGCGCAGCGTCCGGAGGTGACTCGCGACCGTCGACTGTGGGGCCTCGAGAACGACCTGCAGTTCGCAGCCACAGAGCTCTCCCTCTCGGAGCGCCTCGAGGAGTTGAACGCGGTGTTCGTTCGCCAGTGCGCCGAAGACGGTCGCCTGCGTCACGACCGCGCCGTGGTCCGGTCGCCGGGCTTCGAGATCGTCGATCGGATCGTCGTCTTCGTACAGGTCCTCGAGCGCTCGACAGGCCTGCTCGAGCGTATCTGGTCCGTGGCTCATATTGTGAATTCTCGATTTGACGTCGACAGCAAAAACGATGTTCTTCGATATAACCGTTTCCGTTGAAACCAGGTTCCGACCTCTGGCCAGGATTTGGCCTCGATCAGAGCTCGGTTTGAATAGAGTTTGGCCACGAGGCGGGACGATTGCACGTCTGGACGTCCTGTCGGGAGACGATATCTTCGAACTACTGCACAACAGATTGGGAATAGTCGATACGTCAGTGCTGGTCGGCGTACCACTCGGCGAACGTCGAGAGCGCCCGCCCCCGGTGGGAGATCGCGTTTTTCTCCTTGGTGCTCATCTCGGCCAACGTCTGGCCGTTGTACTCGAAGATCGGATCGTAGCCGAACCCACCCTCTCCGCGGGGGGCGACGATCGTGCCGGCGACCGAGCCCTCGAACGTCTCCGTCTGCTCTGCGTCCGCGAATGCGAGCACCGTTCGGAACCGTGCCCGCCTGTTCTCTTCCTCGCTGACGAGCCGCCAGAGCCGTTCGACGCCGACCGTCTCCTCGACGTACGCCGAGTACGGCCCCGGAAAGCCGTCGAGCGCGTCGACGAATAGCCCGGCGTCGCCGACGAGAACCGGTTCCCCCTCGTCTACCCCCTCGTAGGCTTCCCGCGCGCCGCGGGCGGCGATCTCCTCGAGCGAGTCGCTCTGGATCTCCGTGTAGTCGTACTCGACCTGGTTGACGGCCGTGATACCCTCGAGATACTCGCGGGCCTCCCTGACTTTCCCCTCGTTTCCGGTGACGAACCGTACGGACATGTGCGAGGCGGCGCGCTCCGGGCGAATATAGTCGTCGGTTGCGCGCCGGCGCTCTGTCATACGGTCTGCCGTCAGTCAGTTGCGGGGCGACCGCGACCCGTTCTGCGGTCACACCGGAACAGCGTTCCGTATCACCCCTCCCGGGACGTGAGCCGTCGGCGGTCGAGGACGATCGATCGAAGCGCGTACTCGAGGAACCCAACCGCGAGGACGACCGCGAGCGGAACCATCCACAGGAGAGTGTACAACGTGTCGGCCTCCGGCGAAATGCTGGCCGCGGCCCCGCCCGTTTCTCGGTGGACCGCGAGGGAGTCCCAGGCCGTCCGATACGTCCACGAGAACGACGCCACGAGCGCGACCGTCGGCGTCACGAGCCGGAGTCGGTACAGCGCGACGGCGGGAGCAGCGCCGAGGAGGACGAGACCTGCCCCGACGTAGACGAGCGCGACTGCCTCGAGTGGGTGGGTCGGCACGACCCCCTCGAGAACCGGCTCCTGGCGAACGGACGCGCTGGCCCACAGGCTGGCGAGCGTGTGAACCGCACCGGCAGTCAGTCCGACGGCGACAGTCCGCGGCGTGAGCGACGCGATCACTGACCGTCGATTTCGAACCGCGTACTCTCCTGCGAAGAGGTAGATCGCGAGGATCGTCACCGAAAGCACCGGACCGGTCGCCGCTTCCGCGGAGGGGTCAGACGGTGGCAGATCCACCGGAACGAACCACAACGGGCCGAGCACGACGAGGGCGACCAACGACAGGCCGACGGTTGCCGGGTATCCCATGATGGCTGCCCCGCCGAGCAACGCGCCGAGGGCGACGAGCAACGCGCCGAGGGCCCCGGGTGGGACGATCCCCTCGAGACCGTACCCCGTCGCGACGAAGTACGCCGTCGCCGCGGCCGGGAGGGCGAGCCCGCCGACTGTCGCTCCGAAAAGCGGGGACCGGCGAACCGCGGCGGCGGCGAGAGCGAGGCGCTCACGCCTCGGAGGGCGCATACGCTCGAGTAGAGAGCCGTCCCCAATAACTGCTGTTGTCTTTACAGATCGAGCCGGCTGACGACCCGCTGCTGTGCCTTCCGGAGGTGTTCGGCGGCCGTCCCCGGCGCACAGCCGAGTTCGTCGGCGACCTCCTCGACGCTCGCCTCCCGCGGCACTGCGAAGTAGCCTCGGTCTCGGGCGACGCGCAGGGCCTCCCGCTGGCGCTCGGTCAGCGTCTCGACCGCGTGGTCGCCACCGCGGTACTCGCCGACGCGCTCGACCGTCGTCTCGATCCCGTCGGGGACAGCCTCGAGCGCCGCTCGAATGTCGTCGGGTTCGCCGACCAGCCCGAACCGGACCGACCAGTCCATCCGGTACTCGAGAGGCGGGATCGGAACCAGACTCTCGCGGGAGAACGCCGCGATCAACTGCTCGCTGAGTTCCCCGGGCTCCTCGCGGACGTAGACGTAAAAGGCGTCGCCGTCGCCGGCCGTGACGTCGACCGAGATGAATCCACCGAGCGCCTCGAGTCGGTTCCGGTAGGCGTCCCTGTCGCCGACGACGTGGAAGATGAAGGCGTTGTGTCCCTCGTGGGCGAAGTTCGAGGCGACCATGCGGTAGCGGTCGAACCCGTCGTGCTCCGCGACGAACCGGTGCATCGGGTGGACGTTCTCCGGACCGTGCTGGAGTGTCAACCGAACTGACTTCATCGATCGTGGTTCGAACGCCCGGTATAAATGCCCTCGTGAGTGACGCAGAATGAATTCCCGGTATCGGTCTCGAGAGAGGAACGGGATGTCTTCGCAGTCGGGACTCGAAACGGGCGCGTCGTCTTCAGCTACCGAATCGTCTACCGCGGCCGAATCCGTCCTCGAGGCGTACGCACTCGACCGGGACGATCACCTGAACGCACCCGCGTTCGTGATCCGGCCCGACGAGGTTATGGCGGCACTGGCCGATCTCCGCGACGAGGCCGGCTTCGACCACTGTGCCTGCGTCACCGCCCAGCAATACGAGGACCGGTACGAGACGATCTACCACCTCCGGTCGTACGCCGATCCTACTCGGGAGGTGAGCGTCGTCGTGCCGACGCCGATCGACGATCCCGTGAGCCAGTCTGTGACACCGGTTTTCGAGACGGCGAACTGGCACGAACGCGAGGCGTACGACCTCGTGGGTATCGCGTACGACGGCCACCCCGACTTGCGACGCATTCTCCTGCCAGAGACCTGGCAGGGTCACCCGTTGGCGCTCGAGTACGATCGGGAAACGCCCCAGATCGTCACGCTCTCCGAACACGACTCCCCGACCGTAGCCGGGGAAGACGGATCCGAACCGGAGACGCTCTTTTTGAACGTCGGACCACACCACCCGGCGACCCACGGCGTCATGCACGTCAAGGTGGTGCTGGACGGCGAGACCGTCGTCGACGCCGACCCAGACATCGGCTACATGCACCGCTGTGAGGAGCAGATGTGTCAACAGAGCACCTACCGCCACCAGATCATGCCCTACCCCGACCGCTGGGACTGGGTCTCTTCCGGATTGCTGAACGAGTGGGCCTACGCCCGCGTCGCCGAGGACCTCGCCGACCTCGAGGTTCCCGAGTACGCGCAGGTGATCCGCACCATGGGCGCGGAACTCTCCCGGATGGCCGCCCACTTCATCGCGCTCGGCACCTACGCGCTCGACGTCCACGGCGAGTTCACCGCCACCTTCCAGTACGCCTTTCGCGACCGGGAACTCGTCCTCGACTGTCTCGAGGAGCTGACCGGCCAGCGGATGATGTTTAACTACCTCCGACTGGGCGGCGTCGCCTGGGATCTGCCCGAACCCCGCGAGGAGTTTCTCGAGGGGGTCCGGGACCTCCTCGAGGATCTCCCGGCCAAGATCGACGAGTACCACGACCTGGTGGTGACAAACGAGATATTCCAGGCCCGCTGCGTCGACACCGGCGTTCTCGAGCCCGACGTCGCCAAACAGTACGGCTGTACCGGACCGGTCGCCCGGGGTTCGGGGATCGACTACGACCTCCGACGGGACGATCCCTACGGCTACTACGACCGACTCGAGTGGGACGTCGTCACCGAGTCCGCAGGCGACAACTACGCGCGCCTGCTCGTCCGGATGGGCGAACTCGAGGAGTCGGCGAAGATCGTCGAGCAGTGTCTCGACGTCCTCGAGGAGTGGCCCGAAGGCGACCGCGAGATCCAGTCGAACGTCCCGCGGACCCTGAAACCCGATCCCGACGCGGAGATCTACCGCGCCGTCGAAGGGGCGAAAGGCGAACTCGGGATCTACGTCCGCGCCGATGGAACGGAGACGCCCGCCCGGTTCAAAATTCGGAGCCCGTCCTTTTCGAACCTCTCCGTCCTCCCCGAGATCGTTCGCGGCGAGTACCTCCCCGACCTCATCGCGGCGATCGGCAGTCTCGACTGTATCATGGGCGAAGTCGACCGATGATGGCGTTACTGGTCGTCTTCCAACCGTCCGTACGAATGACTGGACGTGGGTTCGAAAACCTACAGCACGGATCGCGACTCGATCAGTCGGTTGGGACCGCCCGTCAGATCAGTCGTCGTCGACGATGACCTCGACCGGTTCGTCCTCGCTCTCGTCCGTACTCGTCGATGAACTCTGTTCTTGCTGCCAGAGGAGTGCACCCGCGACGGCGACGACGACCCACGAGCGCCAGTTCGCGAGGTTCAGGGAGTAGCCGACGCCGAAGGGCTTCTCGACGAGCATCCCCTCGCCGGGCTGCCAGTACGCCGAGATCAGACGGCTCAGGCTCGGTCGGTCGAAGTTGTACGGTACTCCGAGGATCTCTCCGGAGGTCGGCTTGTCTGCCATGGCCGGACGTACGTCCTCACCTGATATGAGTATTGGGTCACGGTTCGTTTTGCGAGTCACTCGAGAGACGGTGTCCTCGCGTCACTCGAGTGCCGTCCGTAGATCTCCGATCACGTCGTCGTAGGCTTCGTGGGCTCGCTCGAAGTTCGCCGGCTCCGAGACCATACTGAAGAAGCCGTGGATCACGTCGTCGTAGTTCCGATACGTGACGGGAACGCCGGCAGCCTCGAGTCGGTCGGCGTAGGCGGCGCCGTCGTCCCGGAGCGGATCGAAGCCGGCCGTGACGACCGTCGCAGGCGGGAGTCTGGAGAGGTCCGCCGCGCGGCGGGGGGCCGCGTAGACGTTCCCGCGATCGATCTCGCACTCGAAGTAGTGATCGCTGAACCACTGTATGTCGTCGGTTGTCAAGAAGTGCCCCTCGGCGTTTCCTTCGTCGGAATCGGTCGACTCGAGGTCGCCAGTGCTGGGGTAGATCAACAGCTGGTAGGCTGCCTCGGGCCCGCCGCGATCGCGGGCGAGTAGCGCCGTCGCGGCCGCCAGGTTGCCGCCAGCGCTGTCGCCCGCGAGGACGATCCGGTCGGGATCGCCACCGAAGTCGGGTGCGGCCTCGGCGAGCCACTCGAGTGTCGCATAACAGTCCAGCAATCCCGCCGGAAACGGGTGTTCCGGGGCGAGGCGGTAGTCGACGCTGACGACTGGATACCCCGAGTCGGCGGCGAGTTTCCGGCAGGTTCCGTCGTGGGTCTCGAGGCTGCCGATCACCCAACCGCCGCCGTGAACGTAGAGGACGACGGGTCTGCCAGTCGCGTCGCTCGTCCCATCCTCAGTTCTGTTGGGCTCGTGGTGATCGTCGGTTTCGGGCTCGTAGATCCGAATCGGGATCTCGCCGTTTGGGCCGTCGACCGTCCGGTCTTCGGTCGGCAGATCGACCGTCGGCTCCGCGGGTGCTCGGAACTGCTCTATCATCCGACGGGCGTCGGCGGGCGCGAGTTCGGACAGAGGCGGGGCGTCGATCGATTCGTACCGCTCGAGGAACTCCCGAACGTCGGGGTGGAGTTCGTCGGCGCGTGTCGTCATACCCTCAGTCGTTCTTCGCCGTCGCGCAAAAAGGTCGTCACCCGGACTGCTCCCGCCGATCCGTTTCACACCACTTATTTCGGTTCGGAGCGGCCCTTCGAGCGATGGCCAACCAGGATCTCATCGACGCGCTCCGAGCAGCGGATGCGGTGTCGTTCGGCGAGTTCGAACTCTCCTCCGGCGGCACCAGCGAGTACTACATCGACAAGTACCTCTTCGAGACGGATCCGCGCTCTCTCGAGGCGGTCGCGGAGGCGTTCGCCGACCACCTCGAGGAAGACGACACGCTGGGCGCCGTCGCCCTCGGCGGCGTCCCCCTCGCGGCGGCGACCAGCGTCGAGGCGGGCGTCCCCTACGTCATCGCGCGCAAACAGCGCAAGGATCACGGCACCGGCAACCTGATCGAGGGGCGACTCGAGGAGGGCGAGGAAGTCGTCGTCCTCGAGGACGTCGTCACGACGGGAAAGAGCCTCGTCGACGCGATCGAGGCGCTTCGCGACGCCGGCGCGACGGTCGAGCGCGCGCTGGTCGTCGCCGACCGCGAGGAAGGCGGCCGAGAGGCAGTCGAGGAGACCGGAGTCGAGATGGAGGCGCTCGTGACCGCGAGCGAGTTGCTCGCTGACCGGGACGAATAGACGTTCCCAGCGACGAACGCGTTACTGTCCGTACAACTCGAACTTCTCGAGGACCGTCTCCAACTGGTCGTCCGACAGCGTCGTCGGCTCGAGCCCAGCCGCCCGCGTCTGAAGGTAGAGTCGCGCGAGACTTTCGACGTGGTGGGTGTTCTCTACGGCGGTCTCGAGGTCGGGTGCGGTGACGACGAGGCCGTGATTCTCGATGAACGACGCCGTCGCGTCGGCCTCGTCCATCGCGCGAACGATGTTTTCGGCCAGTTCGTCGGTGCCGTAGGGTGCGTACTCGGCGACGGGAACCCGTTTTCCGACGGCGACGATCATGTAGTGGACCGGCGGCAGTGGCTCGCGTGCGACCGCCATCGCTGTCGACCACGGCGAGTGGGTGTGAACGATCGCGCCGACGTCCTCGCGCCGGTAGATCGAGGTGTGCATCGGCACCTCGCTGCTCGGGACCATCTCCCCGTCGCGCTGGTCGCCGTCGAGGCCGACGACCGGCACGTCTGCGGCGTCGAACCCGTCGTAGGGGACGCCGGTCGGGGTGATCGCGAACGCGTCGCCGTCGCGGCCGTCGCGAACGCTCAGGTTGCCGGTCCGGCCCGGCGTCAGCGCGGCGAGGTCGGGCGCACCGTCGACGACGGCCCGCCGCTGGGACTCGAGGATCATCGTACCAGCTCCGTTAGCTGCCCGAACGCATCTATTCTGTGGTCGGGGTTCCGGCGTCCCTCGAGGCGCTCGTCAGCCCAGTCGCCGTCGGGATCGAACAGCACCGTTTCGATCCCGGCTGCGTTGCCCCCGACGATATCCGCGTCGACGTTGTCACCGACCATCACCGCCTCCGACGGCGTCCGCTCGAGGCGAGCCAGCGGGAGCGTGAACATGACTGATCCGGGCTTCTCCCGGCCGGTCTCCTCGGAGGTGAGAAGCAGATCGATCTGGGCCTCGAGGCCCAGCCGTTCGACCTTCGCGAGCTGGATGCGCGTCGTGAGGTTCGTCACGACGGCGACGTCGACCCCCGTCTCGCCGAGTGTCGTCAGGGTCTCCTCGACGCCCGGAAAGAGTTGCATCTCCTCGAGGTAGGCCTGCCAGAACGCCTCCCCGAGCGCCAGGGCGTCGCCAGCTCGCGGTTCGCCGGTGTGTTCCTCGAGCGCACGCTTGAAGTAGAGAAAGCGCTCGTGGGTCGCGGCAGTTCCCGAGAGTTCGCGTTTCACCTCGCGTCGGCCGGACTGGTAGAACGCCTCGAACTCGGTTCGGTCGAGGTCGTAGCCCAGGTCGCGACCCTCCTCGAGTGCCGCCTCCATTCCTGCCGTCTTACACGGCTGGTACGGGTAGAGCGTGTCGTCGAGGTCGAGCAACACGGTCGTTACGGTCATACGTGTCTCGTGTTCACCGAGACGCAAAACGAGTACCGGTCGTTTGCCCCAGGGCGACGCCCGTTCGAGTCGGTGGAGTGGTCGACCATCACAACGCTTTTATCCCGAACGAGTTTATCCGTAGCTACGATGGTAGGTGTCCGCTTTACAGGGGCGTCAGCCCGCTTTTAACTCACACCTACCGTGCGCTGTGTCGAACTCGAACTCCGACGACGATCAGCGGACGGTCCGGGCGACGAACCCGGTCGCGGACAACCCACCGGAACCCTCACATCCATGTCAGAATCCGAATCAGAACCGGAGTCAGCCGAGTCGATAGCGGTCGTCCTCCCCGACGGATCCGAACTCGAGGTCCCCGAGGACGCCACGGTCGAAGACTGCGCCTACGAGATCGGGCCCGGTCTCGGTCGGGACACGGTCGCCGGGAAACTCGACGGCGAACTGGTCGCCAAAGAAGCACCCGTCTCCGACGGCGTCGAACTCGAGATCGTCACCGACGGCTCCGAGGAGTATCTGCGGGTGATGCGCCACTCCGCCTCGCACTGTCTCGCACAAGCGGTCGAACGCCACTACGACGACGTCGACCTCGCGATCGGGCCGCCGACCGACGACGGCTTCTACTACGACTTCGACAACCTCGATATCGACGAGGCCGACCTCGCGGAACTCGAGACCGAGATCGAGGAGATCGTCGAGGCCGACTACGAGATCGAACGCGAGGACGTCTCGATCGAGGAGGCCGAAGACCGCCTCGCGGACGAGCCGTACAAACTCGAACTGCTCTCCGAGTTCGCCGACGAGAACGAGCAGGTCTCGTTCTACAGGCAGGGCGAGTGGGAGGACCTCTGTGCCGGCCCCCACGTCGACTCGACGGGCGAGATCGGTGCGGTCGACCTCCTCGAGATCGCGGGCGCCTACTGGCGCGGCGACGAGGAGAACACGATGCAGACCCGGATCTACGGCACCGCGTTCGAAGACGAGTCTGCCCTCGAGGAGTACCTCGAGCGCCGTCAGGAGGCCCAGGAACGCGACCATCGCCGAATCGGCAACGAGATGAACCTGTTCTCGATCCAGGACGTCACTGGTCCCGGCCTCCCTCTCTACCACCCGCCGGGCAAGACCGTCCTCAAAGAACTGGAGGGGTTCGTCGAAGACTTAAACGAGGATGCGGGCTACGACTACGTCGAGACGCCCCACGTCTTCAAGACGGATCTCTGGCACCGGTCGGGCCACTACGAGAACTACGAGGACGACATGTTCATCTTCGACGTCGGCGACGACGAGTTCGGCCTCAAGCCGATGAACTGCCCCGGCCACGCCGCCATCTTCCAGGACCAGTCCTGGAGCTACCGGGATCTCCCCATCCGGTACGCCGAGAACGGCAAGGTGTATCGGAAAGAACAGCGCGGCGAACTCTCGGGACTTTCGCGGGTCTGGGCGTTTACCATCGACGACGGACACCTGTTCGTCAGTCCGGAAGGTATCGAGGCGGAAGTCGAAGCCATCATGGACATGATCGTCGACGTCCTCGAGACGTTCGACCTGGAGTACGAGATGGCGCTTGCGACCCGGCCCGAGAAGTCGGTCGGCTCGGATGAGATCTGGGAACAGGCCGAGTCGCAACTCGAGTCGGTCCTCGAGAAACGCGACCTCGAGTACGATCTCGAGGAGGGCGACGGCGCATTCTACGGCCCGAAGATCGACTTCGCGTTCGAGGACGCCATCGGCCGAAGCTGGGACGGCCCGACCGTCCAACTCGACTTCAACATGCCCGAGCGGTTCGACCTCTCTTACGTGGGCGAAGACAACGAGGAACACCGCCCCGTGATGATCCACCGGGCGCTGTACGGCTCCTACGAGCGCTTCTTCATGATGCTCATCGAGCACTACGAGGGGAACTTCCCGCTGTGGCTCGCACCCGAGCAGGTTCGCGTCCTCCCTATCTCGGATGCGAACCTCGAGTACGCCTACGAGATCGCCGACCGGTTCGACGAATTCCGCGTCGAAGTCGACGACCGCGACTCCACGCTCGAGCGCAAGATCCGTGCGGCCCACGACGATCGGGTCCCCTACCAGATCATCGTCGGCGACAACGAGGAAGAAGCTGGAAATATCTCGGTGCGTGACCGATTCGAAGACCAGGAGTACGACGTCGAGATCGACGCGTTCGAGGCCCACCTCGAGGCCGAACGCGACGAGAAACGGACCGAGCCGGACTTCCTGCAGTAGCGTCTCGGCTACCAGGCCCTCGAGCTGCCGATTTCGTATCGCAGTACGCCTCTCGGTGAATTCGGGTGTCCTCCGCCCGCGATCACACCGTCCCGGAATCGAGTTCGCGACCGAGAACACGTTGGTATCGTGAACTGTTTTGCTCGTCCAGTGCGTAGCCGTTGGTACCACCGATGGCGAACTCGGATCGTGAGCGGGAGTCGATGTCGACTCGAGCCTGGGCTTTCATCGCAATAGCGGGTTCGATTGGTCTCGTTCAGGGCGTGTGGATGGGAACTGTCGTTTCGACGTTCGCGAGTGGGTTTCTCGCGTTTGCCGGGTTCACCGGTGTCGGCAGGGACCGTTCACCTCGGTTCGATCGCTGGGCGGAACGACACTCACCGATCGAGAAAATGGCAATCGTAGCGCTGTTCGTCTTCCTCGCGTACATGATCTGGGAGGACGCCGGATCGTCCGGGCCCTCGCCTGGTGCACTCGCTACGTTCTATCGTAGCCACTGCTGGTGAGGACGTCAGAACGCGGCCGACGGGTTACTCGTCGTCGAACTCGAGTGCCACCGAGTTGATACAGTAGCGCTTCCCCGTCGGCTCGGGGCCGTCGTCGAAGACGTGGCCGAGGTGGCCGCCACACTCAGCACACAGCACTTCGGTGCGGCGCATTCCGTGGCTGATGTCGAGTCTCATCTCGATCCGGTCGTCGTCGGTGTCGTAGAAACTCGGCCAGCCACAGCCCGAGTCGAACTTCGTCTCGGAGTCGAACAGGGTCGCGCCACAGCCGGCACAGGCGTAGCTACCGTCTTCCTTGTGGTCGACGTACTCACCGCTGAACGGCTGTTCGGTTCCGGCTTCCCGAAGGACGTGGTACTCCTCGTCGCTGAGCTTCGACCGCCACTCGCCGTCGGATTCGCCCCGGCGATCCACACCGGATTCCTCCTGTCGCTCAGATTCGTGACTCATACCTCCCTCTAGAACCGAGACGACCAAGAGTCTGTCCTCGACGTCGGTCGCCCGTTTCCGCTCACCGGGCCGTTATAATATCGGTGCTTTCACACTTCGGACACTGCGTCATCCGGCCCAGCTTTGGCACCTCGAGCCGGAGCCACTCCTCGCTGCCTCCCGGTGCTTCGAACCCGCAGTTCCGACACCGCGATTGATTGGCCGTGGCTGTCTCACTGGACATGCTGTGTGCTACGATACCGTCCGTCATATATGTTCCCACGACCGGTGCGAACGCGAAGCCAGACGTCGCGACAGCGAGCGTGTGACAGTTCGTAATACGAGTATGACAGGTACTCGTCGGACCCGCTGTGATTCGATACCGGCGACCGCATGGGCGGACCGTAGAGTCGGCGGTATACGTGGCCGCATCAGGTCGGGTCGGGTGGGGACGACTCTACTGCGGCTGTCGATCGATCCGGTTTCGCGTCACTCCGACCGGAGACCACGCCGTCGGTCGCTCGACCGTCGCTGAACCGAACGACCGAATCGTCCGAGCGGCCGCACTCGAGGGCGTCGAACCGGTCGAAGACGTCGATCGCCCGATCGCCGTCGACGCAGGGAGCGACGTGGACGAGTTCCCCGTCTTCGAACTCGGCGAGTGCGATGGTGGGGAGGCGGTGGACGTCGTGGCGGTCGCCCGTGATCGTCGATTCGCAGCGACTCCGTTTGAAAAACGGTTCCAGTCGTCGCCCGGTCTGTGCCGCCCACGATTCGAACGCCTCGAGGCGGTTCTGGATTCGGGCCAGTTGTGGAATTCGCTCCGACCGATCCGTGTGTTCGACCTTCGGACCCCAGATCCGGACGTCGGCGACCTCGACGTTCGTCGTCGCTTCGAGTCGCTCGAGGCGTTCGAGTGCACGCTCCTGTGTCGGGCCGGTCGTCGCCGGCGCGAACGATCGGATCCACAACTCGACAGTCCGAGATGAAGGGTCTGTGTTCTGCACGCGTGATCTCCGTCGAGGCTGTCCACGACCGCGTATAAAAGTATTACCCGGCCACTCAACGTACGAAACTGTTCGACTCGCTGGGTGCTCGTGTGGGAGGTCGATCGACTGGAACGCGGGGACGACCCTACTAGTGAGGGCAAGTTATTTTATGTCTATTTGTGGTATGCCCGCTATCCGACTGCTATCGGGCGGAGCCAGCGAGAAAGAGAATGCAACAGGAACACATCGACGCAGGGAAGGAAATACAGAAGCGGACCGGAAAGACGTTCTACCTCGCAACGCGGTTTCTCCCGAAGCGGGTTCGACACGCCACGCACGTCCTCTACGCGTTCTTCCGTATCGCGGACGAAGTCGTCGACGACGCGGAAGGGGTCTCCCCGGACCGACAGCGGGCCGAACTCGAGTCGCTTCGCGCACAGGCACTCGGCGAGACCGAGCCCGACGAGCCGGTTCTCGAGGCGTTCGTCGAACTGACATCCCGATACGGTATCGCTGACGAGGAGGTCGCGGAGTTTCTCGACGCGATGGCGACCGACATCACCACGAGCCGGTACGAGACGTACGACGACCTCGAGTCGTACATGCGCGGTTCGGCGGCCGCGGTCGGCGTGATGATGACCGCGATCATGGAACCGGAGATGGAGGAGACGGCGCTCCCCCACGCGATCAAACTCGGGGAGGCCTTCCAGCTTACCAACTTCCTGCGCGACGTCCGCGAGGACGTCGTCGACCGCGACCGGATCTATCTTCCACAGGAGACCCTCCGAACCCACGGCGTCTCGAGCGAACAGATCGAGCGCCTCGAGTTCTCCGAGGAGTTCGCCACGGCGATGGCAGACGAACTGGACCGGGCAGAACGCCTCTACCGGGAGGGCGTCGCCGGTATTCGGTACCTGCCCGCCGACTGTCAGCTTCCGGTCTTGCTCGCCGCCGTCCTCTACGCCGAACATCACGCCCTCATCCGAGAGCAGGGGTACGACGTTCTCTCGACCGAGCCGTCGCTGTCGACGACGCGAAAGCTCGTTTGCGTCGCG
This sequence comes from Natrialba sp. INN-245, assembly GCF_009807105.1. NCBI lineage: Archaea > Methanobacteriati > Methanobacteriota > Halobacteria > Halobacteriales > Natrialbaceae > Natrialba > Natrialba sp. INN-245. The sequence continues at coordinate 103,742 of NZ_WUBV01000036.1, read as the reverse complement.
AAAACGCGCTGGCACTGGCACTGGAACCGCGATCCCGAAGCAGTGTTTCAACGGGTCTCTGCGGTTCCGATGGCCGAGGGAGAGGCGGACGCTCGAGGGTCGGGCCACGGCGGGGGCGTGCCGACCCGGTGAAACGGACCGGTGCAAGAGTCGCGGAGAGAACCGCGATCTCCCGGTTGCGCCGATATCGGCCTCCCGATCATCCGGGGAGTGCCGTCCGCACCATCTCGAGGTCGTAGCGGTCCGTCCTGAACAGGCCGAGACAGAACGCGCCGGCGACGGCCGCCGCCACCCAGTTGCCGTACAGGAGGTTGATCGTCCCCCAGAGCAAGACGAAGCTCACCAGATCGTCGAGGACGAACTCGCAGTCGCGAACGCGCTCGAGTACCGCCTCGCGGTCGAACGCGAGGTCGACGAGGACGACGGCGACGGTCCCCGAGATCACCCAGCCGACGTAGTTCGAGACCGGGACGCCGTAGTAGACGCCGGGTGGAACGAACGTCCAGAAGCCGATCGCCACCGCTGCGGGGTCGAGAACGAGGTCGATGGCAACGATAGCGACGATCGCGGCCGGAACCCGAACCAGAATGCGCTCGCTCCAACGACCGAGCACCAACAGCGTCAGCAGGTACGCGTTCAGGACCAGCGGGATGAAAAACAGCGGGAGCGCGAGGGGCACCTCGTCAAATAGCATCGGACCCAGTTGGATCGTGTACTCGAACGCGCCGTAGGGCCAGTCGGTCCGCACACCGACGACCTCGATCGCGTACGTGTAGGCGGTGAGAACACCGAGACAGCCGAGCGCCCACCACCCGATCCGCGGAAGCAAGCCGACGATCAACGGCGAGCGCATGACGGCCGTCCCGAAGAGGATCAACAGCGGGTTGTACTCGAGTGCCGGTGGCAACAGTCCCTCCGCGCTCGCGACGAGCGTCACCGCGCCGACGAACGGAAAGATGACCGCGATGGTAAAGCGGTTCTCCCGAACGATCCTCTCGAGGCGACGCTGGATGGCCGCTCTCGAGTGGATCCCGTCACGAACGTCCGAGAATCGGTTATCCATAGGTCAGCCTCCAGAGGGCGCCCAGCGTCAGTATCGTGCCGACGACGGTGTTGATCGCCGGAAACCACCAGTAGGCTCGATCGACGGCGACGCTCGAGGCGGTGATGGCCACCACGAGGACCGGGTAGACGAGTAGCACTGCCCCGAACCGTGGGTCGAGGAGTGCGAACGCGCCAGCGCTCGCGAGCCAGCACGCGCCGCAGTAGGCGTAGGTCCGGCGTTCGCCCAGGACCGTCGCGGTCGTCCGGATACCCGCCTTGCGGTCGGGTTCGACGTCAGGGATCGCCGAGAACGTGTGCATTCCCATCGCCCAGAGCCAGCCTCCCAGGACGGCCAGTAGAGGTGGCTGGACGCCGGCGACCGCCGCGTAGGCGGCCGCGCCCGGAACGACGTAGAGCCCGTTCGAGACCGAATCCAGGAACGGGGTCGTCTTGAACCGCAGCGGCGGCGCGCTGTAGGCCGCACCGAGGACGAGAAACGCGCCGATCCACGGCCAGGCCACCCGCGGGACGATGATGGCAGCGACCGGAAGCGCAAGCGCCCCGCAGATGACGACAGCGACCGGGACGTACCGCTGGCCGCGATACCGCGTCTCGCGACCGTCTTTTTTCGGGTTTGTTGCATCGATCCCGCGGTCGTAGACGTCGTTTACCCCGTAGAGGTAGACGTTCGCCGGGAGCAGGAAGTACGCAAAGAGCGCGACCGCGGCGGGGGAAGCAAGCTCACTCACCGTCTCAGCACCGTACGCAACGCCGACGAGTACCGGTCCCGCGAGATAGAACCAAAAGCGCGGCCGCGAGAGCACCAGCAGGTACGAGAGCTCGTCGAACACCGTCGATCGCTCCGTCGATTCCGGGTTCGACACGAGGGGACGTCACCTCCGACCCGACCGGCCGTAGTCCTCGAGCACAGCCTCGGCGGTCAACTCGCCGCTGATGAGACACATCGGCATCCCGATTCCGGGAGTGGTGTCGCCGCCGACGAAGTAGAGTCCGTCGACCGCCTCCGAGCGGTGTGGCGGGCGGAACAGCGACGTCTGGCGGAGCGTGTGTGCCAGCCCGAGGGCCGTCCCCTGGAAGCTGTTGTAGCGGTCGGCGAACTCCTCGATGCAAAATCGCTCCTCGAGGACGATCCGGTCGCGGAGGTCGGCGCCGGTGTTCTCGGCGATGTCCGCGAGAATCTTCTCGCGATACCGGTCGCGGATCTCCGGAGTGTCCTCGAGTCCGGGTGCGATCGGGACGAGGACGAACAGGGCGCTGTGGCCGTCCGGCGCGACGGAGTCGTCCGTCTCGGAAGGAACGCAGAGGTAGTACGCCGGATCCTCGGGCCACGCCGGTTCCTCGAAGATCCGATCGAAGTGGTCCTCCCACTCCGCGGGGAGGACGAGCGTGTGGTGGGCGAGTTCGTCGACCTCGCCCTCGACGCCCAGATAGAGCAAGAATGCAGAGGGGGCGTACGTCCGGGACTCCCAGTAGTCGGCGTCGTAGCTTCGCCGTTCCGGCGTGAGTAACTCGCGTTCGGTGTGAGCGTAGTCGGCGTTGCTGACGACCAGATCCGCCCGAATCGGTCCGTCAGGTGTCTCGAGGAGGAACGCACCTTCCCGTCCTTTGATCTCACTCACCGGTCGACCGGTCTCGTACTCGACGCCCAGTTCGCCCCCGAGCGCTGCGACGGCGTCGATCACGGCTCCGATCCCGCCGTCGGGATACCAGACGCCGAGGTTGAAGTCGACGTGGCTCATCAGGTTATAGAGTGCCGGCGTGTTCGACGGCGAACCGCCGAGAAACACCAGCGTGTACTGCATGATCTGTTGAAGCCGTGGATGGTCGAAGTAGTTCTCGACGTGGCCCTGCATCGAGCCGAGCAGCGTCAACCCCCTCGCGTGGCGGGCGACGTCGAGGTCGACGTAGTCCCGCAGTCGCGACCGGTCCTCGTAGACGAAGTGTTTCATCCCCACTTCGTAGTTTTCGCGGGATGTCTCGAGGTACCGTTCCAGCCTCTCACCCGCACCCGATTCGTACGCCTCGAACAGCTCCTTCGTTCGCTCGAGATCGGGGGTGATGTCGACGTACTCGGCGTTTTCCGAACCGTTCGATCCGTCCGAAACTCCACGTCCGTCACCATCCTTGAAGAAAATCCGGTAGTGAGGATCGAGGTGAGTCAGCTCGTAGTACTCACTCGGCGTCCGGTCGAAGTCGGCAAAAAAACGCTCGAAGACGTCGGGCATCAGATACCACGACGGCCCCATGTCGAACCGGAAGCCGTCGCGCTCGAGGCGACTCGCCCGGCCGCCGAGTTGCTCGTTTTTCTCGACGACGCGAACGTCGGCACCCGCGTCAGCGAGGTAACACGCCGTCGAGAGTCCCCCGATTCCGGCTCCGATCACGACGACGGACTCGCCGGCCAGCGATTGCATATCTCGAGTGACCATATGTACGGTGATAAATCTGTTTCACACGAATGTAGGGTGTCGGCGATTCACGGCTCGGTTTCGCGTCGTCCGCTCCGTCTGGGACGGTCTGTTTCGTCCGGGTTGCCGTCAGTCACTAGTGACCCGATGGCGAATGGCCTGTGGTTGTGCCGGGCCTGTGCTCCGTATCGCTCGTTCTCGAGTCCGTCGCGAGCCGTCGACGGCTGGGTGCTCGGTACGCCAACCGGCTCGCAGCGGCAATCGATCGTCCACGTCGGCTTCGATCACAGGTGGTTCCTTGATGCTCGCGGTCGTACGAGCGCTATGAACGGACGAACTGCCGTCGTCACCGGCGGCACCCGAGGCATCGGCCGCGCCGTCGCGGATGCGTTCGCGACCGAGGGTGTGACCGTCGTCGTCGGCGCTCGAGACGGCGAGGCGGTCGAGCGGACGGTCGAGGCACTCGAGGAAACCGAGGGGAGCGCGGCGGGTGTTCGAACCGACGTCCGCGATGAGTTCGACGTCGAACGCCTCGTCGAGGTCGCGTCGAAAGCGGGAGACAGGTCCGGGATCGACGTCGTCGTCGCTGCCGCCGGCGTCTATCACGGCGATCCGGGCGAGACGCCGACGGACGAAGAGTCGTACTCCTCTATCGACGACCACTGGCGGACGAACGCACGCGGCGTCTTCGCGACCGTCCGGGAAGCGCTCGCACACTTAAACGACGGTGCACGGGTCCTCGTTCCGACGGGTGCCGTCGCACGCGAGGGCCGGCCGGGATACGGATCGTACGCCGTCTCGAAGGCCGCCGCCGAGGCGATCGCTCGGGGGTTCGCCGCCGACACCGAAGCGACCGTCTGTTGTCTCGATCCCGGACAGGTCGCGACTGAGCTGACGGACGGTACCGGACGCGACCCCGAGACCGTCGCGCCGATGTTCGTCTGGGCGGCGACCGAGGCCGATCCGTCCTCGATCGACGGTGCCGTCGTCGACCTGAAGGCGTGGCGCAGCGCGACCCGGTGAGTCACTCGCCGCCCCGTTCCGGCAACTCGAGGCCCGTCTCGACGTCGCCCCGCGACCGCGCGTAGACGTAGGAGGCGATCAACAGCACGGCCCCGAGGACGAGAAACGAGAGCGTCCGGGCGACGGTGTCGAGATCCCGCGTGTCGAAGAGAAACACCTTCGCGGTGGCAAGCCCCAGGACGGCGATGCCGAGCGCGCGGACGCCTCGAACGTCGGTCGCTATCCCAACTCCGAGCAGAGCGGAGCCGAACAGTATCCACGCGATCGATACGCCGAGTCCCGATAGCTCGAGGGCGAGGACGATCACGCCGAGTCCCGTGGCAACGATCGCATAGTTCGCGACCGTCGCGGGCAGGAACCGACGCTCGAGATCGGTCAGCACGTCGGTTCGCGAGAACCACCACGCGAGTGCGTAGAAGACGCCGATCGCGAGCACAAACGCGACGGGACGGCCGGTCAGGATCACGATTGGCTCCGCGGCGTCGAACGCCGGGAGCTCCGTCGCATCGACGGCGAGCAGTTTGAGGACGAGCGCGCTGGCGACGGCGTGTGCGCCGACCCGAAACGCGGGCGCGTCAGCCTCTGTCGAGAGTGCGACCGCCCCACCGATCACGGCAAGTGCGCCGACGGTGGTCGCGAACGTTCCGACGGCCATCGCGACCCCGCCGGCGAGGAAGGCGACGGACCCCGCGGCCGCCGCTCCGTCGCGTCGAACCGGGGCGCGGTCCGTCACGGCGTAGGTCGCGGCGAGCGCGAGGGCGACCGCGATCGCACCGACCCCGTCGATCGCTACCTCGGGAAACCCTTCCCGGAGAGCGATCTCGAGAAACAGCGTCGCGAAACCGGCGTTGGCGACGGTGGTGACGGCCAACCGGGCGCGATGGATCCGGCTGTGCGTGGACTCGAGTTCGGGGTCGACATCCGACCGGCGGAGCACGTACCCCCCGACCAAGAAGAGGGCGAAGGCGGCGACGCCGGCCACACCGATGGCGGTGGCGGGCGGCTCGAGATCGACGACCCACAACAACAGGACTCCGTAGGTGGCGAACGTACTGGCGCTGACGAGCCGACCCCAAGGTCGAACCGTCGCGATTGCGACGATCCCGCCGCCGAGCAAGAGGACGTACGCTGGGGTCAGGACGACAGTAGCGGCGTCGGTGCTCAGCGTGGCAGTCACGTAGCCGAGCAAGAAGGCCTCGCCGACGACGAACGGGGCTCGGTCGCGGACCGAAACGATCGCCGCGACCGCAACGAGCGCCGTCAGCGAGGCGAGGGCTGCCCACAGCGGAGTTCCGATCGCGTCGCGATAGCTCTCGAAGCCGTAGGCGGCGTAAACGCTGAAGTAGGCGATCGCCAGCCCGGTTCCTGCGGCGATGCGTCCCCAGCGACGGTATCCCTGTCGGGTGGCCGCGAAGCGGCCACCTGCAAGCAATCCGACGCCGGTGAGCGTACCGAGTGCAACTCGTCCGCCCGGTCCGAGCAGCCCGATCTCGATCGCGAGGCGAACGAAGAAGACGACGCCGACGACGAGCGCGAGCGCGCCGACGAGCCCGAGCCAGCGAACCCCGAGCGCGAGTTCCCAGTCCCGGTCGGCTGCCAGCCGGTCGCTGAGCGTCTCGCCGCCGGTCGACTTCGTCACCGCACTGTCCGCCGACGCTGATGGATTGCCTGATTCGGCTTCTGTTGTCTCGGTCTCCTCGGTGGCAGTTTGTTCGTCCGGGCCGTCGACGCCGTCACTTTCGCCGGACTCGGACGGTGGTTCCGACTCGACCGCCTCGAGTCGACGATGGAGGGCGTCGACCTCGTTGCGAAGTCGTTCGACTTCGCGACGGAGTTCGTCGTCGTTCATCACCGGTTACATTTTCTTCGTCGATCGTATAACGTTCGGGGGAGTGGTTCGTTCGGCTCGTTTCGGGCCGCCCCGAATGCATTTCTCGAGTCGAACCCGTCGACGGCCGGTGCGATCCCGTTCGTTGCGGTGCGTTCGTAGAAATCACCCTGTTCGACTTTACTCAGTGGCAACTCCCCGTTTTCTATATCTCGATATGTGGTTTATACCTGGCTGGGGCTGGCTGATCGTTCCCTGTTCTAGGCGCTCTCGGACAGCGTTTCAGCGGGGATCAGAATCTGTCGGAACTCGTCGCCGGTGAGACCACTGGACCGTCGTTGGTTCGAGGATGTCTCGGTACTGTTCCCACGGACCGACACAGCATGCGCTATCGGGCGATGCACTCGAGAGAATTCGGCAATTTTAGTCGATATGACCTTCGCGGCGGAGCTGGTCTGCGTCTTGGCTGGTGTAGCGCCACTCGATGGTGGCCTTTTCGTCCTGCCAGTCCCAGGGTTCGGCGACGACGATGTCGTCTTGTTCGATCCAGGTACGGTACTTCATTCGACCCGGAATTCGGCCCAGACGCTCTTCACCGTCTTCACAACGGAGCTGCACGTGGTTGCCACCAAGGTGTTCGGTTACGACGGCAAATACTTCATCGCTGTTGGGCATACGGAGGTTCCGTCGCCCGGATTCTTCTGTCACACACTTACTACGGGCGGTGTACGTTTAAATCATTGGAGATGCATGGTACCACTCCGCGTACCGACGATCCCGCGCGCGGACGGACCTCGAGTACCGATACAGCCGACCTCCGTTCAGAGTTCGCGATCCGAATCCGGGTTTTCGAGTTCCCACAGCAATTCGGGGAGAAACGCCTCCAAATTGTCGACGACGGAGCGGTCGCTGACGTTCAACCCCTCACAGTGGTCGTGTGCCGACTCCCGAATGTCGACGTGGAGGTCGCCATTCTCGAGCCAGACCGCAAGCGGAAACACCGAACACCGCGTCGGTTTCCACCCTTCCTCGAGGTGAAGCGAACAGAGGCCGTCCTCGCGGAGAAAGGCACAGGCGTTCCCGTCCTCAGCGACGTGATCGTCCCGGTCTTTCTCCTCGCGAGTGACGAACTTCTCGCCGCGGAAGTCGGTCGTCGTCTCCGCTAAGTTCGCCCGCTGGGCGAGTTCGAGGAGGTCCCGATCGTAGAGTAAGACGCCGTGGTGACAACACCAGGTGCAGTCTTCGACGCACTCGAACGTGAGGTCGGGATCGAACTCGACGACCACCTCGCGGCCCGGATAGACTTCGACGCGTCGTGGGGACACCTCGCTCACGAACGGACCGACGGCCCGCGCGGGCAAGTGCCTTCTCTTCTCGGCGAACACGGGCGAGGCGTCGCCCGTCGTATTCGAGACCTCGATTGCCGGAATCCGATCGTCTACAGGCGGAACAGGCCGAGTACCTCGGGACTTGACCCCGAGGCGGTTCACACGATCTCGAGTGCGCCGTACATGAACCCAGCGTGAGGCGAGCAGTAGTACGGCTGGACGCCGGCCTCCGTCGCCTCCCACTCGAACGTCTCACCCTCGCTCGCGATGGTTTCGTCGAACTCCTCGCCGCCGCTTCGGTCGTCGATGGAGTCGCTCGAGGTGGCGGTGTGGAAGACGCCGTCCGTGTTGACCCACTCGACCACGGATCCCTCGTCGACGCGGACGAACGCCGGATCGAAGACGAACGCGGGTTCGTCGCCCGTCCCCTCGCGAGTTTCGATTTCGACGGTTTCCTCGCCGGTCCGGTCGACGAACTCCTCGTCGATTTCCTCGATGGCGTCGGTCGAGCCCTCGTCGTTTCCTTCCGTAGCTCGTTTCTCGTTTTCTCCATCGGTAGCGTCCTCCATCCCGTCGTCGGCCGTCACATTACTTCCCGCCGGCTCCGTGTTCTCAGCCGTCCCCTCGTCGTTTTCTTCCGATTGCTGGCCATCGTCGAGACAGCTGGCGAACGCAACGCTCGAGGCGACAGATCCACCGACGACCGCCAGCATCCGACGACGATTCGCTCGAGTAGCGTCCATCGGTGGTTACTCCGGCGGGGTGGGCATGAACTCGCGGTCGATGCCGACCTCGACGTCACCCCAGGGCATCTCGAGGGGACGGACGGCGTGGTGGACGAGCCAGAAGCCGTGCTGGTCCGGATCCTGTCCATCGTGACCGGCTTCCCAGCTGTCCGCCTCCCAGAGGTGGAAGTGGGTAAAATCGTCCGACTGGGGACGATCGTCGTCGACGAACTGGCCGCGAACGCCGATCCCGAAGTAGATGAGGTCGTTCGCTTCTTCGGGGTCGGGCTCGTCGAAGTGGAGGAACATCAGCACGTCTTCGCCGACGAACTTCCAGACGTGTGACGGCGTGTAGCCGTTCGCTTCCTGCTGGGCATCGTTCGTCCACTCGTCGTCGAAGACGTCGACGAGCTCGTCTCGTTGCTCGTCGGAGAGTCCACCTTCTCCGCCGCCGGGTGCGTCCCAGTCGGTGTCGTGACCGTCGCTTCCGTCTTCGGGCGGGGTCGGCATGAAGCCGTTCGACCATCGGCTCGATGGGATCGTCGTGGAACGGGTACTCGATCTCGCGGACGGCGATGTGGGTCAGCCAGTACCCCTCGTCGCCCGTCTCGCCGCCGTGTCTGGCCTCCCAGCCGTCGGCGGTGTGCTGGTGGAAGTGCGTAAACTCCTCGTCAGGCTGACTCTCTTCGGTGAACACCCCCTTCTTGCCGATCGTGATGTAATCGAGCGCCGTGGCTTCCTCCGGATTCGGCTCGTCGAAATGGAGGCCGATCAGGGTTTCGTCGCTGACCCACTTCCAGACGTGTCGCGGCGTGTAGCTTCGCTCGTCACCCTCGATCTCGTGTTGGTCGTCGTTCATCGGCTGGTCGTCGAAGGCGGCGACGAGCGACGCGAGATCTTCCTCGGAAAGTGACTGACCGTCGGGACCCGGCTCGAGACTCGTGAGTTCGGCCGCTTCGTCCTCGTCTCCGTCGTCGGCTTCACTTTCGGATTCGTCCTCTTCTCTCGGGCCGTCGTCCGTCTCGGCGTCCGTTTCCTCCTCGCCGAGACACCCTGCGATGGTGAGGGCGCTGCCCGCTCCGATCGCAGCGAGCAGTCGTCTTCGGTCGACGGCTCGTGTGGGTTCGGGTACCATACCCGTCTATTCCGGAGTTAGAAGAATAGACCTATCCCGGTCGTGTGTGATCAATACCAAACACCCCTCCACTCATACGGATTCCTGTACCGATTTACCGGCGGTGAGTCGAACCGTGTGAGACGAGTCTCGGTGGAGGAGTGTAGCGAGTCCACCGTTGCAACCGCGACCCGGGCGGCGGTTGCGCCGGAAATGACGTACAGCAACCCGTATCAAGTCAGTTCACGGACCGAACTCCTCGATCCGTTCGTGGACGGTTTCTGCCCACTCGTCGACCGCTTCGTGCATCCGTTCCTGTGCGTCCAGTACCGGAATCGCGAAGTACTGGTAGACGTACCCACCTCCGTCGAGGAGGCGTCGTTCACGCTCGACCAGGTTCGTCTCTCGCAGCGTCGACAGCGAACGGTTGACGTTGCTCCTGTCGCGCTCGAGTTCGTCGGCGAGTTCTGCGACCGTACTCCCCGGAAGCTCGTGTAACTGGAAGTACGTGCGGGTCTCGTGGGCCTGGACTCCGAAGACACACTCCATGATCCGTTCGAACTCCGGCCGCTCGACGAGCATGAGGTCTTCCATCTGCTGCTCGCGGTCGGACATAGTTCGTGATTCGTGCGCCAGCACCTAAGTCTGTGGAGGTTCGTGGCGTCTCGTCGCTTCCACGAGGGGTCACTCCTTTGCAGACGGCGACGAGCCAGTTTCCTCGGTCGGTGTCGCTGAATCCGGTGTGGCGAGGCGATACCGCTCGAGACAGGTTTGCATCTCCTCGTCGGTTTCGTACGTGAGCAACTTCAATGGCGTATCGCAGTAGTACGTTCCCGCGTGGCGTCTGAGCGCCATGTTCATCGTCGTTCCGAGAACGTTCACCTCCACGATCACGCGATTTCCGTCCTTGAGCTCCCGGAGGACTTCCCTCGACGTGAGTTCCTTTCGTCCGACGCGGATCGTCTCGGGCATCGTCTGCACTAACGACCTCCAGTGCAATAGGTTGTCGTGCCGATCGTTTGTATCGGAAACGGACACGATACCACGTCCCTCACACGAGCCGTTATGTGCCTGTCCCGGTCGATCGCTCGCCGGTCTGCGATCGACCGGCAGTCAGTTCTCACAGATCGTCTCACTGAACGATCCGCGGGTCGACGGCTGCGGACGACACGGCTATCAACGTCGCATCATATCTGAGATTCGGTCGGTAATCCCGACGTCGGAGCCGAGTTTTAGGTAGTAGGCGTCTCCGCCGTCCTCGTAGTAGTTGTCGATTCGCCGTTTGATCTCGAACCCGAGGTGTTCGTAGAACTGGAGGGCGTTCTCGTTGCTCGTCCGGGCGTGGCAGGTGATCGTATCGTGGTCGTCGGCGACCCGTGCGATGAGTCGCTTCCCAATTCCCCGACCTCGACACTCGCGGCTGACGGCAAGAAAGAGAACGTAGCCATCGCGTCGAACCGCCGCGAACCCGATCAGTTCCCCCTCTCGTACGTAGCAGTGGACTTTCGAGCGACGGTACGCGTCCGTAAAGAAGTCGTACCGCTGTTTGAGCACGCCTTCCTGGCGGTTGATCTCCTCTTTGAGTTGCCAGGCTTCGTCGACGAAGTCGTCACTCCCCGGCGTGACGACGCGACTGTCGATGTTGACGCTCACTACCACACCCTATCATCGTCGTCAATATAATTCCACCGGCGGAAGTCGATCCATAACGTCGGACATCCACCCCTCGGGTAACCACTTCCATGGGACGATCGAGTTCGGTTTTCGCACTCGTTTATCGTAACTGAAAACAGTTCACACGGTTTCCTATCCGCCCTCTCGGGTACCGGAAGCGACGAGCATACGACCACGTCGGTTCTACGTTGTGGTCATGAGGTACGAACTGTGCGATCACACCGCCGACATCGCCGTCGCAGCTACCGGGGATTCCCTCGAGTCCGCCTTCGCGGCGGTCGCAAACGGCCTGGCGGCGGCCTCCTGGGACGAGTTCGAAGACGCCGGCGGCGAGCGATTCTCGGTCGCCGTCGCCGCGGAGAGCCGTGAGGCGCTGTTGTTCGACTATCTCGACGAACTGATCTACCGCCGTGACATTCGGGGCGAACTCCCGGTCGATCACCGTGTCGACGCGGTCAGTGGCCCCGGATCCGGTACGGGAGAACGGTCGGACACCGGCACCGACGAGTGGTCACTCGAGGCCAGCGCCCGCGGCGTCCCGCTGACGGAGATCGACGCCCGCGAAATAAAGGCGGTCACGTACTCGGAGATGCGACTCGAGCGCGTCGACGGCGGCTGGGAGGCGTACGTCGTCTTCGACGTCTGAGACGGGCAGTTGGAACTGTTTGTCGGTGCAATCGGCGGGGAGTCGCGGTGGCGTCGGAACAATTTTCAACAGCCCGTCGTGGTGATCACTGTCCGTTCTCGAGCAGTGATCCGCCTGGTGGTGCTATTTGACTCCCACAGTGATATCCTCGAGCGTGATCAGCCGCTTCGCTCGCGCTTCGAGGGCAGGCGTCAGTTTCGCGTTACTCGTCCTCGCCACGCTGGTCTGGACCGTCGTCCCGGCCGCCGCTCACGAGGAGTACGTCGTCGACGAGGAGCGAGACGTCGGCCTCTCGGAGCTTCTCGGCGAGGGGCTGGCCGATCCGTTCGTCGTCGGGCCGCTGGTGAGCGGTGCCGTCGTCGTCCTCGCCGTCGTCGCCGGCTACCTCGCGTTTCGGCCACTCCAGCGTGACCTCGCGACGTTTCGGTCCGCGATGCGGGAGTACGTCGAGTACGTCCCCTGGCTCTTGCGGATCTCGATTGGCATCCCGCTGATCGGTGCCGGATTCGGCGGCTACTTCGTCAGTCCGGCCGTCGAGGTCGAGTTTCGGATCCTCCAGGTCGGGATCGGGTTCCTGTTGCTGTTCGGGCTCGCGACCCGCCTCGTTGCCCTTCTCGGCCTCGCCGTCTATCTCGTCGGCGTCGCGATCTGGCCGACGTTGCTGTTACAACTCGAGTTCGTCGGCGGATTCACAGCGATTGCGTTGATCGGGGCCGGACGGCCGAGTGCCGACCACGTCCTCGGGCGAGTGGCGGGATCACCGGGAACGCTCTCTCGGCAGCTCGATCCGATCCACGATCGCGCGCGAGCGTTTCGGGCGCGGATCGACTCCACAGAGCGGCTCCTACCCACGATCCTGCGGATCGGGCTGGGGGCGACGTTCGTCTTCCTCGGCGTGACCCAGAAGATCCTTCAGCCGGGACTCGCGCTCTCGGTCGTCGACCGGTACGACCTCACCGCCGTCGTCCCCGTCGCGCCGGAGTTGTGGGTACTGGGTGCTGGACTGGCCGAAACCGCACTCGGACTGGCGCTGCTATTCGGCGTTTTCACCCGCGCGAGCGCGACGACGGCGATCGGCATGTTCACGCTGACGCTGTTTGCCCTCCCCGACGACCCTGTCCTCGCCCACGTCGCACTGTTCGGGATGGCCTCGGCACTTCTCATTACGGGGAGCGGCCCCTACGCGGTGGACAGTCACCTCGAACGCCTCGAGAGCAACCTCGAGCGCGCGGATGCGACGCCGACGGAGGCCGACTGATCCCGCCGGTCGACTCCGACGCAACGTGAGCCAGTCGATACCGTCCGTGAGACAGATCCGAACTGGAAACGAACTGACCGGAGAGACGAACATCTTTCATCGTCGCGGTCGGAGTGTCGCGCATGAGCAACGTCACGTTCGACGCCGACGGCATCACGCTCGAGAGAGTGCGTGAGTACGTCTGGGAGATTCCCCAGGAGGGGGACATGCGCGCACCTGCGCGAGTGTTCGCAAGTGAAGCGCTTCTCGAGGAGATCAAAGAGGACAAGACGCTCGAGCAGATCAAAAACACGACCCATCTGCCGGGGATCACGAACTACGCGATCTGTATGCCCGACGGCCACCAGGGCTACGGCTTCCCGGTCGGTGGGGTCGGCGCGATCGACGCCGAAGAGGGCTGTATCTCGCCCGGATCTGTCGGATATGATATAAATTGCGGCGTCCGAATGATGCGGACGAACCTCACGTACGACGACCTTCAGGGTCGCGAGGAGGAACTCGTCGACTCCCTCTTTGCCAATATTCCGTCAGGTCTTGGTGGTGGCGGCATCGTCGAGTCCGGCGTCGACACCGTCGAGGAAATTCTGGAGCGAGGCGTCGACTGGGCTCTCGAGAACGGTCACGCAGTCGAGGGAGACCTGCTCCACTGCGAGGACGAGGGGGTTCGCGCGGGGGCGGACGCGGAGAAAATCAGCCAGAAGGCCAAAGACCGCGGCAAGAACCAGATCGGCTCGCTGGGTTCGGGCAACCACTTCCTCGAGGTCCAGCGCGTCACGGACGTCTTCGACGACGAGGTGGGTGCAGCCTTTGGTCTCGAGGAAGACCAGATCGTCGTTCTCATCCACTGTGGCTCGCGCGGACTGGGTCACCAGACGTGTAACGACTACCTGCGCAAGATCGAGCAGCAACATCAGGGCCTGCTGGATCAGTTGCCGGACAAGGAACTCGCGGCCGCACCTGCCGGCTCACAGCTCGCAGAAGACTACTACGGGGCGATGAACGCCGCGATCAATTTCGCGTGGGTCAACCGCCAGCTGATCATGCACCGCACGCGGCAGGTTTTCGAGCGCGTCTTCGATCGGCCGTGGGAGGAAATGGAGATGGAGCTACTGTACGACGTGGCCCACAATATCGCGAAAAAGGAGACCCATACCGTGGGTGGTGAGGACCGAGAGCTCTACGTCCACCGGAAAGGCGCAACGCGAGCGTTCCCCGCGGGCCACCCCGACGTTCCAAACGCGTACCGCGACGTCGGTCAGCCGGTGATCATCCCCGGCAGCATGGGCGCGGGCAGCTACGTCCTGCGCGGTGGCGAGAACTCGATGGACCTCACGTTCGGCTCGACAGCCCACGGTGCCGGTCGACTGATGAGCCGCACGCAGGCGAAAAACGAGTACTGGGGCGGCGACGTCCAGGACGCACTCGAGGAGCAGGATCGGGTCTACGTGAAAGCGCAGTCGGGCGCGACGATCGCCGAGGAGGCGCCCGGCGTCTACAAGGACGTCGACGAGGTCGTTCGCGTCTCGGACGCGCTGGGCATCGGCGACAAGGTGGCGCGAACGTTCCCCATCTGTAACATCAAGGGCTGATACGGACCGTCGTCGTTCGGTATCGGTGATCGACAACCTCGTTCGGGCGATAACGGTAACAGGCGACAACAATCCGTCTGAGACGGTCTGCTGTCCGTCTGAAGACCGTTGGCGAAATCGTCTACTTAAAACGGAACGGATTCTCGTCGTCTTCACCTCCCTCTCCGTCGCTCTCGTACGGTTTTCGAGCCGTGATCGTCACCGTCGCCTCGGGATCGTCCTCGTCGGACCACGGGCTGTCGTAGGCCGAAATCTCGAGGTCGGTGACGTCCCACCCCTCCTCTTCGATGAGTTCGACGAGCCGTCGCTGATCGTCGAGCATGTCGTCGTCCATGGGGTGTCGTTTGCGACTCGAGGGGGTAGGTCTTCTGCCGACGCCTGTGTATCGGTCGCGTCTGCCCGACCACGCCGTCGTCGGTGTCGTCCGTCTCGCGTGGGCCGACCGACTCGAGTCGAGGACCGATACAAAATAATAAATCTTTGATGTTTTGGGTCTGGGGATCTGTCCACTCGGATCACGGTCCGTGGGGAAACTGAAATTGGTTACGAACCTCCGATATATCCGGCGAGTTTAAGCGGATCCGGCTGCAACCGATTTACATGCTCACCGACGATTTCGGACGCGAGGTTACCGGCGTCCGCGTCTCTCTTACAGATCGGTGTAACTTCGACTGTGTCTACTGCCACAACGAGGGACTCGGAGATACTCGCGGACCGATGGACCCCCAGGACGACGAGATGGAGACCGACGACGTCGTGCGCTTTCTCGAGGTCGCCGCGGAGTTCGACGTCGATGCGGTCAAGTTCACTGGCGGCGAGCCGATGCTCCGACAGGACTTAGAAGAGATCATCGCACGCACGCCCGACCAGATGGAGGTCTCGCTGACGACCAACGGTACCTTCCTTCCGGGCCGCGCCGAGGACCTCGTCGAGGCCGGACTCGAGCGAGTCAACGTCTCTCAGGACGCCCTCGACCCCGAAGATTTCGCCGCCGTCACGAAAAGCGGTGCCTACGAGAAGGTACTCGAGGGCGTCGATGCCGCCCTCGAGGCGGGACTCGACCCGGTAAAGCTCAACATGGTCGTCTTCGAGCACACCGCCGGCTACGTGCCGGAGATGGTCGACCACGTCGCCGAGAACGACGGCCTCCAGTTACAGCTCATCGAGTACATGCCCGAACTGACGGGCAAGCCGGAGTGGAACGTCGACATCGAACGCGTCCACGGCTGGCTCGAGGAGCAAGCCGACGAGGTCGAACACCGGGAGATGCACGACCGCAAGCGCTACTGGATCGCGGCGGACGACGCGGAGCGCTCGTCGTCGGAGAACGCCGGTCGGGGGATGGTCGAGATCGTCGACCCGGTCGAGAACCCGACGTTCTGTGCGAACTGCCATCGGGTGCGGGTCACCCACGAGGGTTATCTGAAGGGCTGTCTGAACCGCAACGACGATCTCAAGTCGATGGGCGAGATGACCAAACCCGAAATTCGCGAGGCGTTCCGCGAGGTCGTCGCGAACCGCGTTCCCTACTACGGAGAGTATATGATCCGAAACGGCGACGGCGAGTGGGAACTCAACGACGAGTATCTCGACTTGCCGGCCTGATCTGGGACGTCGGTCGACTCCGTCCGCCCCTGACCCGATATTTTCGCCGTCCGGAACCGGCGAGGCACGAACCGATCACCCACGCCAGCTTCGACGGATCCCCAGCGCGATCGTTGCAAGTGTACCCGCGAGCAACAGCAACGCCACCGCGGCGACGGGCTGACCGTCGGCCGCCGACACGAACGTCCCGTAGCCGATCGCCATCGTTGCCAGCCCGACCAGAACGCTCGAGACCGCGTGAACCCCCTCGAGCCGCCGCGTGTCGGCTTCGCGGCCGAGCTGGTCGCCGAGATCGATCGCGCTTCCGGCGAGATCCCACGCGACGACGGCACACACTGTCGCGACCAGCGTCGGTTCGACGAGCGCCCCCTCGAGTCCCGAGACGACGACGCCGGCGAACGCGGCGAGCGATCCGGCGTCGACGAGCCACCGTCTGCTCCCGGGGACGGGCCCGATCAGCCCCCAGGCGAGCGCGAGGCCACCGGCGAGGACGACCCCGCCCCCTGTGAGCGAAGCCGAGGCGACGATCACCAGCGCGAGCGCGACGGCGGCGAGTGCGACGGTACTGGCGACGACTGTCGGCCGCCGAGTGATACCGTCGGACTCGAGGGACCGTTCGCGGGCACCGTCTTCAGCCCGCGAAGTACCGTCTGCATCTTCGTTCGAGTCCGCTTCTTTCCGGCGTTCGTCTCCCTCTCCGGCGGTTCGAGCCGCGCTGGCGTCCGCCGAGTCGGCGCTCTGGACCTCGCTCATCGTCGACCACCGGCGATCGTCGCCTCGTATCGGGCGAACAGCTCGTCGATCGAATCGGTTCGTCCCCAGTCGACGACCGGGATACCGGATCGCTGGAGATCGAACCGCCGGACCCGTCTGGCCACCCGTGCGAGTTGTTGGCCCGTCGTCTCCTCGGCGGTCGGATCGGGGCTCACGACGGTCACCGCGTGACCGTGAGAGGCCAACCGTCGAGCGATGACGAGGCTTGCGCGATCGGCTAGCGGAGTCAACAGGACGATCTGCGTTTCGGCCGACAGTCGTCGCCGAAGGGTTCGAAGCTGGCTCACCCACCGGCCATCCCGCGACGGAGCGACTGGCGAAAACTGCGGATGAGTTGCAAGCGTCTCGCGAAGCTGTATCCGGTGGCGACTCCCGGACGCGGGCGGGAGCCAACAGATGTCTTCCTCCCCTCGCTCGGCGCGCGAGGTCGGACCGATCGCCCCGAGGCCGACCGTATCCCCGGACTCGAGCAACGTCGCCGCGATCCTCGCCGCCGCGTCGGTCGAGCGTTCGACCGCGTGGACAGCGCCGGTAGACGGTGCGACGTAGGCGGCTTTCCGCGCGTCGACGAGGACGAACACGCGGGCGGCACGCTCCTGGTGGAACTCGATGGTCGCGAGTTCTCCCGTCCGGGCGTGTCGATTCCAGTCGATTCTGTTGAGCGGGTCGTTTCGCCGGTACTCCCGAACGGAGTGGAACTCGGTGCCGGAGCCGCCGGTGGAGGTCGTGAGTCGGCCGGTGAACCGGGTCGTCGCTGCCTGTAACGGGACGGGGGCGTCGATCGGGCGAAACACCGGTTCGCAGACGATCGTCGTCGGTGCGCCGACGTAGTGGGCGCGTTCGGCCGACCGCGAGAGGTCCCGCGTGACGACGAGCGCCGGATCGAACTCGTGGGTTCCAGTGGTGACCGTCAACCCGTACTCGAGCGTGGCGGTCTCGCCGGGTCGAAGCGCCGTTCCGATCCTGGCAGTGCCCTCGATGACGCGCAAGTCGGCGGGCACGCCGTCGACGTATCGGAGATCGAGAATCGGCCCCGATCCGACGTTCCTAACGGAGACCACGACGTCGATCTCGTCTCCCGGCTCCGGATCGTCGTCGCTCAGCGTCCGTTCGATCTCGAGTGTCGGCGACGGCGGCGAACTCAGGTACGCGAACCCGGCGTAGCCGATCCCGACGACGCCGGCGAGGACCAGCGCCGAGAGTTCGGCGAACGTTCCGATGCCGATCGCGACCAGCGCAACCACTCCGACCCCGGTCCAGTGGCCGGTCGGTCGCATTGGAAGCTCGTGTACGCTTCCGGCCTCGAGGCGTCGATCCGTGGTTCGTGCGTCGACGCGGCTTCCCGTCGCGTCCCGGTTTTCGATCGGAACGTTCTCGGGGGTCGGTCGTCCGCCCAGTTCGCCGTAGCCGATTCGGGCGATCTCGACCGCGGTTCGTCGAATGCCGCGGCGATACGGATCGTCGCGGCCGATCCGGTCGGTGATCCGATCGCGAACCGACTGGGGTGGCGAATCGATGTCCTCCGAGAGAAACGCGCTCGCGATCGGGTCCTCGGTCCAGGAGCCGTCGTCGATCGCCGCGGACGCCTCCTCCTCGGACCGTCCCTGGAATCGTGTAAGAACTGCCGTCACGGCGGATCGAAGCCCGTTGACGCTCCGACGGGTTACGTAGCTCCGGCCGACCTCGCGGGAGTTGAACTGCGCGATCGCATCGGTAAGGCGGCCGCCGGGAATCGACGCCGGGGTTCGCCGTTCGGGGTCCGGCGTCGACCGGTACTGACGAGCGTCGCGCCGGTGAGTAAAACTCACGAACGCGGCGATCAACGAGATGGCTCCGATGATACCGACCGAGGCCTGCGTCAGCGTCAGCGTCCCGAGTCCGGCGAGAACAGCGATTCCACCGACGAACGCGAGGACGGTGGCCACGACGGGGATCGGTCTGACTCTCCCGCCTTCCGGCCGATCGCTCACCGTCGATCACCCGGTTCGTCTTCGGATGGCGACTCGAGACCGGCATCGTCGGTCGAATCGGGGCTGGCGTCGACGCTGGGCTCGGGGCCCACGTTGGCGCTGAATTCCGGGCCTGCGTCCGCGATCGATTCCGAGGTGACGTCCGCGTACTCGTCTTCGATTCGGCGCAGTACGGCGATCGCACGGGATTCCATCTCGTCGGTCGTCTCCGCGTGACCGTACCGAACGTCTTCGAACAGCGACGTAAGCTGGTCGACGTCCTCCCGGGCGAGTCCTGCCTCGACCGCCGCACCTGCGAACTCCCCCGGTGTGCTCGTCTCCGGGCGGTCAACCTCGAGCGGTCGAGTCATCTCGAGCCAGGCACGGTAGATCTCGTTGTCGACGTCGCGGCTCGTTTCGATCCGTTCGGCGGCACGACCGGCGGCCGCGCCGACTGCGGCGTGGGACTGCTCGGTGGGGGCTTCGTCGACTCCGTCGGCACCCTCCTCGCTCGCGTACGCCCGACGCTTCCCGCCGGTCCAGGCGAGCGCGACGGCCAGCCCAACTGCAAGCGCCGTGATCACGAAGAACAACGGGCCGATCGGGAACGGCTGTTGGGTGCCCTCGCCGTCGCCCGGATCGCCGTCGCCGGGTGTCCCTTCGGGAGGTGGTGGCGGCGATTCCAGCGCCTCGGGGTTCAACACGCCGAGCCGACCGAGCAGGTACACGAACGCGCCGGCGAGCAACAGGAGCACGAACGCCACCGCAAACCGTTTCGCGATCACTTCGTACTGAGTCACGAGATACCAGACGACGACTGCGACGGCGAGAATTACGAGGGCGACCACGAGCAATTCGAGAAACAGCGGCATCTCGAGCGCCGGCTCTCTCGTTTCCTCGACCGGTATGCCCTCCGGCCCCACCTCGCCGGGATCACCGTCCCCGCCGTACTCGACGGTGGAGGAGATCGTCGCTGCTGCGATCGCGACCGCCGCAATACCGAGGATCGCGACCACGAGTCGGGTGGCCCCTCGAGCGCGAGACATCTACGAACTGTTACTCGATCGACGGATAATAAGTTCCATCGGTCCGGGAGTTTCGTTGCGCTTAAGTACCCGACCGGGGTACGTTTGAGTACGATACGTGTAGGGGACGCGGTCCCCGAGTCCGCGAGGGCGATGATAGAGACACGGTGTCGTGGTAGCCAAGCGGCCCAAGGCGCATGGTTGCTAACCATGTGGCGTCAAGCCTCCGGGGTTCGAATCCCCGCCACGACGTCGGATACACGAGGCTGATGTTTCCGTCAGCCGACGTTGCAACGCGCGCAGACCAGACACAGATACACGACACATGAGCGAGGAAGACCCTCAAGAACAACAGGACGACGAAGACCTTCGGTACTTCGTCCGCATCGGTCAGACTGACCTCGATGGGACGAAGTCCGTCGAGCGCTCGCTCTCGGAGATGAACGGGATCGGTCGACGAACCGCCCGAATCATCGCCGAGGAAGCGGGTGTCGATCGGACGGCGACGTTCGGTCGACTCGAGGACGACGTGATCGACGAGGTCGTCACGCTCGTCGAGAACTACGCCGACGAAGTTCCTAACTGGCTCAACAACCGCCAGGCGGACTTCTACACCGGCGAGACGAGCCACGAGACCGGCAACGATCTCCAGTTGACCCGTCAACACGACATCAACCGGATGAAGATGATCGACTCCTACAAAGGCGTTCGCCACAAGCGCGGACAGAAGGTCCGCGGACAGCGAACCAAGTCCACCGGCCGAACTGAAGGGACGATCGGCGTCAACGTCGAGGAGATCCGGGAGGAACAGGCGGAGGAAGCTGCCGCCGAGGAGGATGACGAATAATGCCACTCGGAACGAACACCAAACTGTACGAGACGCCGAACCATCCGTATCAAGGCGAGCGCATCGCGAGCGAACACTCGCTGGTCGACCGGTACGGGCTCGCGAACAAGGAGGAACTCTGGCGTGCACAGTCCGAGCTACGCTCCTACCGCCGCGAGGCTCGAGACCTACTCGGTCAGCCCCAGGGCGACGAGACCGTCATCCGCCGCTCCGAGGAGTTCCTCGGTCGGCTCAAACGCGTCGGCATCCTCGACGAAGCGGACGAACTCGGCGACATTCTCGGCCTCGAGGTCGAGGACGTCTTAGAGCGTCGTCTCCAGACGGTCGTCTACCGAAAGGGACTCGCGAACACGACCCAGCAGGCCCGCCAGTTCATCTCGCACGGGCACATCGTCATCGACGGACAGCGCAACCGAATCCCGTCGTACGTCGTCGACGTCGACGAGGAAGACCGCATCGAGTTCGAGGAGACCAGTCCGCTCGCGGACGAACTCCACCCGGAACGAGCGGAGGGACAATAACATGAGTCAGGACGACGACAAGTGGGGAGTCGCCCACGTGCACGCATCGTTCAACAACACCGTCATGACCGTGACCGACCTCACGGGCGCGGAGACGATCGCGAAGTCCTCCGGCGGGACGGCGGTCAAACAGAACCGTGACGAGGCGTCGCCGTACGCGGCGATGCAGATGGCCGAGTCTGTCGCCGACGAGGTCAAAGCGGCTGGCATCACGGGCCTACACGTCCGCGTTCGCGGCCCAGGCGGCAATCTCCAGAAGTCCCCCGGTCCCGGCGCGCAGGCGACGATTCGTGCGCTGGCCCGTTCGGGCATCGAAATCGGTCGCATCGAGGACGTGACTCCGATCCCACACGACGGATCGCGCGCACCGAAAGGCAAAGGCGGCTACTAGATCCATGACAGAGGAGTACGACGTCGAGTTCGTCGAACGCGAGGATCGAGAAGCCAGATTTCTCGTCCGCGGCGTGACGCCCGCGTTCGCAAACGGCATCCGTCGGGCGATGATCGCCGACGTGCCGACCATGGCGATCGACACCGTCAGGTTCGTCGAGAACTCGTCGGTTATGTTCGACGAGCAACTCGCCTTGCGACTCGGACTCGTTCCGTTGACGACGCCGCCGGTCGGCGAGTTCGTCGAGGACGACACCGTCACGCTCTCGATCGACGTCGAAGGACCGGCGACCGCCTACTCGGGCGATCTCGTCTCGAGTGACAGCTTAGTTCAGCCTGCCGACGAGAACGTTCCGATCATCGATCTCAAAGACGGACAACGTCTCGAGGCCGAGGCGGAAGTCGTTCTCGACCGCGGAAAGAACCACGCCAAACACCAGGGCGGTGTGGCGGTCGGCTACCGACACCTTCAACGCGTGGAGGTCGTCGGCGACGTGCCGGAGTTCGAAGAACCCGACGAACGGATCGTTCGCGGCGTGATCGAAGACGACGGCGAACTCGTTCCGACGAGCGAGTTCGATCACGACCTCACGAACCGGTATCCCGACCAGGAGGTCGCGATCGAAGACGTCCCGAACGCCTTCGTCTTCCACGTCGAAACCGACGGCTCGTTCACGGTCGAGGAACTGGTTACGCGGGCTGCGGAGACGATCGAAGCGCGCGCGACCGAACTCGAAGAGGCAGTACAGCTTTAAAATGAACCGACGCCCCCGACCCGACCGACGCGAACCGCTCGCCGGCGCCGTCAGCGACGAGACCGACGGCGGTTCGTCCACTGGAATCGAAAGGGGTTTGAAGGGGCGACGGGTATCTGGAAGTGCGAGCAGGGATAGCCAAGTCTGGCCAACGGCGCAGCGTTCAGGGCGCTGTCTCGTAGGAGTCCGCAGGTTCAAATCCTGCTCCCTGCATTTTTCCGGCTCGACCGACCGAAGAGCCGTGAAAATGGAACATGCAGGTTTGAGCCACGGGAGTCGAAGCGGTCGAGCGCATGCGAGACCGATCGTCTCCCGGCGGTTCAAATCCTGCTCCCTGCATCACTTCTGTCGGACAGATTCCACGATCGCTCGAGGACGATCTCCCCGAGCGTTCACTGCAGTTGGAGGAAATCTATGAGTAGCAAGACTAATCCGAGGCTCACCGATCTCATCGCCGAGCTGAAGTCGACGTCCCGCAGCGAGGACGCCGACGTCTGGCGAGATGTCGCGGATCGACTCGAGAAGCCCCGGCGCACCCACGCAGAGGTGAACCTGGGCCGCATCGAGCGGTACGCACGCGAAGAAGAGACCGTCGTCGTTCCCGGCAAAGTGCTGGGATCCGGCGCGCTACAGAAGAACGTCACCGTCGCGGCCGTCGACTTTTCGTCCTCGGCGGAGACCAAGATCGAACAGGTCGGCGAACCAGTACCGCTCGAGCAAGTGCTCGAAGAGAACCCAGACGGATCCAACGTGCGGGTGATCCGATGAGCGTCGCCGAGTTCGACGCGGACGTCGTCGTCGACGCCCGTGACTGTATCCTCGGCCGCGTCGCCAGCGAGGTCGCACAGCGTGCACTCGCCGGCGAGCGCATCGCCATCGTCAACGCCGAAGACGCCGTCATCACCGGCGGCAAGGAAGACGTCTTCGAGACCTACCGAACGCGGCTCCAGCTCGGCTCCGACAGCGGGCCGTACTACCCGCGACGTCCGGACACGATCTTCAAGCGTTCGGTGCGAGGCATGCTTCCGTACAAGAAGCCCCGTGGCCGCGAGGCGTTCGAGAACGTCCGCGTTTACGTCGGTAATCCCTACGAGCGAGATGACGACCGCGAGGCCGAGATCCTCGAGGATACGTCGCTGGATCGACTCTCGAACATCCGCTTCGTCCACCTACACGAAGTGAGCGAACAACTCGGTGCTAACGTCACATGGTAACGAACACGAGCGGCAAGAAGAAGACCGCCGTCGCCCGCGCCACCGTACGCGAGGGCGAGGGCCGCGTCCGAATCGATTCGAAACCGGTCGAACTAGTCGAACCGGAGATGTCCCGGCTCAAAATGCTCGAGCCGTTCCGTATCGCCGGTGATGAGCTGCGCGACGAGATGGACATCGACGTTCGCGTCGAGGGTGGCGGTATCGCCGGGCAAGCGGACGCCGTCCGCACCGCCATCGCTCGCGGGATCGTCCAGCACACGAACGACGCCGAACTCCGTGATGCGTTCATGGAGTTCGATCGCTCGCTGCTGGTCAACGACGTTCGCCAGTCCGAACCGAAAAAGTGGGGCGGCCCGGGCGCTCGGGCACGTTACCAGAAATCGTACCGCTGAGGTGAGACAAGTATGATGGTACCGGTTCGGTGTTTCACCTGTGGCACTGTCGTCGGCGAACACTGGGAAGAGTTCGACGAGCGAGCGAACGAGGGCGAGGAGGACCCAAAGGAGGTCCTCGACGAACTCGGCGTCGAGCGCTACTGCTGTCGGCGCATGCTCGTCAGTCACACCGACTTAGTCGACGTCGTCTCGCCGTACCAGTAACATGCAACAGCAACACCACAATCGCTACGAGAAGGCACGAATCCTCGGTGCGCGGGCACTTCAGGTGTCCTACGGTGCACCGGTGTTGATCGAGACCGACCAGACCCAGCCGATCCTGATCGCCGCCGAAGAGTACGACGCCGGCGTGTTGCCGTTTACCGTCGACCGGGGGGAGCGATTCCAATGACGCTCATCACCGACGTCCGGCTCAGGCGCATCCTCGACTCGCGAGGAAATCCGACGGTCGAGGCGGACGTACTCACCGAAAGCGGCGGATTCGGCCGTGCGGCCGCGCCGAGTGGCGCGAGCACGGGTGAGTTCGAAGCGATCGAACGAGCGCCGACCGAGGCGATCGCTGCGGCCCGCGAACACGCCGTCCCGCGACTCGTCGGAGAGGCCTACGCCGGCAACCAGCGTGAAGTCGACTCGATCCTGCGGGCCGCCGACGGCACCGACGACTTCTCGGAGATCGGTGCCAACAGCGCAGTCGCCATCTCGATGGCCGCCGCAAAGGCGGGTGCCGACGTGCTTGGCGCACCGCTGTTCCAGCACTTAGGCGGTGCGTTTCGTGGCCGGAACTTCCCGACGCCGCTCGGGAACGTCGTCGGCGGCGGCGAACACGCCGCGGACGCGACCGACATCCAGGAGTTCCTCGCCGCGCCCGTCGGCGCACCGAGCGTCGAAGACGCCGTCTTCGCCAACGCAGCCGTCCACGGCGAAGTCGCAGACTTACTCGAGGAACGCGGCGTTCCGTCGGGCAAAGGCGACGAGGGCGCATGGGCACCGTCGGTCGACGACGAGGAGGCGTTCGAGATCGTCGACGAAGCCGTCTCGACGGTCGAAGACGAGGTCGGCTTCGAGATCCGCTTTGGTCTCGACGTCGCGGCCGCCGAGATGTACGACGCCGACTCCGAAACGTACGAGTACGAGTCCGCGGGCATCAGCCGCGATACGGCCGAGCAGATCGAATATATCGCCGACCTCGTCCGCGAGTACGATCTCGCATACGTCGAGGACCCACTCGACGAGAACGACTACGAGGCGTTCGCCGAACTGACGGACGAAGTCGGCGACAGAACGCTGATCTGTGGTGACGACCTGTTCGTCACCAACACCGATCGGCTGGCGGAAGGAATCGAGATCGACGCGGCAAACAGCATCCTCATCAAGCCAAATCAGATCGGGACGCTGACCGACGCGTTCGACGCGATCGAACTCGCGACCGAGAACGGCTACGACTCGGTCATCTCCCACCGCTCGGGCGAGACCGAGGATACGACGATCGCACACCTCGCCGTCGCGACCGACGCACCCTTCATCAAGACGGGTGCCGTCGGCGGCGAGCGAACCGCAAAACTGAACGAGCTCATCAGAATCGCAGACGACGCGACATGACCGACAACGACGCAACCCAAGAAGGGCTCGACGCCGCCGAGGAGGAGATCGACGAGGAGCCAGCCGAAGGGGCTGGCCCCGCCGCCGAACCCAACGAGGACGTCGAGCCAGTAGACGAACAGCCCGCCGACGCCGAGGCCGAGGGGGCCGACGCCGACGCCGAACCCGACGAGGACGCAGGACCGACGCTCGACGACGACGTCATGAGCGACGAGGAAGCCGACCTGCTGATCCCCGTCGAGGACTACCTCGGTGCCGGTGCTCACATCGGGACCCAGCAGAAGACCAAGGATATGGAGCGGTTCATCCACCGCGTCCGGACCGACGGCCTCTACGTCCTCGACGTCTCGAAGACCGACGGCCGCATCCGAACGGCTGCGGACTTCCTCGCGAACTACTCACCCGAACAGATCCTCGTCACCTCGAGTCGCCAGTACGGTCGCTTCCCCGCCGAGAAGTTCGCGGAAGCGGTCGGCGCTCGAGCCCGCACGGGCCGCTTTATCCCCGGCACGCTGACGAACCCGAAGTACGACGGCTACATCGAACCCGACGTCGTCGTCGTCACGGACCCCATCGGCGACGCCCAGGCAGTCAAAGAGGCGATCACGGTGGGTATTCCCGTCATCGCGATGTGTGACTCGAACAACCAGACCAGCAACGTCGACCTCGTCGTCCCGACGAACAACAAGGGGCGAAAGGCCCTCTCGGTCGTCTACTGGCTGCTCGCTAACGAGGTTCTCGACCGCCGCGGTGCCGAGCCATCGTACTCGCTCGACGACTTCGAGAGCGTCGTCTAACCCGGTTCGATTTCGATATCATTTCGGCCGTTTTCGCGTACTGTGTTCGTTCCTCGAGCGGCGGCGACGTGTGGAGAGCGAAGGAGTTAGGTGAATGCCCTCGAGAGCCCTGGTATGAACGACATCCTGTTCCAGTTCGACGAAGGGACGCTCCCGCCCGCCGTCCTCGGTGCGACGGCGGCGTTGATCGCGATCTTCGCGATCGGGATCCCGTACCGGCTGGCCGTCGGACTGTTCTGAAACGGACTGTTGTACCGAGGTTTCGGAGATCTGACGACGATTCTCGAGTCCTCACGCCGGACAGCCCATCGACTCGGCCACCTCGAGAGCGAGTTCCTCGCCGCCGTCGTCGACATCAGGCGTGAGTTCGTACCGAACGTCGCCACAGTGCCAGACGAGCGTCGTTCCCATCGGGGTCGAGACGAACGCGCCGTCGACGTCGCCGACGCCGTCCCTGTCGACGTCTTCGGGGTCGTACACCGGCGGTCGTTCGGTGATCCGACCCAGGATCTCGTCGTCCTCGAGGCTGTCCCCGTCGCGGTAGAGAAACTGAACGGTCGCGTCGCCGTCGAACTCACTCGCCGTCACGATGACCAGTTCGTAGCCGTCGGGAAGCGTCGGCTCCGAAACCGAAAACGGGACGGCGTCGTTTGCCTCGTCGATCGTCGAGACGTCGGCCGAGTCGATGGGTTCGACGACGTCGACCCCGGCCGGCGGATCGAACGTGAACCGGTCGTCCGGAATCGGCTCGTCGAACCGAACGTCCTCGTAGGTGACGGTCCGAACCATCCGCTCGCGCTCGAGGGCGTGCTGGCGCGGCTCGTCGTACTCCGTCACGACCTGCTCTTTGATCGGGTACGTCGCCTCGACGTCGATCCACCAGGTCACCGTCGTCGTGGCGTTCGCCGCGTCGACGTCGTTCGCCGATCCGAGAACGTACTCGGTGTCGCCGACCAGCAATCCGAGTCCGCCGTCGTCGGTCGCGTTCTCGACTGCGTGAACCTCGACGACGTGTGTCTCGCGACCGTCGACGGTGTCCGTCCCGACGTACTCGGTTTCGGTCGACTCGAGGAACGTCTCCGGCGAGTACTGGATCGCCTCCCAGTCGCTGTCGTCGTCGACGATCACTCGCTCGTCGTCAGCGATGTAGTGGCTTCGCGTGGAGCCGTTTACCACCGTGACGTCCGGGACGTCCGCGGAGCCGGTCTTCGAGACGACTTCCGTCCGACGCTGGTCGGGGGGACGCAACTCGATTCGTGCGTCCGTGGCGACGACGGTTGGCTCGTCGTCGTCGACGTGGTGGAGTTCGTGCTCGGATCGTTCGGTGGCCTGGAGCGTCTCGATCCCGCCGTGGTCGTCGACGACGTCGGCGACGAGTTCGTCCGGATCGGGATCGTCCTCGAGCTGGTCGACGACCATCGCGCCGCCGACGCTGAACGCGACGACTGCGAGAACGGCGGCCAGCATCCCGATCAGCGGTCCGTTTGAACGACCCATTCCGATATCGGGTATTTCTGAACGAGCGATATGACGTTGGTGGTTCCGGCGGTCGACTCGCTCGTCGGTTCGAGACTCGTGGGTCTCCGTCCCCGCACTCGAGACGGATCTCGCTGAACTCGAGACGACCGACGGATCAGCGACTCGACGTCGACGCCTCGAGCAACGCGGCGACGCGCTCGGCGGCGTCGGTGGCCGTCGCACCGAAGACGTACGTCGCGGGTTCGATACCGAACGCGCCGCGGTGGTAGGCGACCCGCGGAACGGAGCCGCGTTCTCCGAACCGATCGCTGAGATGCGTGGCCCGATCCTCGTAGTCGGCGTCGAACTCGAGGGGATCGATGCCGCGCTCGCGGGCGGCATCGAGCAACGCGTCGTCGGTGGCGACGTTGACCGCACCGCGGACGTCGGGATCGGTCGCTCGAGCCGCGAGAATCGCGGTGGCGACGTGTTTCGACGCGCCGAACTCGGGATTGGCGGGGATCTCGATCCGGCCGCCCATGGCGTAAATCCGCCCGGGAACGGCCGCGACGTCGGTCTCGTCGCTGGCGTCGGGAAGGGCCATCCCGACGTTCGTTCCGACGTTGGGGATCACGTCGGCCATCCCGGGGGTCGACGCGAGGGTCCGTGCGGCCGCTCGGACGTTCGTCAGGACGTCGCGCTCGGCGCGCAGGTCGGGATCGAGCCCGCGGACGCACAGATCACAGCCCAGCCCGCGGAGTTCGGGCATCTTCTCCTCGTGGAGTTCACAGATCGGCCCGCGGTCCTCGAGGCTGTGGACGAGCGAGAGAAGGTCCGCGAGCGCGTCGTAGCCGTCCATCTCGCCGCTCGCTAGGCCGTCGGCGATCCGCTCGACCGTCGCGACCGTCTCGGGGTCGTCCCGGAAGCGGTCGTCACCGCCGCTTTCGCCGCTTACGTACTTGCTGACCGCGGCCTGGGTGACGCCGAGTTCGGCGGCGATCTCCCGTTGGGTCAGATCGCGGTCAGCGAGACGCGTCGCGAGCATCGCTCGCACCGTCGGCAGAAAGCGGTCGACAACGAGTTCGCTCGGCAGCACGAGGGACATACGGCCGCGTTCGAACGACACGGGCATAAGTCCGACTACCCGGATCGACTCGAGGTGGGGCAGCGGAGTGATCAGCGGAGACGGGATTTCCGATCAGGGTCGACGATGGAGTGCGTAGGCGATCAGCGCCAGGCCCGCGAACTGCGAGGCGTGGACGGCGAGCCAGAACCAGTCTTGCTGTGGGAGCGAGAGCAGGCGCAGGTGGATCAATACCGTGCCGACGAACGACGTCGAGTAGGTGACTGCCGTCAGCAGGATCAATCCGAGCGCGAGAGCGCGCATCGACGGATCGCGGTGGCGACCCCACGCCCGGAACGCCTGGTAGCCGATGTAGAGGCCGACGAGGGTCGCACCCGCAGCGAGCAGGCCAACGGCAAGTTCGATCGGACGGATCGTCTCGAGCATTCAGAGATCACCCCACAGCCGCTGGAGGCGATCGGCGGCGTCCTCGTCGCGCCGACGGAGGTCGAACGAGAAGCCGTCCTCATCGAGGTGGAAGCGAGCTTCCTCGAGCGTCGCGACGTAGATCGTGTCGTGGTGGCCGTCGGGTCGGGGTCGGGTCCGCTCGCGGACGAGGTTCGCGTCCTCGAGTCGCTCCAGTCGGCGACAGACGGTCGACAGCGCGGCGTCACAGCGGTCGGTCAGTTCGTTGGCGGACATGGGTTCGGTACGCGTGGCTTCGAGGATCGCGCGGGCGTACTCGTCGTCGAGCAGGGAAACGACGGTCTCGAGGGGCGGATCCTCACTCACGGCTACTCGATCGGACATTCGCCCTATAATCGCTTCGACCGACGGACCGACTCCACGCGGGGGTATCGGTGTGGCCACCACGGCGAACGAGACCGTCGGACCGGCACTCGAGAGACACAACTCACTCACCGTTCTGAGCGACGCGCTCGGGGACGAACCTGACCATCACGGTTCCGTCGTTCGTCTCCGGCGGGCTGTACAGCAGCGCGACGGAGTCGTCTCGGTCACCCTCGAACGAGTCGACGGTCAGTGAGTCGCCCGGCTCGAGGACGCCGAACTCGTCGTCGAACTGGGGGGCGATTCCGGGTTCGACGCGGGACCGGGAGTCGAGATAGAGCGTCAGGCGGTCAGTGTCGACGGGGCCGCCGCCGTCGTGGCTCACGGTGAATTCCGTTCCGTCGCCGTCGACGGAGACGCCCCACGTGATCTGTGGATAGCGTCGGTCGTCGCCGACCCGCGATCGGAACTCCTCGTGGCTCTCTCGCAGATCGACCCACAGAAACGGCTCGTCGATCACGACCTCGACCCCGTCTGCCTCTACGACCCTGTTCTGCCGGGTGAGGACGTCCTCGACCTCTCGAGCCGTGAGCCCCGCACCCGCCTCGAAGCGACAGACGGTCCGGTGGTAGACGTACTCCTCGTCGTAGGCGTAGGCCATCGACGAACTCCGGGCGGCGAACCCCTCCGAGAGGTCCCGAACGATCGGTCCCCAGCCCTCGAACAGTTGGACGGTGGGATGTGAGCCGGTCGCACGGGAGACGGCGTCGAAGGCGTCGTCCTCGTCGGCGCGACGCAGAACCCGTCCGGCTTCGGCGTCGATCACGACCTCGAGATCCGCGGGATCGAGCGGTCCCGACGCGTCCGCCCTGTGTCGGAACAGCACGGCTCCGTCGCGGACGGCGACGCCGCGCGTGAGGTCGGTTCGTTCGAACAGGTCGTACCCCGCGTAGTCTCCGCGTTCCTCGTAGCCGGTTTCCAGAACGGTGTCACGGACCGTCGCCGCGTCGAACGAGCCGAGACAGACGGTGACCGGGCCGACGCTCAGAACGTGATCGTAGGTTCCGTAGCCGACGCCGAGGTAGTCGAGGCGCGCTCTCAAAACCTGCTCGGGGAGCGGATCGGTCGCTCCGACGACGTCCTCGCCCATCGCGTTCGGCGTCGCGTAGCGGACGGTTCGCCACCCGCCGTCGGCGTGCTCGAGCGCCGAGCGTGCGGGGATCCACTCGCGGTAGATCGGCTCGCCGGACGTGGGGACGTCGACGTCGGCGTATCTGATCTGCTGGCCGAGGGTGGGCATCGAGGCGAGACAGCCCGCGGTCGACGCACTCGTCCCCGCGGCGAGTCCCGCGCCGACCGCCCGGAGCAGTCGCCGTCTACCCGAATTCTCGAGTCGGTTTGGCGTTCGCATTCGTCTCGAGCATCGAACGGCGGGGGGTTATACCGAATCGTCGACTCCGCCGGCCGGCAAGTCGCCGAAACGTACTTGTATTCCGAACAGTTTCGACCGAATTCGACGGTGACTCGAGAAGACAGCTATTAACCGTCGTCGTGCGAACGGCCGGCTATGACACGCTCGAGCGCTCCCGGCAAGGTCTATCTGTTCGGGGAGCACGCGGTTGTCTACGACGAACCAGCCGTGCTGTGTGCGATCGAACGGCGAGCGCAGGTCGAGGTCGAACAGCGGTCGGACGGCAAGCTACGGGTCCACGCGGAGGATCTCAGCCTGGACGGGTTCACGGTCGAGTACGGGGCGGCCGCGGACGATCGACCCGACGTCGACGTCTCGGAGTCGCTGGTGACGGCGGCGACGCAGTACGTCGACAGCGCGATCGAACAGGTCCGTGACGTGACTGGCGACGAGGTCGGATTCGACGTGACCATCGAAAGCGACATCCCGCTCGGAGCGGGTCTCGGCTCGTCGGCCGCAGTCGCCGTCGCCGCCATCGACGCCGGCACGCGCGCACTGGGAACCATTCTCGAGTCGGACGAACTCGCTGAGCGAGCCTACCGGACGGAGTACGAAGTCCAGGAGGGACAGGCCTCGCGTGCGGACACGTTCTGCTCGGCGACCGGCGGTGCGGTCCGGGTCGAGGGGGACGATTGTCGGCCGACCGAATCGCCCGACGTACCGATCGTCATCGGGTTCGACGGCGGTGCGGGCGACACCGGCGAACTGGTCTCGGGCGTTCGATCCCTCCGCGAGGAGTACGACTTCGCCGCCGACACGATCGAGGCGATCGGCGACGTCGTCAGAAACGGCGAGGAGGCGCTCGTCGACGACGACCTCGAGGAGGTCGGCGACCTGATGAACTTCAACCACGGACTGCTGTCGGCACTGGGCGTCTCCTCGCGCTCGCTCGATACGATGGTCTGGGCGGCCCGAGACGCCGGCGCGCTGGGTGCGAAGCTGACGGGTGCGGGCGGTGGCGGCTGTATCGTCGCTCTCGATCCCACGCCGGAGGCCGAGACCGCGCTGTCGTTTACGCCCGGCTGTCAAGAGGCGTTCCGCGCAGAACTGGCCGAAACGGGGGTGGAACGACTCGAATGATCGTCCTCAAACTCGGCGGGAGCGCGATCACCGACAAGGAACGCCCCGAAACCGTCGACGGCGAGGCGCTCGCGTCCGCAGCCGACGCGATCTCGAACGCGCTGGATGACGGGCTCGAGGGCCTCGTCGTCGTCCACGGCGGCGGGAGCTTCGGCCACCACAACGCCAGCGAACACGGCGTGAGTACGACCGAAGGAACCCGTGACGTCGCGGCGATCGGCGATATCCACGGTGCGATGCGAACCCTGAACGGCTTCGTCCGCAAGCGGCTGCTCGAGCGCGACGTTCCGGCCGTTCCGGTCCACCCGTTCTCCGCGGCACACCGGGAGGAGACCGGTCGACTCGAGTTACCGACCGGGCAAGTCGAGACGCTGGTCTCCGAGGGGTTCGTCCCCGTCCTCCACGGCGACCTCGTCTCCCACGCCGGGACGGGCGCGACGGTCGTCAGCGGCGACGAACTGGTCGCCGCACTGGCCCGCGACCTCGAGGCCGAACGAATCGGCCTCTGTTCGACGGTTCCCGGCGTCCTCGACGAGTCCGACGAGGTGATCGACGAAATCACGGCGTTCGAGGACGCGGCGGACGTCCTCGGCGAGAGCGACGCGACCGACGTCACCGGTGGTATGGCCGCGAAGGTACGGGCGTTGCTCGAACTCGAGGCCGAGGCGTCGATCTTCGGGCTCGAGGATCTCGAGGCGTTTCTCGAAGGCGAGGAGCCGGGAACGACGATCGCGTAGTCCGTTCACTCGAGTCGCGTCTTTCGATACTCCGCAAAGACCTCGCGAGTGGTTTCGAAGGATCGTTCGTCCAGTTCGTAGGTGACATCGACGGACTCCGGCGTTGCCGCCGCGACCGCGTCGATATCGGTCGACTCGCCCTCGATGACGTTCCCGTCGCCGTCGACGATGGTCTCGACGCGTACGACCGTCTGGCGATCCGCAGGATCTTCGCTGACTGCTATCGGTCGGCCGACGTACTCCGTCCCTAATTCGGTCGTTACCGCCTTGAGCGCGGCCTCCCCCGCGACGTCGTTCGCCCGAATATGCTTCCAGCGATCCCAGGGCGTCGTCCCGAACTCGAGATCGCGGTCGGGCGGTTCCTGGTCGTACTCGTCGGGGTCGACGTTTCTCGAGGGGCCTTTGGCGGTGACGTACTGGACTTCGTCGTCGTCCGGCTGGTACTTGACCCACCTGTCCCACTCGGATTTCGACGCGCTGATCGCCTCCGCCTGCCCTCGTTTCCGTTCCTCCTCGAGGGTCCGGTACGTCGGTTCTGAGACGTCGTTCGGGGAGTCGTCGGCGTTGTCGGCATCGTTCGAGGAGCCGCCTGAGTCGTTCGAGAAGTCGTCTGAATCGTTCGGATCGGTGTCGCTGATGTCGTCACCGTCCGTCGGTTCGTCTTTCGATCCTGGGCCGTCCTCGTCCAGACAGCCCGCGATCGCGACGGCACAACAGCTTGCGACGATCGTCCGTCTGGAGGGCATACCATCGACGATTTCGGTCGAACGTAAATGTTTTCTGAATGGAATCTCGGATCAGAACCGTCGAGGCTCGAGAGACCGAGCGGTCCGCCTCGAAGAACCGTGGCGGAACGATCAGTCGAACAGGACGCGCTCGAGGATCGGGCGTAGGAACGACCCGCGACGCGTCTTCTTGGAGTGGACGAGCAACACCGGCTGTTCGATCGCGGCGGCGATGCGATCGGAGCGCTGTTCGACGACCAGGTCGGGAAGCCGGCGGTGGGTGACGGTGCTCAGCATGACGATATCGGAGGACTCGAGTTCGCTCGACAGGTCGTCGACTTCGTCGTCGGCGCGGATAACCGTCGACTCCACGGGGACGGTACAGAGGTCGTCGAGCTCCGCGTGATACTCCTCGATCGTCTCGATCAGTTCGTCGGGCGCGTCCTCGGAGACGGCAAAGAGGAATCGGAGACGCGCACCGAGGACGTCCGCCATCGCGTCCGCGAGTTCGACCTTGAGCGGGTCGTTGAACGGGCTCCGGTCGGTGATCACCGCGATTTCGGAGACGTCGACGCGCTGTTCGTGCTGGACGAAGACGACGTCACAGGGGGCGTGTTCCATGATCCAGTCGGTGTCCCGGCCGAACAGCGTTCCGAGGCGACTCGTCGCTTCCTGGCGGGCGAGGACGAGGTCCGCACCCGTTCGCTCGGCGAAGTTGACGACCGCGTGTCGAGTATCGTGGCTGACGATTTCACCGACCTCGACGGGCACCTCGAGGTAGCGAACGAGTTCGTCGGTGCGCTCTTCGAACTCGACGTCGGCCTCGGAGAGTTCGGCGGCGGCGGTGTCGAGTGGTACCTGGTCGGGCACTTCGTCGAAACGAACGACGCGGATGCGACCGCCACGCCGTTGAACGATCGGTGCCGCCATCTGGATCAGGGCGTCTTCCTGTTCGCGAGTGACGTCCTGTCTGATCGGGATCAACACCTCGAACTGATCCGTGCGTTCGAGCTGTTCTTCGGTGTCCCGGACGAACTGTCGGCCGGCCTCGCGGCGGGCGAGCCCCTTTGCGACGCCTTCGCGTTCGATCCGTTTCTGGGCGTAGAGTTTGAACCAGAGGAAGCCGACGATGACGATCGCGATCGAGCCGGCGATCTCGCGGATCTCCATCTGCGAGATGATGAACACGCCCGAAACGATCCCGAACAGCTGGACCCAGGGATAGCCGGGCGTAAAGAAGTCGGGATCGTACCACTCGAGGTCTCGCTCCCGGAAGGCGATTAACGCGCCACAGACGAGGATGTAGACGAGAATCTGGAACGCGCCGGCCATCTTCGCGATCTCGTCGACTTCCTGGGTGGCAACGATGAAGACGATGACTGCACCGGTCGTGAGGATCGCGACCGAGGGCGTGTTGAACCGCGGGTGGATGTACTCGAATTTCTTCAAGAAGAGGTCGTCACGGCTGAGCGCGAGCGGATATCGAGAGGCCGTCAGAATTCCCGCGTTGGCGGTGCTGACGAGTGCGAGCAACGCGGCGAGGATGATCGTAATCACTGCGAGAAAGCCGATCGGGACGCCGCTACCGAGTCCCGGGACCGACGCCGTCATCCCGCCGAACAGGATCTGGGTCGCCTCCGCCATCGGCTCTTCGGTGTCGGCGAGCTGGTCGCCGTCCATCACGCCGACGAGGACGAACACGATCAACGCATAGAGAAAGCTCGTCGCGGTCAGCGAGCCGAGCAGTCCGAGCGGGAGATTCCGACCAGGGTTTTCGATCTCCTCAGCGACGGCCGCGACCTTCGTCACACCCGCGTAAGAAACCAACACGAGCGCGGTTGCCGTGAGAATGCCGTCGATTCCATCGTCGAAGAAGCCCTCGAAGTTCGCACCCTCGACCTGGACGATCGAGCCGGCGACGAACCCCGAGAGGATGATCAGCATAACGATCACCATCACGAGCTGGAGCCCGCCGGTCTGTTTCACGCCGACGAGATTGACTGCGATGAGAATCAGCGCGAACGTAATTCCGAGGGCGCGAACGCCGGGAATCGGAAGTGTCGCGCCGATTACGGGGACGGCGAGATCCCACGTCGGCAACTCGTAGATGAAGTTGATGTAGAACATCCCGCCGTAGAGTGCGAGCGATCCCTTCAGCATCAGCATGAGCCAGGTCCCGAGCCCGGCGATCGTTCCGAACGACGGTCCGAGACCGCGTTCGATGAACACGTAGTCTCCGCCGGCCTCGGGCATCGCCGTCCCGAGTTCGGCGATGCTCAACGCGGCCGGGACCACGAGAATTGCGGCGATCACGAACGCCACAATGACGGCCGGCCCCGCCTCCGCCATCGCGATCCCGGGGAGAATGAAGATCCCGCTCCCGATCATCGCGCCCATACTGATCGCGATTACGGCGAACAGCCCCAGGTCTCGCTCGAGATCCTTCGTCATCACCTGGCGCTTTCGAACGGAAGTTTAGAAAGCTTCGCATTTCGGAACTGAGTGTGTGAAGAACCATCCAAGAATGAAAATCTAGGGTACAAATTGAACAGTATGGAAACGCGTGGTCACTTCTCGACGGTGGGCGACGTTCGGGTCGTGGTCGACCCGCTCTCCAGCCGGTAGCCAACCCACTGTGTTTTTAACACCCGGGCGTGTAGGTACGCGTAGCGAGACCCGCGGGCAAGTGCGCTCGAGACTCACGGAACCGCCCTGAGTCGATCTGGAGGACAATCTCCCGAGCGCATAGCGGGATGGCCGACGCGCTGTGAGATGCCGGGGCCGCACAACCGGGAGTCCGCGGACCGTTTCGATGAGAGTCCACCACGCGGCTTTCAGTGCTACGAACTATGGAAATCGAAATCGCAACGATAGGCGGATACGAAGAGGTCGGGCGGCAGATGACTGCCGTCCGTGCCGGTGACGACGTCGTCATCTTCGACATGGGACTAAACCTCTCGCAGGTTCTGATTCACGACAACGTCGAAACCGAGCGAATGCACAGTCTCGACCTGATCGACATGGGTGCGATCCCGGACGACCGGATCATGTCCGATCTCGAGGGCGACGTCCAGGCCATCGTGCCGACCCACGGTCACCTCGATCACATCGGAGCCATCTCGAAGCTTGCACACCGGTACAACGCACCGATCGTCGCGACGCCGTTTACGATCGAACTCGTCAAACAGCAGATCGAGGGCGAACAGAAGTTCGGCGTCGAGAACGACCTGATCAAGATGGACGCCGGCGAGACGATGTCGATCGGCGACTCCGGCAAGGTTGACCTCGAGTTCGTCAACGTCACCCACTCGATCATCGACGCGATCAACCCGGTTCTCCACACGCCAGAGGGCGCAATCGTCTACGGTCTCGACAAGCGTATGGACCACTCGCCCGTCATCGGCGATCCGATCGACATGGAGCGCTTTCGCGAGATCGGCCGCGAAGGCAACGGGGTGCTGTGTTACATCGAGGACTGTACCAACGCGAGCAAGAAGGGCCGCACGCCCAGCGAGAACGTCGCCCGTGAACACCTCCGGGACGTCCTCTACAGCATGGAGGACTACGACGGCGGGATCGTCGCCACGACGTTCTCGAG
Organism: Natrialba sp. INN-245; assembly: GCF_009807105.1. Lineage (NCBI taxonomy): Archaea > Methanobacteriati > Methanobacteriota > Halobacteria > Halobacteriales > Natrialbaceae > Natrialba > Natrialba sp. INN-245. The sequence goes on along the minus strand of NZ_WUBV01000036.1, from coordinate 66,292 downwards.
CCATATCGCCAGGGTCACTTCCCTCGTCGAGTTCGCCAAGGACATCGGCCGCCAGCCCGTCTTGCTCGGCCGGTCGATGGAGAAGTACTCTGGAACCGCGGAACGACTCGACTTCGTCGACTTCCCCAGCGACCTGGGGATGTTCGGCCACCGAAAATCGGTCGACCGGACGTTCAAACGGATCATGAACGAAGGGAAAGAGAACTTCCTGCCCGTCGTCACCGGCCATCAGGGTGAGCCACGAGCGATGCTCACTCGAATGGCCCGCGGCGAGACGCCGTACGAACTGGACGACGGCGACAAGGTCGTCTTCTCCGCGCGAGTGATTCCCGAACCGACAAACGAGGGACAGCGCTACCAGGCCGAAAAGCTGCTGGGAATGCAGGGAGCCCGCATCTACGACGACATCCACGTCTCCGGGCACCTCAACCAGGAGGGCCACTACGAGATGCTCGATGCCCTCCAGCCACAGCACGTCATTCCGGCCCACCAGGATCTGAGCGGCTTCTCGAGCTACGTCACCCTCTGTGAGAACGAGGGCTACCAGATGGGACGGGACCTCCACGTCACGCGAAACGGTAACCTCATCCAGATTGTCGACTGATATGACGAGTCCCAAGGCACGGGAAGAAGCGGTGCTCGAGGCAGTCCGCAAACGCCGGGAGCGGGTCAACGAGGCGATCCCCGAGGAGTTGCCGATCGGTCGTCCCGAACGGCTCTACGAGGCGTCGCGATACTTACTCGACGCCGGCGGGAAGCGCCTCCGGCCGACCGTTCTGCTCACGACCGGCGAGGCCCTAGCCGACGTCCCACCGCTCGAGGGAGACTATCGGGAGTTTCCCACGCTGAACCGCGGCGAGCCGGGTGAGACACCCGCGACCATCGACATTATGAACGCAGCAGTCAGCGTCGAGGTTATCCAGTCGTTTACCCTGATCCACGACGACATTATGGACGACGACGACCTCCGGCGGGGCGTCCCCGCGGTCCACAAGGCCTACGACCTCGAGACGGCGATCCTCGCAGGGGATACGCTCTACTCGAAGGCGTTCGAGATCATGCTCGACGCCGGTGCCGACCCCCAGCGGACGGTCGAGGCACTCGACATCCTCGCGACGACGTGTACGAAGATCTGTGAGGGCCAGTCACTGGACGTCACCTTCGAGGAACGCGAGGACGTCTCACCCGAGGAGTACCTCGAGATGGTCGAGCAGAAAACGGCCGTCCTGTACGCGGCGTCGGCGTGTCTGCCGGCCGTCCTGATGGGTGCCGACGACGAAACTGTCGACGCGCTCTACGGCTACGGACTCGACATCGGCTGTGCGTTCCAGATTCAAGACGACGTCCTCGATCTGACCGTTCCCAGCGAGAAACTCGGCAAACAACGGGGAAGCGATCTCGTCGAGAACAAACAGACGCTGATTACGGTCCACGCCCGCGAGCAGGACGTCGACGTCGAGAACCTAATCGATACGACCGACGTCGACGCCGTCACCGAAGCCGAAATCGACGAGGCCGTCGCCAAACTCGAGGAGGCGGGCTCGATCGGCTACGCCAACGAGATGGCCCGCGACCTCGTTGACCGGGGCAAGGACCGACTCGAGGTCCTGCCGGACAACGAGGCTCGAGATCTGCTGTTCGAGATCGCGGACTACCTCATCGAGCGCGGCTACTGACCGCTCGGGGGTTTTTATGCCAACCGCTCTCGAGTAGCCAACACTGTCCCTGTGGACGTGTACTCGGTTCACGTCCTTCGCCGATGCACGCCGACCGATGGACTTCGAGGGAATGTCCGGGCGTGTCGCGATACGTCGAACGCTTCTATTCGAACATATCGCTCTCGAAAACCGTCCGAACCAGAGCGGCTTCTGCCTTCCGGAGATGTTCGGCGGCAGTACTGGGCGCACAGCCGAGAACCGACGCGACGTCCTCGGTCGTGCTCTCTCGAGGGCTCGCGTAGTACCCGGTCTCGAGGGCGGCTTCGACGGCGTCGATCTGTCGGTTCGTCAGCGATGCGGTAACCCGTTCGTCGGGTTGGTTGTAGTCGCCGACTCGTTCGACGTCCAGTGGAAGCCGCTCACCCGCATCCCCGACCGCTCGCTGGAGGTCGTCGGATCGGCCGATGATGCGGAAGACGAACCTGCGATCCGTTCGCAGGTCGACCGGCGGAATCATCGTCAGCGATTCCTGGGTGAACAGCCGCTGGAGCCAGAGTTCGTACTCGTGTAACGCACTTACGACGTAAAACAGCGCGTAGCCGGGTCGGCGGTGGATGATCTCGTGTTCGAGTATCCCCTCAGTTGCCTCGAGTCGCGTTTCGAGAACACCGTTCTCGCCCGTAACCGAACAGACGTAGGTTCGAGGGCCGTCCTCGTTGAAGCCCCCGTAGCGAACGCGGACGGTGTCGGAGGCCTCGGTGTCGGCCAGTGCGGTGTGGATAGGCGAATTCTGCTCCTGTCGCAGACTGACCTGGACCCGGGCGAACTTCATACGCGGTTTTCGTCCACCCCAACTTAAAGTTCCAGTTATGTGAGATAGCGAGTGCATCCGGTCGTCGTTCCAAGCCACTGTCGATGACGGACACGAACCCACGTCCGACCACCGACGCTTCGTTACTCGCCGACAGCCGCGTGGAATCTACATACCGGAGCGTGAACGGCGTCGGATTACACGTCGTGGCCGCGGGCGACCCCGACGCTCCACTGGTCGTCTTGTTGCACGGCTACCCCGATTTCTGGTACGGCTGGCGCGACCAGATCACGTCGCTCGTCGACGCCGGTTTCCGCGTGCTCGTCCCGGACCAGCGGGGGTACAATCTGAGCGACGCTCCCAGCGGGATCGACTCATACCGGATATCGGAACTCGTCGCCGACGTCCGTGCACTGATTCACAGCGAGGGACGTGAGTCGGCACACGTCGCCGGACACGACTTCGGCGCGTTCGTCGCCTGGAACGTCGCACTCCGTGAGCCGTCCACGGTCGATCGCCTCGGGATCCTCAACGTCCCACATCCAACGGTGTACCGGGATACCCTCCGATCCAGCCCCCGACAGCTCGTCCGGAGCTGGTACGTCTGGTTCTATCAGCTACCGAAGATCCCCGAGTGGATACTGGGTCGCAACGACGCGGCGACGATGGGGTCCGTCCTCGAGACGAGTTCGAATCCGGGAACGTTCGACGAAGCGACGATCAATCGCTACCGGGCGGCCTGGCGACACAACGGCATCGGCCCAATGATCGACTGGTATCGCGGATTCCGCCGCTCTGACCGCCCGCCACGCGACGCCGTCGATCAGCCGACGCTGATCTGTTGGGGCGAAGACGACATCGGGCTCGTGCCGGAGATGGCCGAACAGAGCCTCGACTACTGTGAGAACGGTCAACTACGGACGTTCCCCGACGCCTCACACTGGGTCCACCACGAACGTGCGGAAGTAACGGAAGCACTGGTTCGTCATCTCTCGTAATCGACAGCGACTCGACGGCGACCCATCGTCTTCTCGAGGACCATTTCCTCGAGATCGACGTTCGGAACCGCCGCGAGGACGTCCGCCAGATCCGCTTTTCGAGCGCTGTGAAGCCTGGCGGCGACGAGAATTTCTCCGTTGGCGACTCTCGCCGTCGTCGATCGGGATCCACCCGATACCTCGGCTTCTGTACTGTGTTTTCGGAGATAGGAGAACGACCATTCGGCTCCGGTCTGCCGGCAACCGAGGCCATTGAGCAGAACGTCGACACCGACCGGATGGGCAAGCCCCGCGGTTCGCTCGAACAGTTGGATCTCGCGATCGTAGATCGTCTCCTCCGGCGGAACCTCGGGGTCGGCCGTCCGTTCGAAACCCCTATTAGTCAGAGATTTAATAATTTCGTCGTAGTCGCGAGGCGCGACGACGAGATCCAGATCGGTGGAAAAACGCGTTTCGAATCGGCTGAGCGCGTAGCCGCCGACGAGGACGAAGCCAATTCCGGACCCCTATAACCCGTCTAAGAGTTCGATGAGCGCGTCGCTTCGTTCTTCATAGCTCATACTCAGGCAGGATCCTGGCGGTGTTTTGCCCCCGTCTCGACGGTTTCGTACATCCGATCGAGCATTTCCAGTGCTGGTTCGAAGGTTGCGTAGTGCCCTCGAGCAAATTCGACGGTCTCCGATAACGGAATCACTGGACGCCCATCCACCGTTTCCACCCTGATTCGCTCGAGCGGTTCGACGACGACCTGCAATCGACCGTCGATTTCCGTGGAGGGAATACGGTCTAGCACCGTCGGAATTCCGAACCGGTCGAAAAATCGCTCCCAGTCCTCGAGATCCTGCGCGCGAACAGCGATGAACAACGGATAGTCGTCCGGATCGCGCGCGACCTGATATCCGCCTCGCGTCCATACGTAGACCGCATCGATCGCCGTATACGCGTACTCCATCCCCGCGAACTGTGGGAGTACGTAGGCCTCGGTGATCGACGGCGGTGAGACGTCAGCGGACGTCGCGAGTAGTGACAGCGCTGCTTCTCGGATCTCCCGATCAACCGGATCGAGTCCGTCGTCGTATACGAAATATCCGGCATCCTCGAGCCGATTGACGACGCGTCGAATCGTCTCGCGGTTTTCGTCGATTTTCCGAGCGACACCCGAGATCGAATCGCCCGCCTCGATAGCGAGGAGTGTCTTACACTCCTTCTCCCCGAATATCTCATATATCGTATAGATGCATATCTGTGTGCAACAGTAAAGAATATTACTGATATATCGGGGGACGACAGGACTCTACTCCGGAACAGATACTGGCGCTCGGTATCCACCCAATCGCACGGCTGGGGCACAAATGCGGTCGGTGGACGAAAATCGGCCGTCTCGAGTGGGCACGTAGAGCGAAACCAATCGAATTGGTTACCACCAACTCGAATGTGGCGGTAACCGGCACGTCAGTCCGAGTTCGTCGGCGCGTGGCCTCGAGTCGCCGTCGAGAACGAGAGCATCCCGATGGCGGCGATGCAGTCGGGACAGTACGGTTCCGTAACGGAGCCGTACCGCTCGGTGAGTTCGACGCAGGGCACCGCCTGAAGGTAGATGACCTGGCCGTCGGCTATCGGATCGCTGCAGCGAGCGCAGACGCGGTCCGACCGATCGTCGGAACCCGCCGCGACGGCGGGCACGCGGCTGGCGGTCATCGGGATCGCCCCCGTTGTCTGCTCAAGTCCCCGACCCGTGACCGGTGGCGTCGCGAGATGCGTCTCTCGAGGCGGACGGCCGACGTCGTGACGGCTTCCCGGAAGCGCACGCTGATCGAACGCGATACGGTACTGTCGTGCGAGACCTTTTTGTCTCGGTAGGAGTAACGAAAGCATGGCACCCAAACCGTGGTGGTTTGGAAGCCAACCGTCTCGGGTGTTGCACCACCCGGGGCATTTCACGCGTATGCCCCCACGCTCGCTTTCTGGAGTGGATGGCTTCCATCGTGATAGATGAACTGAACGATAATATAATTGCTGGTGTTTACTACCGGAAATAGGGCGTCGAACAGGGATGTCAGCACAGTCGTTCGACCGGTGGTCGTGACGTTCGCTCCGTCGTCCAACAGCAGGATACGAGTACGTCACGAGATTCTATTTGGTCTCAGAATGCTGTTTGGTCTACGAGTGCTGCTTGGTTTTCGAAAGTGGCGACCGCCCAGTACAGGTGACGAAGATATCACTACGGGAACTGAGCAGTCCGCGTTCAGAAATGAAACCGTCATTCACGGTCGCCGAAGCGACAATGAAGCGGAAATTAGTTGCGGACGACGTTCGTCGCGCGTGGGCCTTTGGGGGCCTGTTCGATGTCGAATTCAATCTCGGTGCCTTCTTCGAGGTCCGGGCCGCCGACGTCTTCCATGTGGAAGAATACGTCATCGTCCGCGTCGTCCGTCGAAATGAAACCGTAGCCGCCTGTGTCGTTGAAGAAATCAACGTTACCGTTTGCCATTACAATACATCAAAGCAGGAGTACACGGATAAGGATTCCGAACTTGTCTTCAAATCCCATCGGAAGATATCCGTATGTCCAGGTGATCTCCATTATGTCTCCACACTTGCCACTGATCGGCAACAGTTGAGTAGATAGTGTCCGATTCGGAATAACACTGGGAGGCTTTCGATGTATCTCCAGTTCCAACGTTCAGCTGGCCGTTTGTACACTCCAGCTCTTGTGAAGGACATTGTTGGTGAGTCAGAGAACAGTTCAAATAATCTCTTTCAGGGCGTCTCGCCCGGGTTTGCGTAGGATTTCCCGGCGAAGTTCGAAGAGTCTGAGATACGCAGTGAGATTGTTCTTCGAGATACCCCGATGGGGCGAGAGCCACCGTCGCGCCAGCGACGCGTGGCTCTCCACGTATTCACGTGTGCGTCTCGATCAACGTACTCGCCTTCGCCATGAATAACCGCTTCTCGCTGGTACGTTTTGTCCTTCTCTAATGGATCGTAGGCACGAAATCCGTCGGTATAGACTGTCAGCGACTCCTCCTCGAGAACCACGAGGAGGAGTCGCACGGTTGATTCGTCGGCGGATTTCGACGGGATGACGTATCGCTGATCGCTACCGCGATCAACGGGGACAAACACAGGTGGCTTACCTCCGTCATAGCTTCCTCGTCTACGTTTTGATAGGCCACGCGAGCGCGATGGATAGTGAGTCACAGAAGTTTTAGGTCCACTCCGAGTTGGAGACGTAATGACTGGCCGGGAGAAAGAGATCGTCCGTCACCTCAGTGAGGATGATCTCTTTTTCTTGTCCCGCCATTACCCTACCAGCTCAAAGCATACCTAAATCTTCTGTGAACTGCTCTATTGAAAACGCCATACGGCACTGGAATTAGAGCGTTTCACTGAGGTTTTCGATGTTGTGGACAGCAAACATGAGGACAATTTCACGGAACTGTCTGTACCAGCCAAGTGAACGTAGCTCAGACCCCAGCGACCGCTTCGTCGAGGAGTACGACGTTTCAGCCATCCACCGTTGCGTGTATCCATTCGAGCGGATCAACGTATTGTGAAGAATCGGGCCGAGCGTCGAGCCACTTCGCAAGAGAAGTGGCTCGATGCTCTCGGCCATGTATTCGTATCGTATCGGCCAGTTATGAAACGCCTTATCAGCCGCCACAGAGACCAGCTCGTCCGCATTCCGGCGGACGAGCTTTCGGCCAAGTATCGTGTCGTGACGCCATTTGGCCGAACAGTGGACGTCGAGCACTGCCAACGACTCCGTATCCGTCAACGTCGTCACTTTGAGCGTCTTGATCGTCCGATCGGCGCGTTTGAGGTAGTAGTGTGAGGCGTGCCCCCGTTCGAAGAACGTACTGTCGAGAGCGACGTGCCCAGAATTCGGGTGTTGCTGCGCGGAGACGCGCAGCAACGCCCGCCAGACGCGCATCGCGTATCGATCGAACGAGTGCCAGAACGTCGTTGGATCGGGCAGCGCTTCCGGCAGCAATCCCAGTAGCTCACAGATCCCTGGCATGAGACTGAGCCGATCGATCACTTCCGGGTACGTCCAGCCTTCTTCCACTCGTAAGCAGTGAACGACGACGTGGACCCAGCGGGGAAGCCCGCCGGAGGCGGGTTTCCCCGCGTGTGACCCAAACGCTTGTTTAGCCAGGCGTCGACAGTTCCGAGCGAAGTCGAGGAGGTTGATTGCCATATCTCCCTCTTCCCGACTTCATCCGTTACCAAGCACAGCCTAGCCTCGCCGCTGTCGTCCATTTTCAATACAGCACTGTGAACCACTATGGTCGTTCGAACGACTCCGTTCGCTCCGAACCGCGCACACTCCGAACCGCGCTTTTCGTCTGGCGATCAGGTGTGCAAAACCTGCAGTGGCTACGATAATCAGAGACCGATCTCGGAACCACCGGCGACGGCTTTTGATTACGTTGGTTTTCTCGCGGCGAGCGCTTCATCACTTTCAGGTGACGACTCGACCAGTGCCGCTTCCGTGAAGCCGACATCGAGCGCCGTCCGCAACACGCTGGCCGGTCGGTACCCACGGATTGGGGCGGTCGCACTCACGCGGGCGGTTCGGTTGGTTCGGCGATCCTCGATCTTGTAGGCGTACGTATACCGACCGGCCGGCCCGAGCCCGCCTGCGTCCCGGTTGGTCACTCGGGTCACGATCGTACGTGTAATCTGGTATGGATCATCTGTCGCGACTGCCTCCATGACGTGCCCGTCGATCACGGATGATGGTGGTATGAAGTCACAGAGCAACACGCCGCCTGGTCGGAGTGACTCGAACGCGTTTGAAAGCACGATCTGGAACGGGTCGGGGCCATTGTCCTGGGGGGCGAGGTGAACGAGCGAATTGCCGAGGATCGTGACGACGTCGAAGCGCCCGGGAACGACGCACGTGCGGAGGTCAGCGACGATGGTCGGCGCGTCGGTCCGCGCGGTCGCCTGCGAAAGCATCGCGGAACTTCTGTCGAACCCTACAGCGATCTCGTAACGATCCGCGACGGTCGCAAGGAGCCGGCCCGTCCCGCAGGCGAACAGCCCAATAGCGGTCGTATCTTCGGGCTCGTGCGTCCTGATGAACGATGCATACGCATCGTAATCAATCGTTCGTGCGAAAACGTCGTACACCGGAGCGAGGTGCCTGTAAACGTCACCTGATGGGGATCGGCGTTCGGTTGAGACGGCATCAATTACGTCAGCCACGGTTCGCATTCCCCCAACGAAGGTAAGACGTGTATAAAGGAGTATCGTAGCTCGTCCCTACCCATCCCCACCGTACTCTTTGAGAATGCTTAAGCGCGGTCACCGTCAACCGCCGCGCAATGACTACGCTCGAGACGCCGGGACCGACGGTCGGCGTCGTCGGTGGGGGACAGCTCGGTCGGATGCTCGCGGAGGCGGCCGCGCCGCTCGGCGTCGAGATCGTCGTACTCGATCCGACGCCGGACTGTCCGGCGGCGACCGTCGCCGGCGACCAAATCGTCGCCGACTTCGACGACGAGGACGGGATTCGGAAACTCGCCGAGCGGGCCGACGTCCTCACCTTCGAGATCGAACTGGCCGACCAGACCGTCCTCGAGCGCGTCGGCGACGACACCGGAACGCCGGTCCATCCGAAGCCGGCGACGCTCGAGACGATCCACGACAAACTCGTCCAGAAACGCGAACTCGAGGACGCCGGCGTTCCGGTCCCGCCGTTTCGCGAGGTCTCCGACGCCACAGACGTCCGCGAGGCGATCGACGACTACGGCGCGCCGGTGATGCTCAAAGCGCGGACCGGCGGCTACGACGGCCGCGGAAACGTCCCCGTCGAGTCGAAAGACGAGGCCGAGGACGCCCTCGAGTCGGTCGCCGGTCCCGCGATGGTCGAGGCGTTCGTGGAGTTCGAACGCGAGGTGTCGGTGATCGCGACCAAGGGGTACGGCGAGACCGCAACCTTCCCGATCGGGGAGAACGTCCACGAAGAGGAGATCCTCCGGGAGACGATCGTTCCCGCGCGCTCGAGCGACGCCGCGGCGGAGCGAGCCCGCGAGGTTGCGACCGACGTTCTCGAGGTGATGGACGGACGAGGCGTCTACGGGATCGAACTGTTCGAGGTGGCGGGCGACGACGCAGAGAGCGAGATACTGCTCAACGAGATCGCCCCTCGTCCGCACAATTCGGGACACTGGACGATCGAAGGCGCACACAGTTCGCAGTTCGAACAGCACGTCCGGGCGGTGCTCGGGTGGCCGCTGGCCGCGACGGACCTCCGAAACCCCACCGTCACGGCGAATCTCCTCGCGGACGTGGACCAGAAACGAGAAGCAACACTCCACAACGTCGACCGGATCCACGAGACGCCCGCCGCTCACCTCCACTGGTACGGCAAACGCGAGGCCCGGCCTCTCCGAAAGATGGGACACGTCACCGTGTGCGCACGCGACGACGAAATCGACGTCGCGGAGTTACTCGAGACGGCACGATCACTCGAGGACGCCGTGACGTTCCGCTCGTAACACTCGTCCGGCGTCCAACGCCCTCGATCTCGGTCAAACTCGACCGGACGCTCTCGTCTCGAGCCAGCCGCGTTTCGATTACCGCGAATTGAAGTTCTCGCCCCGAGCACGTCCTGACATGAGCGACAGCGTTCGCGACCTGATCGATCGGTTGCACCGAGAGGCCGACCAGAACCGCCCGGACGAGGAGACGCCCGACGTCGGCATCGTGATGGGCAGTGACTCGGATCTCGAGACGATGATGACCGGCGGGAAACGCCGCGGCGCCTACGACGCGTTCGTCGACGAACTCGGCTTCGCCGAGCAGACGGACTTCGAGAGCCCGCCGGACGAGCGCTTTACCTTCGAGACGTACGTCACCTCGGCCCACCGCACGCCCGACCTGATGACGGCGTACGCCGAGACGGCCGAAGACCGGGGGCTCGAGGTCATCATCGCGGGCGCAGGTGGGAAGTCGGCCGATCTGCCGAACATGACGGCGTCGATCGCGTACCCGCTGCCGGTGATCGGCGTGCCGGTCCAGGAGAAGTCAGTCGACAGCGTCATCGGGATGCCGACCGGTGCACCGCTGGTCGCCGTCGACGCGGGCAAGTCGTTCAACGCCGCGCTGTCGGCAGCCCAGATTCTCGCCCGCCAGCACGACGACGTTCGTGAACGGCTCGTCGCCTATCACGAGGGGCTTCGAGGCGGCGTTGGCGACGTCTCGAGAGAACTGCACGACGCCGGAACGAAGCGCTTCTCGAACACTACCGAGTAACCGGTTCGGCCGGTCTGGCGTCGTGAGCGTCCCTTCCGGAGATCGGTTTCACCGGTAACATTCCCTTTTCCGAACGAACGGTGGCCGACCGATTCGGCAAACCTGTTGGGGAACTTACGTTGTTGATGTCCAGGCGTCGAACTCGGCGGACGGAGTGCGTCGTCGGTTTAATTCCCGTTGGCGATTCGACTGGAACGTCACTCGATCTGACGTTCAAGAGTAACAGAACGATACCGACGCGGTCGACCGTTCGATACCTGCTGGTTGTTTGGAGTGAACGTCTGGGAAATTTCGCTTCGACAGAAGCCACTGCTTGGCCCGTTTTGGCCGGAAAAACGAACAATCAACCCTTATGTGGGTGCGGTTTTAACGTCCGGACGTTACGGAGATGAACGACTGGATAGCTATTGGGGCGCTGGCGCTCGTGGGACTTCTGATACCGCTCGGTATGATGGCGGTATCGTATCTCCTGCGGCCGAGCGTTCCGGAAACGAGTAAACGTGCCACCTACGAGAGTGGCGAGGTCCCGACGGGCGGGACGCGCATCCGATTCAACATCCAGTACTACATGGTTGCGCTTCTGTTCCTCGTCTTCGATATCGAGACCGTCCTCCTGTTTCCGTGGGCGGTCGTGTATCTGGATGCCGTCGAATCCGATGCCGTCTCGCTGTTCGAAATCCTCGCACCGATGGTTGCATTCGTCGTCATCTTGCTCATTGGTCTCGCGTGGGCGTGGCGAAACGGCGCGGTAGAGTGGGCACAGACGACTCGTCAGGTGGACGCGGAAGGTAATCGATCATGAGTAGCGACGAACCACGACAGACGATCCACGGGAGCACCGCACCGTCGACGGATACCCGCGAGGCGCGGATGGGTGAAGGGGCCGACGACCGCTTCAACTCGAAGCTTCGGGAGGCGTTCGGCACGTCGCCGTTTATCCTCACGAAGTTCGACCAGTTCATGAACTGGGTTCGCGGCAACTCGATGTTCATGCTACAGTTCGGGATCGCCTGCTGTAGCATCGAGATGATCCACACCTACGCGATCAAACACGACGTCGACCGCTACGGCGCTGGTGTCCCCCGCGCCTCGCCGCGGCAGGCCGACGTCATGATCGTCCCCGGGACGATCGTCTCGAAGTTCGGGCCGCGCATGAAACGCGTCTACGACCAGATGCCCGAACCCAAGTTCGTCGTCGGGATGGGATCGTGTACGATCTCCGGCGGTCCGTTCCAGGAAGGGTACAACGTCGTGAAAGGTGCCGAGGAGATCATCCCGATCGACATCCACGTCCCGGGCTGTCCACCACGGCCCGAGGCGCTGATCTACGGCATCCTCAAACTCCAAGAGCGGATCCAGAACGGCGAGTCCTCTCCCGTCGTCGTCAAGCCCTACGAACTCGAGGAGTTCGGCGACCTTCCGGAGGACGAACTCGTCCAGAAACTCGCAAGCGAGATCGACGAAGACGACCTGGTCATGCGCTATAACTGGGCTGATTCGCCATGAGCACGGGAACGGAGTCGATGCCGGAGGAGGAGACCGACCGGGTCGACGAACTGGCCAACCTGCTCGGTTCCCGCGCGCTCGCACGCGACGATCACGTCAACGCACCCGGATTCGTCGTCAACCCGGAAGACGTACAGGACGTCCTCTTCGACCTGCGCGAGAAAGCTGGCTACGACCACTGCTCGTGTATCACCGCACAGCAGTACGAGGATCGCTTCGAGACGATCTATCACCTGAAGAAGTACGCCGACCCGACCGACGAGGTGAGTATCGTCGTCCCGACGCCCCTCGACTACCCAGTCAGCCAGAGTGCCGAACCGGTCTACCGGACGGCAGACTGGCACGAACGCGAAGCCTACGACCTTGTCGGCATCGAGTACGAGGACCATCCGGATCTCCGTCGAATCCTCCTGCCGGAGACCTGGCAGGGCCACCCGCTCTCTGCGGGGTACGATCAGGAGAAACCACAGGTCGTCACTCTCTCGGAACACGCGAACCCGCTCGAGCCCGACCACGAGGATCCCGAGTCGGATACGATGTTCCTGAACGTCGGGCCACACCACCCGGCGACTCACGGCGTCCTCCACGTCAAGACAGTTCTCGACGGCGAGACGATCGCCCACCTCGAGCCGGACATCGGCTACCTCCACCGCTGTGAGGAGCAGATGTGCCAGCAGGGCACCTACCGTCACCAGATCATGCCCTATCCCGACCGCTGGGACTACGTCTCCTCGGGCTTGTTGAACGAGTGGGCGTACGCACGCGCGATCGAGGATCTCGCAGAGATCGAGGTACCCGAGTACGCACAGATCGTCCGGACGCTCGGCGCCGAACTGTGCCGGATCGCCTCGCACATGCTCGCGCTCGGGACGTTCGCACTCGACGTCTACGGCGAGTTCACCGCGACGTTCATGTACACGTTCCGCGACCGCGAACTCGTCCAGGACATCTTAGAGGACCTGACGGGTCAGCGGATGATGTTCAACTACTTCCGCGTCGGCGGCGTCGCGTGGGATCTGCCCGAACCCCGCGAGGAGTTTTTCGAACAGACCCGAGACTTCCTCGACGAACTCCCCGCGAAGGTCGCCGAGTACAACGACCTGATCACCACGAACGAGATCTTCCAGACGCGGTGTATCGACACCGGGGTCCTAGAGCCCGACGTCGCGAAGGACTACGGCTGTACGGGACCGGTCGCCCGCGGCTCCGGCGTCGACTACGACCTTCGGCGCGACGATCCCTACGGCTACTACGAGAACTTGGAGTGGGACGTCGTCACGCGAGACGGCTGTGACAACTACGCCCGGGTGCTCTGTCGGATGGAGGAAGTCGAGGAGTCGGCGAAGATCGTCGAACAGTGTCTCGACGTCCTCGAGGGGTGGCCCGAGGACGACCGTGAGGTGCAGGCGAACGTGCCGCGAACGTTGAAACCGGATGCGGACGCGGAAGTCTACCGGGCGGTCGAGGCCGCGAAGGGCGAACTCGGCATCTACATCCGCTCGGACGGGACGGACAAGCCGGGGCGGTTCAAGATTCGCAGTCCCTGCTTTTCGAACCTGCAAGCCCTAGAGGAGATGTCACAGGGAGAGTACATCCCTGACCTGATCGCATCGCTTGGCAGCCTGGACATCGTACTCGGAGAGGTGGATCGATGAGCGCGGTGACTCCCCTTCAAAACGGCGACACGGTGTTGTTGCCCGAGCGGATCGCCGACCTGACCGGGCTCGGCGAATTCGGTGTCGCCGGCGAGTTACTCGCGGCCTTTCTAGGCGCGTTCGTCATCGCCAACCTGATGATGGCGATGACCGGCGTTGCCGGCCCGTGGGCGAAACGAAAGATTACTGCCGCGTTCACCGACCGGATCGCGGTCAACCACCTCGGCCCGGCCGGTATCTTCATTATCGTCGCCGACGCGGTCCGACTCCTCTCGAAAGAGAACATTATCCCGGAGAACGCGGACCGACCGGCCTACGACCTCGCGCCGATCGTCATCGCGGGGTCGGCGTTGCTCGGCTTCGCGGTGATTCCGATGGGAAGCGGCATTCACCTCGCGGATCCCGAAGTCGGACTCGTGTTCGTCTTCGCCGTCGCCGGTATCGCTTCGATCGGACTGGTGATGGCCGGCTACGCGTCGGGCAACAAGTACTCGATGCTCGGCGGGCTGCGGGCGGTCGCACAGAACGTCGCCTACGAGATTCCGCTCGTGGTGACCGGGATGTCGGTCGTCCTCTTTGCCGGCTCGCTTCAGATGGGGACGATCGTCGAAGCGCAAGCACAACCGCTCGTCGACCTCGGCGTGGTCTCGATCCCGTCGTGGTACGCGCTGGTCAACCCGTTCGCGTTCGTCCTCTTCCTGATCGCAAACTTCGCCGAGGTCGGACGGAACCCGTTCGACATGCCCGAAGCACCTGCGGAGCTGATCGCTGGCTACCAGACTGAGTACTCCTCGGTCTACTTTGTGCTCGTCTACTTAGGCGAGTTCCTCCACATCTTCCTCGGCGGGGCGATCATCGCGACGATCTTCCTCGGCGGACCCGCTGGACCCGGTCCGGCCGAACTGGGCATCGTCTGGTTCCTGCTGAAGATCTGGGCCGTCTTCTTGCTCACGCAGTGGCTCCGCTCGGCGATCCCGCGTGTACGTATCGACCAACTGATCGAAATCGGCTGGAAGGGCCTGCTGGTCCTCTCCTTTGCGAACCTTGCACTCACCGCGGCAATCGTGGGGGTGATCGCATGATCGGACTACTCAAATCCATGGCGACGACGATGAAACACGCATTGAGCGGCTCGACGTTCACCGTCGAGTACCCCGAGACCGCACCGGACGTCTCACCCCGGTTCCGAGGCGTCCACAAGTTCAGCCAGGAGCGCTGTATCTGGTGTCGTCAGTGTGAGAAGGTCTGTCCGAACGACACGATCCAGATCGTGATGGACGACCAGCGAAACGGCGAACAGTACAACCTCCACATCGGACAGTGTATCTACTGTCGGCTCTGTGAGGAGGTCTGTCCCGTCGACGCCATCTTGCTCACGCAGAACTTCGAGTTCACCGCCGACACGAAACACGAGTTCGTCTACAACAAAGAACAGCTCAAGGCCGTCCCGTGGTACAAGGACATCGACCCGCTCGAGTCGCGCGAACCCGACCGGGGCGCGTGGATCGGCGAAGGTGAAGGGGAGGTCGACTACCAGTAACAATGATGGAAACGATCGCGTTCGCGCTGTTTGCGTTCGTGACGGTCGCCAGCGCGCTGGGCGTGGTCCTCCTGAAGGACCCCTGGCACTCGGCGCTGATGCTCGGCGTCGCACTACTCAGCGTCGCCGTCCACTACGTGATGCTGGCGGCGGAGTTCGTCGCCATGATGCAGATCCTCGTCTACGTCGGCGGGGTGCTCATCCTCATCACGTTCGCCGTGATGTTGACCCAGCGTGACGAACCCGAGACAGCCGCGGACTCCGACGAGGTGGTACAGCCATGACGAGACGACCGGAACTCAGGCTCGGCACCACGCTCGCCCCAGGCCTCCTCGCGGTCGTCCTCTTCGGCATGATGGGACTGATCGCGTGGAACACACAGTTCGGCGGGATGGCCGGCTTTCCAGATGGGATCTCGATCACCTCCGAGATCGGTTACGCCATGTTCGACCTCGAGCCGCTGCAATCCGAGGAGGGCGCGATCGGCGAGACCGAAGCGTTTCTCGCGGCGTTCTTGCTGATCGCGATCACGCTCGACGCGGCGCTCGACGCCTCGCTCGTCCTCGCGAAACGCGAGGAAAGCGGTGAGTCCGTCACGGCACTCATCAGCCGAAGTGGGGATTCCACGAGCGCCGCCGGCACCGGAGCCGCGGCCGCGGACGACCGATCGACCGCCACCGACGGCGGTCGCGACTCCGACGCGTCGACGGCGACCGTCGATTCGAGCGACGGAGGTGAGTCCCGATGACGGTCGGAATCGAGTACTACGTGCTCCTCTCGATGCTGTTGTTCTGCATCGGGCTGTTCGGTATTCTGACGCGCCGAAACGCACTGATGTTCCTGATGTCCGTCGAGCTCATGGTGAACGCGGCGAACATCAATCTGATCGCCTTTGCGTTCTACCACGGCAATCTCACCGGGCAGGTGCTCGCGCTGTTCGTGATGGCACTTGCCGCCGCGGAGGTCGCGATCGGACTCGGGATCATCCTGGTGTTGTACCGCAACTTCCGTGACGTCGACGTCACGGTTCCGACGACGATGAGGTGGTAAGATGGAAGGTGTATTCGACTTCGCGCCGGCGATCGCGGTGTTCCCGCTCGTGGCGTTCGTCATCGCGCTCGCCTTCGGCAAACATCTGCCGAAGAAGGGGGCGATACCGGGTATCCTCGCGACGGGGGGCTCGTTGCTCCTCTCTGCGTTGATGCTCGTGGCCGTCTCGAGTGGCGAAGTGTATCACGAGACGTTGTACGAGTGGGCGGCAGGCGATGCGACCAGTGCGACCGGTGTCGAGGGGATCGCGTTCACGTTCGGGATCCTGATCGATCCGCTCGCTGCGTTGATGCTGGTTATCGTCTCGCTCGTCGCGTTCCTCGTCCACGTCTTCAGCCTCGGCTACATGAACGCCGAGGGAGAGACCGGGCTGCCCCGATATTACGCCGGTCTCGGCCTCTTTACGTTCAGCATGCTCGCGTTCGTCTACGCGGACAACCTGCTGATGGCCTTTATGTTCTTCGAACTCGTGGGGCTGTGTTCGTTCCTGCTGATCGGCTTCTGGTTCCGCACGAAATCCGCCCCGTCGGCGGCGAAGAAGGCGTTCCTGGTCACCCGATTCGGGGACTACTTCTTCCTGATCGGGGTCGTCGCTATCGCGGCGACGTTCGGTACGCTCCAGTTCGCCGGCGACGACTCGTTCGTCGCGGCCGCACAGACGGCCATCGACGACGGTGGGACGCTGTTCGGCTTCGACGCACAGACGTGGGTGACGATCACGGGACTGCTCGTGCTGGGCGGCGTACTCGGCAAGTCCGCGCAGTTCCCGCTTCACACCTGGCTCCCCGACGCGATGGAGGGCCCGACGACCGTCTCCGCACTGATTCACGCGGCGACGATGGTCGCCGCAGGCGTCTACCTCGTCGCCCGGATGTTCGGTTACTACGCGCTGTCCCCGACGACGCTCGCGATCATCGCGTTCGTCGGCGGTTTCACCGCGCTCTTTGCCGCGACGATGGGCGTCGTCAAAGACGACATCAAGCAGGTGCTTGCGTACTCGACGATCAGCCAGTACGGCTATATGATGCTCGGACTCGGCGTCGGCGGCTACGTCGCCGGGGTCTTCCACCTCATGAACCACGCCTTCTTCAAGGCGCTTCTGTTCCTCGGCGCTGGGGCCGTCATCGTCCTCATGCACCACGAACAGGACATGTGGAAGATGGGCGGCCTCAAAGAGAAAGCGCCTGTTACCTACTACACGTTCCTCGCCGGCGCGCTCGCACTCGCGGGGATCATCCCGTTCTCGGGCTTTTGGTCCAAAGACGAGATCCTCTACGACGCGTTCATCGTCGGCCTGGAGGAGCCGGTGATCATGGCCGCCTACGCGATGGGCCTCGTGGCCGTCTTCTTCACCGGCTTCTACACGTTCCGGATGGTCTTTTTGACCTTCCACGGCGAGCCGCGATCCGAGGCGGCCGAGGATCCACATCCGATCGGCTGGTCGATCAAGGCACCGTTGATCGTCCTCGGCGTTCTCGCGGTCGTCGCGGGCGTCGCTAACCTCGCGCCGGTGTACAAGCTCACCGGCCTCGAGTTGACGTTCCTCGAGTCCTGGCTCGACGGCGAGTACGGCGCGATCGAGGCGCTGACGTACGGTGCCTACGGCGAGATGCTCCACTACGAAACCGGCGTGGTCGGCACTGAACAGCTGACCGTCATGATCGCCGCCGGACTCTCGCTGTTGCTCGCGTTTTCCGGCGCTGGAGTCGCCTGGAAACTGTACAACGTCCCAGAGCCGGTCGTCTACCGCGACCGACTCGGCCGCGTGGGCGACGTCATCGAGGCCAACTACTACCAGGACGAGTACCAGGTCTGGCTCGCCGAAGGCGTGACGTTACCGCTTGCTCGAGCGGCCGACCGGTTCGACCAGACGGCGATCGACGGCGCTGTCGACGGCGTCTCGACTGCGAGTCTGTTCGGCAGTGATCGGCTGAAACGAATCCAGACGGGTATCGTGACGAACTACGCGGCACTCCTCGTGACCGGGTTCATCGTCCTCTTACTCGTCCTCGGCTACGCTGGAGGGTGGTTCCTATGATGATCGAGATACTGATCGGGGTCGCACTGGTCGGCGCGTTCGCGACGTTCCTCGCGCCGAATCGCATCGCTGGCAAGCTGGCGTTCGCGATCAGTCTGATTCCCGCGGGGCTGTCGCTATGGATGTTCTCGGCGTTCGACGGCAGCGGAAACGCCTTGCTCGGCGGTGATCTCGCCTTCGAATCACAGGCGGCGTGGATCACGCTCGGCGCATACGACATCACGTGGTTCGTCGGTCTCGACGGGATCAGCCTGCCGTTGGTCGTGTTGACGACGATCCTCGTCACGCTGGCGATCGTTAGCTCGTGGACGCCGATCGACGACCGCGAGTCACAGTTCTACGGGCTCGTGTTGTTCATCGAGGCGAACCTGATCGGCGTCTTCGCGGCGCTGGATTTCTTCCTCTGGTTTGTCTTCTGGGAGGCCGTGTTGATCCCGATGTACCTGTTGATCGGGATCTGGGGCGGCCCGCGCCGGAAGTACGCCGCGATCAAGTTCTTCGTCTACACGAACGTGGCGTCGCTTCTGATGTTCGGTGCGTTCATCGCGCTCGTCTTCGGTCTCGGTGACTCCGTGACGAGTTTCGCCTTACCCGAGATCACGGCCGCTATGGCGGCGGGCGAACTCGGGAGTTTCTACGGTCTCGATGCGACGACGCTCGCCTCGGCCGTCTTCGTCGCGATGTTCGTCGGATTCGCGGTCAAGGTACCGATAGTGCCGTTCCACACGTGGCTTCCCGACGCTCACGTCGAGGCGCCGACGCCGGCCTCGGTGTTGCTGGCCGGCGTCCTCCTGAAGATGGGGACGTACGCCTTGCTCCGATTCAACTTCACGATGTTCCCGACCGAGATCATCGAGCCGTTCGTGCTCCCGATCGCGGCGATCGCGGTCATCAGCGTTATCTACGGCGCGATGCTCGCGCTCGCACAGACGGACCTGAAACGGATCGTCGCGTACTCCTCCGTGTCGTCGATGGGCTACGTCATCCTCGGGCTGATCGCATTCACCCAGTTCGGAATCGGCGGCGCAACCTTCCAGATGGTTTCTCACGGCCTCATCTCCGGACTGATGTTCATGGCCGTCGGCGTCATCTACAACGCCACCCACACCCGGATGGTCACCGACATGTCCGGGATGGCAGACCGAATGCCCGTCGCCGTCGGCATCCTGATCGCCGGCGCGTTCGGCTACATGGGGCTGCCGCTGATGAGCGGCTTCGCCGCGGAGTTCTACATCTTCTTCGGCGCGTTCGAATCGACGTTCCTCGAGTACGCGCCGATATTCACGGCGCTGGCGATGTTCGGCATCGTCGTCGTCGCCGGCTACCTGCTGTTTGCGATGCAGCGGGCGGTCTTCGGACCGTACAACCTAGAGACCGACTACGAGGTGGGTCGCGCGCCGCTTCACGACGTCGCCCCGATGTTCGTGTTGCTCGGGCTGATCATCGTCCTGGGCGTGGCCCCCGAACTGATATTCGAGATGATAACCGACGCAGTCGATCCGATCCTCGACGGAGGTGAGCTGTAATGGCGGTCGTCGAACTTCCCGAATGGGCCGCGCTCGCACCGGTGTTGATCCTCGCCGGGACGGCGCTTGCACTGTTCGTCTTCGACAGCATCAACCCGCGATCGACCAACCGGACGGTACTCGCCGGCACCGCAGCCATCGGCTCGTTGGTCGCCCTCGGCGTCGCCGTCTGGTTCACCGTCGCCGGCGTCGGTGCGTCCGGTCTCGAGGGCTTCGGCGCCATCGAACTGTTCGACGGCCAACTCGTCGTCGATCAGATGGCGCTTTACTTCATGATCATCGTCGCCGTCGTGACGGCGCTCGTCTCGGTCGCGAGCTACGACTACATGGAGGGCCACACCTACCAGGCCGAGTACTACTCGCTGGTCATGCTGGCGGCGACCGGAATGGCGACGATGGCCGCGGCCAACAGCCTCGTCACTATTCTCATCGCCCTCGAGTTGGCGAGCCTGCCGTCGTACGCGCTCGTCGCGATCTTGAAGGACAATCGTGGAAGCATCGAAGCGGGGCTGAAGTACTTCCTGATCGGCGCGCTGTCGTCGGCCATCTTCGTCTACGGCATCTCGCTGGTCTACGGTGCGACCGGCTACCTGCAACTCGACGCGATCGCGACCCAACTCGAGACGGGTGCCGCCGACGGCGAGTTCGCTTACGGCGGGCTGCTCGGTCTCGGGATCCTCATGCTGATCGGCGGCTTCGCGTTCAAGACCGCCAGCGTCCCGTTTCACTTCTGGGCGCCCGAGGCCTACGAGGGCGCACCCGCGCCGATCGCGGCGTTTCTCTCCTCGGCCTCGAAGGCCGCTGGCTTCGTCATCGCGTTCCGCGTGTTCACGACGGCGTTCCCACTCGATGCGACCTCGGCGTTGATCGGCGTCGACTGGACGCTCGCGTTCGTCATCCTGGCGATCGTCACGATGACGGTCGGGAACTTCGCCGCGGCGACCCAGCAAAACGTCAAGCGGATGCTCGCGTACTCCTCGATCGGCCACGCCGGCTACGCGCTGATCGGCCTCGCCGGACTCGGTGCGGGAAGCGAGCTCGTGATGGGTGCGGCGATGATGCACCTGCTGGTCTATGGCTTCATGAACACCGGTGCGTTCCTCTTCGTCGCGCTCGCAGAACACTGGGGCGTCGGACGGACCTTCGAGGATTACAACGGCCTGGGTCAGCGAGCACCGGTCGCTTGTTTCGCGCTCGTCATCTTTATGTTCAGTCTGGCGGGCATCCCGCCACTCGGTGGCTTCTGGAGCAAGTACTTCCTATTTACCGGCGCGATCGAGGCCGGCTTGCTGGTGGTCGCGGCCGCACTGATCGTCAACAGCGCGCTCTCGCTGTACTACTACTCGCGTCTGGTGAAGGCGGTCTGGTTCGAGGAGCCACCCGCCGCCCGCGACTCGCTCGGACAGCCGACGGGGCTGTACGCGGCGATCGTCTTCGCCGCAGTGATGACGGTCGTCTTGCTCCCCGGCTTCGGACCGGTCGTCGAGACCGCCCTCGACGCGGCGGCGGCCATGATCGCTTGATCTGCGCGCAGACCCGGTACTTTTTACCCGGCGGCGTTCCAACCCGCGACAGATGGTTTTCCGGCTCGTGCTCGGCTGTGGGACCGTTGGCCGCCACGTCGTCGAACAGCTCGCCGAGCGCGACAGCGCTGGACGGTTGCTGGTCGTGACGGACGACGAGAGCGTCGTCGGTGCACTTCGAGACGAGAGCGTTCCAGCACGACACGCCGATCCAACCGAACCGACAGTTCTAGAGAACATCGAGCAGCCGGACGTGATCTTCGTCGGCGGCGATCGAACCGACGTCAACCGCGCGACGCTCGAGGCAGCCAGTGATCGATTCCCTGCGGCCTCGATCGTCGCACACATCGGCGGGAACCCGACCACGGCCGACCGACGGAGCTTCGACGACCTCGCAGACCACGTCGTCGATCCGAACGACGCCCTCGTCGACGGCGTCTTAGACGAGGTCGCCCGACCGACGACCGAGGCCGCGATCGAGTTACGCTCTCACCTCGAGTCGATCGACGGCCGTCTGGGCGTCGTCATGCACGACAATCCAGATCCGGACGCGATCGCGAGCGCCGTTGCACTCGTCGATCTCGCCGAATCCGTCGGTATCGAGGCTGAAGCCTGTTACTTCGGGGAGATCTCCCACCAGGAGAACCGGGCGATGATCAACTTGCTCTCGCTCGACCTTCGAAACCTCGTCGCCGGTGACTCCCTCGAACGATACGACGCGTTCGCGCTGGTCGATCACTCGCGACCAGGGGTAAACGATCAGTTGCCGGAGACGCTGCCGATCGAGATCGTCATCGACCACCACCCACCGCGCGCCCCGGTTTCAGCCGCGTTCGTCGACCTGCGCGAACACGCCGGCGCGACGAGTACCGTGCTGACGGAGTACATCGATCAGTTCGGCGTCGGATTCGACCCGACGACGGCGACCGCGTTACTCTATGGGATCCGCGTCGATACGAACGACTTCACACGCGAAGTCTCTCCGGCGGACTTTCGTGCGGCATCGATCCTCTGGCCCCACGTCGACACCTCCGTCCTCGAGCGGGTCGAACAGCCAACGATCGAGGGCGACACGCTCGAGACGATCGCTCGAGCGATTAAGAACCGAACACAGGACGGATCGATCGTCGTGGCGAGCGCCGGCCGGATCACGAACCGGGACGCCTTACCGCAGGCGGCGGATCAGTTACTCGCGATGAACGGCGTCGACACGACGCTCGTGTTCGGGTTCAGAGACGAGATGGCGTTTCTCTCCGCGCGCTCGAGAGCCAGCGAGATCGACCTCGGCGAGACGCTCCGGGACGCCTTCGACAGGATCGGCAGCGCCGGCGGACACGCCGACATGGCGGGTGCCCAACTCGAGATCGGCATTCTCGGCGACGTCGACGACGCCGACGAGGTCGAGTCGATCGTCAGCGTCGTCGAGGAGGTCATCACGAACCGGTTTTTCGAGGCGATCGAGACGCGTCCCGGCGTCCCCGTCGGTGCCTACACGCAGACGAGCGAGTGGCTGTTCACTCGAACCGGCGATCCCGAAGACGGCGAGTCAGCGTAGTCGACGTCGACACCGATCGTCCCAGCAACTCGGTGACAGCGCTTTTGCGCACGGACCGCTTACGATCCACGTATGGATGTCGTGTCGGAAAGGAGAAAACCCCAGGTCGAAGAGTACATGACCCAGGACGTGGTGACGGTTTCGCCCGACACCACCGTCGGGTCGGTCGCAACGCAGATCGCAGAGAGCGAGAAACACAGCGGCTTCCCCGTCTGTGAGCGCCGTCGCGTCGAGGGGTTCGTCAGCGCCCGCGACCTGTTGCTGGCAGACGACGACGAACCGATCTTCAAAGTGATGACGACCGACCTCCTGGTCGCCCATCCCGAAATGAAGGTCACCGACGCGGCCCGCGTCATCCTCCGGTCGGGCATCCAGAAGCTACCCGTCGTCGACGACGCCGGGAACCTCGTCGGGATCATCTCGAACGCCGACGTGATCCGGAGCCAGATCGAACGCGCAACCCCAGAAAAGGTCGGTAAACTCACTCGAACGCTCGAGCAGATCCACGATGTCGACCTCGAAGAAGATCGGCGAACGGTCGCGCTTGCCGAGCTCACACCGACGCAGGGCCGGGTGTACGCCGACGAACTCGAGGGGCGGCGCTACGAACTCGAGCGTGGACTGGCCGAACCGCTGGTGGTGATCGACAACGACGGCACGCTGTTGCTCGCGGACGGCCACCACCGCGTGCTCGCAGCGGACCAACTGGGAATCGACGAGATGGACGCCTACGTGATCGTCATCGATTACGAGATCGAACTCGGCATGGCGGAAACGGCAGAGAAGGAGGGCCTCGAGGGTATACAGGATATCGATATCGTCGACTACGCCCGACACCCGCTGGTGCAGACGACGAAACGCCTCCAGTCAGACGGCTGACACGGTCTGCTGTAAATCGTTACCGGCGAAACCCCGAGCCGTCCGTGGTTTCACCGGTACACCGGTACAGCGATCCGTATGAGCCCGAAAACGACTGTCGCCAGCAACCGTTCGTGTGCGTACGCGATCTCGGGGGCCGATCCGTGACGTCGCCACGGAGGTCGAGCCTACTCGTGGCGGTTCGCCTCCTCGAGGAAGACGAGTGCGCCGCCGAGCAACGCGACGTTCTTGCAGAAATTGATCTTGTTGGCCTGTCGCTCCTCGCCCTCCATCGTCCAGAAGTCGTGGATTCCAGGCGTCGTCCCGAGGAAGAAGACGATGAGCGCGCCGGCAGACGCTCGCGGGAACTTCCAGAGCAGGACGCCGAGGTTGGCGACGAAGAGCATCCCGGTGACGAACGGCACGAGCACGTCCGCCATCGGGACGCCCTTCTCCTCGGCGACCGCGACTCGCTTGTCGTTGTTCTGGAAGCCGTCGACGGCCATGTACATGAGGATTCCACTGTACAACATGCGGCCGAGACGCGACGGGGGCTCGCTCTCGCTCTCACTCGAGGTCGCCGCTGGAGATTGCGATCGTGTCTTCGTCATCGATCAGACCACCTCGAGGCGGCTGACGTTTGCGGGGAGGTGGCCGACGGTCTCGTACTCGCCGTCGTCGGTGCGGCGCATGATTCGCCCCTCGACGTCGTCGCGCTGGTCGGGGACGTCGAACAGCCCCGAGCCACAGACGACGTCGCCGTCGTGGACGACCCACGCCTCGACGATCTCGTGTGGCTCGCCCGGGAACGGAACTCGCTCGAAGTCGCGACCGAAGTTCGTCGATTCGAACAGTGCCACGTCGTGGTCGTCGTTGACCCACGCCGGCGGCGCCTCCTCGCCGCCACAGAAGAAGAGGGTCCCGTCGTGAACGAACGCACATCGGATGTACGAGAAGTCGTTGCCCTGATCGAGCCGGGTCCACGACTCGCCGGCGTCGGTCGTCCGGTATAGCCCGCCCTCGCCGACCGCGTGGCCGAGTCCGAGGTTCTCGAGATCGAGGTCGAGGTAGCCGGTCGCCGCCAGCCAGACGTCCTCCGAAATCGGCAGCACCTGATGGACGTCGTCGACGATCGTATCACGACGATCGATCCACGTCTGCCCGCCATCTCTGCTCAGGTGGATCCCGCCGGCCTCGACGCCAGCGATCAGCTGATCCGGTCGCCCCGGCACGGTCTCGAGCGCTCGCAGACGAGCGTAGTGGGGGTCGATCGGCGACTCCCAGTGGCCTCTCGAGGGGAGTTCGCGAAAGCCCTTCAGTTCGGCCCACGTCTCCCCGTCGTCGGTCGAGCGGAACAGGTACGGGTCGTTCGTGCCGGCGTAGAGCACGCCGTCGGCGGTCGCCAGGATCGACCAGACCTCGCTCTCGCCGGCGTGCCAGAAGCGATCACCGAGTGGCACCTCGAGGTCGGTCCACGACTGACCCCCGTCTCGAGAGCGGTACGCGCCGGTCGAGGAGGCGATGAACACGCCCTCGGTGTGGTCCCACGACTCGACGGCGGTTACCACGCCGCAGTCGAGTACCTGTTCGGCCTCGTCGCGGTCGAACGGTACCTCCTCGACCCGATACAGTCCATCATCTGTACCGATCAACAGTGACATACTACGTGTGAGCGTTGCCCACATAATAAAGTTTTACCAAGCTGTAAAACGCTACGTTAGACCGAGTCGAACGGGACTCGAGGGAGATTGGCCACGAGCGACGATTTCCCAGTCTTCACACCACCCATGACTTCGACACAGCCAACCCGACGCCCGACGGACGCAGCGCACCTTGAGGACGAGCCGGATCTCCCGAGAGAACTCCTGAACCTGCCGTGGATCGACTGCCACAACCACGCCCACACCCTCTCGTGGGACGACCGCGAGCGCTACGCCCTCTCGGGCTGTCGATCGATGGTGATGGTTGCCTCGGGCTACCACTGGACGCCGTACAAACCCGTCCGCGGCGAGGACATCCGCTACCTCTGGGACGACGCGATCAACCGCCGCGCGGCGATCGAGCGTAACCACTTCTTCGAGGCGAAACTCGGCCTCGGCGTCCACACCGGCGTCCGAATCGAGAACCCCGACGAACTGCTCGAGGCGATGGACGACTACTGCCAGCTCGAGGAAGTCGTTGCGGTCGGCGAAACCGGCGTCACGCCCGCCCAACACGTCGAGCGCTGGGACGTCGACCACCAGCAGGCCGTCGTCGAGGCCCAAATGGGACTCGCGGCGCGCCACGATCTCCCTACCATCCTACACACGCCGAATCAGTCGGCCGACTCGAGTCGCTCCTACCGGCCTGAACTCGGGACGCCGGGCTACGAAAAGAACACCACCCTCGGCCAGGAGCCGGTACTCGAGGGCGAGAACCCGGCTCTCGAGGCGGTGAAACTGGACCTCGAGGCGGCCCACGCGGCGGGACTCGATGAGGAGCGGGTCGTCGCCTCCCACGCCGACGGTAACAACACCGAGTACCTGATGGAGGAGACCGACTGCTACCTGAGTTACACCATCGGCCACTCGTGGCTGATCGGCGTCGACGCCGCCGACGTCGCGGACGCGATCGACGCCTACGGCCCGGAGCGGATCATGGTCGACACCGACTGCGCCAACGTCCTCAGAACGGACCCGTACGCGCTGAAGCGGGCGATCTTCGAGCTGTACCGGTACGGAATCGATGTCGACGCGATTCGACAGGTCGTCTACGAGAACCCGCGCGAGGTCTTCGGACTTGCCGACGGCGGTTCGGAGTGATCGGGCGGCGCTACTCGTAGGCGCAGTCGTTCGTCAGCGTCCCGAGCTCCTCGATGCCGACCGTCACGCTGTCGCCGTCCTCGAGCAGCGTCGGCGGCTCGCGGTAGACGCCGACGCCGGGGGGCGTCCCGGTGAAGATGAGATCGCCCGGACGCAGCGTAAACGCCTGACTACAGAACGAGACGAGTTCGCCGATCCCGAAGATCAGGTTCGACGTCGTCGATTCCTGCAATCGTTCGCCGTTCACTTCCGTCCAGATCTCGAGGTCGTGGGGATCGGACACCTCCTCGGGCGTGACCAGTTCCGGGCCGATCGGTGCGAAGGTGTCGAGGCTCTTGCCCCGAACCCACTGGCCGTCGCCGTGCTGGAGGTCACGCGCCGAGACGTCGTTGCCGATGAGGAAGCCGGCGACGTGGTCCATCGCCTCGTCCTCGTCGACCCGTCGCGCCTCCTGGCCGATCACAATCACGAGTTCCGCCTCGTAGTCGACCTTCTCGGTGTAGTCGGGGTCCCACGAGATCGTCTCGCCGGGGCCGGTCACCGCCGTCGGGAACTTCGAGAAGAGGACCGGCTCGTCGGGGATCGGATTGTCCCCCTCCTCGGCGTGATCTCGATAGTTGAGGCCGACGCAGACGATCTTCTCCGGCTCCGTGATCGGCGCGAGCGACGTCACCTCGTCACGGTCGTAGACGCCGACGCCGGTCTCTGCGGCGTACTCGAGAGCGAGTTCGGCTTTCCGTTCCCACTCCCAGGTCTCGAGGAGGGCGACGCTTCGCTCCGGGAGGGAAATGTCGATCGCCGCCCCGGATTCCGAGAGGTTGACGACCGTTTCGTCGTCGGTCGCGACGCCACACCACGGTTCATCCGCTGTCGCCGTTTGCGTCTGATATTGTCCGAGTCGCATGGTTAGAAGTCGAGACCGGCTTCGTCGATCAGTCGGCAGCCGGACTCGACGAACCGATCGAACTCCTCGTGGACGAGGGGGTTCTGGAGTTCGCCGTCACGTTTGACCGGTTCGCCGTCTACGAGCACGGTGTCGATGTGGGACGGATCGGACTGGAAGACGACGGTCTCGATCGGCGAGTGACACGGTGCCGTCATGAAGTCGTCGGCACGCACCATGACGATGTCCGCGCGCTTGCCGGGCGTGAGCGTCCCGATCTCGTCTTCCAGACCGAGCGCCTTCGCGCCTTCGATCGTCGCCATCTCGAGGGTGTCCCTGGCCGTCGTCTGGACGCCCGTGACTTCCTCGTCGCTCTCGAGGATCGCCTGGTTCTCGAACATCCGCTGGACCTGCAGGCCGACCCGCATCTGGCTGCCCATGTCGCCGCTGATGTTCGAACAGACGTCGACGCCCCAAGCCGGTCGGCCGCCGGCCTCCAGCACCTTCCCCGTCACGGGGATGCCGTGGCCCATCTGCATCTCGACCTCCGGCGTCGCCGAGAAGGAGACGCCCTGCTCGACGGCGTGGTCGATGTCCTCCTGGGCGAAGTGGTTCCCGTGGGCGATGTTGACGTCCGGCCCGAGCATGTCCTCGAGCGCGCCGAAGCCCTGGTAGTCGTCGCCGTAGACCGAGGACGGCCAACACGCGGCGCCCATGTGAAGCGTCGCGAGGGCGTCGAGTTCGCGGGCCAGTTCCAGATCACTGCGGGCGGTCTCGTCGGTACAGAAGTCCGGCCCGCGGAGCCCGAGCGCGAGACTGAGCAGATCGTCATCCTGGATCTGATCGGTGTAGAGGTCGCGGATCTTCGCTTCGGGGAGGCCGACGTCGCTGTCGAACCACCACTTCGCCGCGTCGTCACCCGGCGGCCCGTAGGTGTACACCGCGCGCAGTCCAGCATCCTGCAGCGCGTCGACGGCCCGTTCGCCGTGCTCGAGCGTATTGGGGTACGACCAGTCCAGTGCCGTCGTCGTCCCCGTATAGAGCTTCTCGAAGGCACCGAAGAGGCCGCCGAGATACATGTCTTCGGGCTGGTAGAGCCCGGTGATGTTGCCGAGCATGTGCTCGAAGTATTCGCCCATGAGCGACCAGTCACCGGCGATGCCCCGTACCTGGGTCTGTGCGAGGTGGATGTGTGAGTCGACGAATCCAGGGAGGACGATGTGGTTCTCCGCGTCGATGACCTCCGCGTTAGACGTCGAGAGCCCGTGGCCGATCTCGACGATTTCGCCGTCCTCGATGAGGATGTCCGCCTCGTCGTGTTGTCCGACATCCGGATCGAGGGAGACGACCGTTCCGTTCCGTATGATTGTTCGTGTCATGCTCAGTTAAAGGATCTGACCAAGAGGGTAAAAGTTTACCGCTCGGTAAAAGACTGGTTCGCCGATCGGAACAGTCGTATTATGTACCTCTCGCCCCGAGTGATCGTATGAGCGACTCCAGCGAGACGGTCTCCGCAAAAGACACCGAGGAGGTGATCATGGAAGCGACGTTTCGTGCGTTGAGCAAGCACGGCTACACCGACCTCCGGATGCGCGACATCGGCGAGGAGATGGACCTCACCCGACAGGTCATCCACTACCACTTCGACGGGAAGTACGATCTGATGTCGTCGTTTCTCGAGTACGTCATCGAACAGTACGAAGGGAGCGTTCAGGTCGACGAAGAGACCGATCCACGGTCCGAACTCGACGCCCGGATCGACCAGTGTCTGTTCGGACCGGAGTTCGAGGAGTTCACCCACTGGGATCGGATGAAAGTGTATCACGAACTGTACACGTACGCCCAGAACGACGGCGAACACAGAGAGATTTTCGACGACCACTACGAACGTATCCGCGGAAGCATCGTCGAGGTCGTCGAAGACGGAATCGAGCAGGGGCAGTTCCGATCGGTCGACGCCGAACGAATGGGACAGTTGATCACCGACGTCATCCACGCTGCCCGCGGACGGCGGATCTCACTCGGACACGAAGACGCCCCCGAGGAAACCCGCCGAGCTATCGACGAGTTCATCCTCGATTCATTGCACTCCTGACAGCTCTTCTGTCCGTCTTCCGGAGAGTGCCAGACGGCAAACCAAGTAAGGAATCGAGACAGCAGTGCGTATCATACGGACTGCGACGTGTCCGTCCGGCCGATCGCACACCGGCGGGCGATCGACCGGCAATCAGTCATCACAGATCGTATCTACACGTCGCGGTCGACGACGAACCGAGTAAACTCGCGAAGCGTTTCCGACGTCTCCTCGTCGAGGTCGAGTCTGTCGATCTCGGCGCGAGCCTGTGCCGCGAGTTCCAGCGCGCGTTCGCGAGCGTCGTCGATGCTTCCGGCCTCCTCGATGATCGAGAGCGCCTCGAGCACCTCCTCGTCCGTGTTAGTGTCGGCCTCGAGGATCCCCTGCAGTCGGTCGGCTTGCTCGGGTGGACTCCCCTCGATAGCATCGATCACGAGCAACGTCTTTTTTCCCTCGCGAACGTCGTTGCCGAACTCCTTGCCGAACTCGCCGGCCCGACCGAGCGAGTTCTCGACGTCTAAGATGTCGTCGCCGATCTGGAACGCGACGGACGTCAACTCGGCGTATCTGGCGACGGCCTCCTCGACCTCCGGGGGTTGGTCGGTGATGATCGCCGCGAGCCGGGCGACGATGCGGCCGAGACAGCCGGTCTTGCACGCACCCATCTCGAGGTACTGTTCGGGCGTGATCCGCACTTCACGTTCGTTGTGCCAGCAGATGTCCATCCCCTGGCCGAGGTGGGTGCGATTGAGTTCGTACATCAGCATCTCGTAGGCAGCGAGCCGTCTGTCGGCCGGGAGATCCGCCGGATTCTCGGTCAGGATCTTGAGCGGTAGGAAGTACATCGCGTTGCCGGCGTTCAACGCGACGTCCTCTCCGTAGATGTGATGTAACGCCGGTTCTCCCCGGCGCATCGACGCCTCGTCTTCGACGTCGTCGACGATGATCGTCCCGTTGTGGAGGATCTCCGGAATACACGCGTACGGCAAATACTCGGACGGATCGTGTCCGAACCCGTCAACGAAAACGAGAAAGAGCACTGCACGCCAGCGTTTGCCGCCCCGATCGAGCAGATCCCAGAGGGGATCCGACAGCGCCCGCTGGATCCCCTCGGGATCGTACTCGTAGGTCGGCTCGCCGAAAAACGACTCGAGGTATTCGGCGTCGATCTCCCGTGGGACGAGGTCGTCGATCGCCTCGTCTACGGCCGGCCGCCACTCGGCAAGCGTCTCCCGCATACCCGTCTCGAGAGTGACCGGGGTAAAAAAGATTCAGTTATTCGTGTACCAGACCGATTGGACGAATTACAGGTCGAGAGGTTGTTGCACGATCGATGAAAAGAGAAGTCGACGACGCGCAAGCGACGCCAGTTCGTTCGAGGTTTCCGTACTCAAGTCGACGGCCGCCGTCGTCGAAGACGATTCGTCACTCGAGGCGGTCGCGGTGTTCGCTTGTGATCTCGCGGGCTCGCTCGAGGGTGTGTGTCTCCGTCCAGCGCACCTGGTCGCCGTCGCCGTAAGCCAGGGCCGTCTTGAGTTCGTCGCGGAGGACGCCGCTCTCGACGGCGAGTACGGTCCCCGACGAATCGCCCAGTTCGTAGACGCCGGGGCGGTCGGGTGCGCTCGAGACCGTCGATCGATCGAGGTCGCGCCAGGGTTTTTGGAGTGGCATTGGTCAGGCGTCGTGGTCCTCGTCGACCAGTTCGTAAGCGTGTTCGCTCATCTCGTCCTCGGCGAAGACGAACACCCGGCCATCGACAGCCGAGAGATCCGCCTCGACGTGGATCGAGTACGCCTCCGTCGACACCGTCACGCCCGGAAAGAGGACCTCCTCGTCGTCTCCCTCGAGCATCACCCGCCCGACCCCGGTCGTCTCGAGGATGCCGTCGTGGGTGTCGCGGTCGTTGACGTAGGTCATGACGCCCTCGACGCCGTCGGGGTCGGTGACGAGGACGTGGACATCCTTGCCGGGCGGCGTTTTGATCCACCCCGTGACGGGTTCGGGCGGACCATGGTAGAAGACTTCCCGCCCGTCGAGGTACTGGACGACGACGCCGCCCTCGACGAAGTCGACGCCGATCGTACTGGGTGCGACGTTGCTCCGTGTGCTCATCGGTGTCGTATTCGATCGGACGGGGGAAAAGCGGTGTGTTCTCGCGGCTTCGCCCGCTCGTCGGTGAAACCTATCAATATTCAGAGAGGATACCATCTGTCGAGACCGTCAGCCGTAAATACGCCCTCTGTGAGTGATTTCGTATGGACGGCCGCGCCGTCGCACCCGCAGCCGGAACGGTTCTCAACGCACTCGCCACCGGAACCGGATCCGCGTTCGCGATCGACCTCGAGACGACAGCCACGGTCGAACTCACCGACGACGGCGAGGTCGTCGGCGACGTCGACGAACAGCCCGACGCCGACACGACACTTATCGAACGCTGCGTCGAGGTGACAGTCGACGAGTACGCCGAGACCGCCGGGCTCGATCCGTCGACCGTCGGTGCCAGCGTCAGAACCGAAAGCGAGGTCCCGATGGCCGGCGGGCTGAAGAGTTCGAGCGCCGCAGCCAACGCGACGGTGCTCGCGACTCTCGACGCGCTCGCCGTCGCCGACGCCGTCGAGCGAACCGACGCCTGCCGACTCGGCGTCCGCGCGGCCCGCGAGGCCGGCGTTACCGTGACCGGTGCGTTCGACGACGCCAGCGCGAGCATGCTCGGCGGCGTCACAGTCACCGACAACGAGACCGACGAGTTGCTCGCTCGCGACGAACTCGACTGGCACGCGCTCGTCTTCACACCGCCCGAACGGGCCTACAGCGCCGACGCCGACGTCTCCGCCTGCGAGCGAATCGCGCCGATGGCCGATCTCGTCGCCGAACTCGCCCTCGAGGGACGATACGGCGAGGCGATGACCGTCAACGGCTTCGCGTTCTGCGGGGCGCTTGGCTTTTCGACCGGGCCGATGATCGACGCCTTGCCCGACGTGACCGGCGTCTCGCTGTCCGGAACGGGTCCAAGCTACGTCGCAGTCGGCGACCGCGAAATGCTCGAGGCGGTGTCGGAGCGGTGGAACGAACGCGATGGAACGATGCGACTATTGCAAACGCGGACCGACGGAACACGAACGATATGACTCGAGAATCCACAGCCACGGGAGAGGAGACGAGGGGTCGAACCCCGGAGGAGATGAGCCTGGACGAACTCCGCGAAGAGATAGAGACGATCGACCGCGAGATCGTCGAACTGATCGCACAGCGAACGTACGTGGCGGACGCGATCGCCCAGGTCAAAGAGGAACAGGGCCTGCCGACAACGGACGAATCCCAAGAACAGCAGGTGATGGATCGCGCGGGCGACAATGCTGATCAGTTCGATGTCGACGAGAATCTCGTGAAAGCGATTTTCCGACTGCTGATCGAGTTAAACAAGGTTGAACAAAGGAATAGCAGATAGCGCTAAGCGGGCCTCTGAGTGCGTGTACTGCCCTACCAACGAACGGAGATCTTCCGGTTGCTGTCCAGTTGGTTCAGTAGAGTGAGTACATTGGAACTGGCGGACACTACACGTGCCTATTGACCGCTGAACGGTCTATCAAGTCTGGTAGATATTCAGAATATCGTGCTGAATAGAGAGCGCATATCTTGCATGGGGTTTCTCCAGAAGTAGCCCCCACCGAGTGCTCAATACAGTCATCAGTATTGTCCGCAATCAGTTCACCGGCTCTTCCCTACTGATTCATCAGGGAACGGGCCGTATCGTCGTGTATGAAGACAATTCACCGGTTCGGGGTGGCGGTTGGACTCGTGGTACTCTCGGGCATCGTGAGCCTGTTCGCAGCTCCGTCGCTCCCCGCCGACCTTGTCACGCACTGGAACGCCGCCGGAGAACCGGATGGCACCATGTCGAAGCAATTCGCACTCTGGCTGTTTCCCGCGATGACCGCAGGGCTGTTCGCTGTGTTCGCCGTGATTCCTCGGATCGGTCCACTCCGTGAGAACATCGCGGAGTTCCGGGCCTACTACGACTGGTTCGTCGTCATCTTCACCGGATATCTGGTCCTCGTCCACGCCGGGGTCATCGCATTCAACCTCGGCTACGAGTTCGATTTCACGGCCCTCATCTTGGTCGGCGCGGCTGGTCTGTTCTACTACGTCGGCATCTTCCTCCCGCACGCCGAGCCGAATTGGTTCGCCGGTATCCGGACACCGTGGACGCTCAGCAGCGACGAGGTCTGGAATCGGACCATGCCCTCGGTAGTTGGCTGTTCAAACTCACCGCCGTCCTCACGCTGGTCGGACTCTTCGTCGGCGACCTAGCGATTTATTTCGTTCTCGTCCCACTGCTCCTGACTGCCGGGATTACTGCCGTATACTCGTACTACCTGTACGAGCAAATCGAAGGGGAACCAGATTCGGCCTCGGGATCGGATCTGTAAGTCGCGGCCCCGAAATTCCGGTTACGTGTCCCGGCTGCGGTTTTTGATCTCGTTCAACGCAATGAGTAGATACAGCACGCCGAACCCGCGAATTACTGGAATGAGTCCGTCCTTCCATTCGACTGTCTCTGGGTTTTCGTACGAGATGTTCATACTGAACCGGAGTGCCCGCTTCGGAACGAAGAGTGCAATAGCACCGGCCAGTCCAAGGACGTACATCGACACACGATACACCGTTCCTCCCAGTACGCTCACGACCACGAAAATCACGCCTTCCGCTCTAATCGCTGGCGTAAACGAGGGGCTGGGGCTCACCTCATCAGACTTTTTGAGGGCGAGTTTCTCGAACGCTTCTCGAACTCGTGCTGGAACCAGGGCCATGACGAGTCCCACGAGGACGAAACCAACTCGGGCCATAACTGACAGTAGGTCGGGAGAGACAATAACGGTATGTCTCCGTTGAGTCCACTTTCTTCGCCCCGTGATTGACCGCAGTCCCAGCTCAGTAGTCAAATCCCAACTGTCTCGTGACGTTTCCTTCTATGTACGTCGAATGTAACCTCCGATACAACAAAATGGAGTGGATGCAAAGGATGAGGTTATGGGAGTAATCGAACTTGACGGGTTGACAAAGGATTATGGAGATGTTCTCGCTAACGACGACGTCTCGTTCACCGTCGAAACTGGCGAAATCTTCGGATACCTCGGGCCAAACGGTGCAGGGAAGACGACGACGATTCGAACACTGCTGGGGTTACTCGAACCGACATCCGGAACAGCGACTGTTCTCGGCGCAGATGTTCACGATGAGGGCGCGCTCATCGACGCCAAGCAGCGAATCGGGTATTTACCGGCGCATCTCGGATTCAACGAGGAAGTGACTGGCGCAGACGTCTTGGACTATCATGCATCCGTCAAGGGTGGTGACCGGCGAGACGAACTCCTCAATATATTCACACCCCCGGTGGAGCGTCCTATCCGCGAGTATTCATCCGGGAACAAACGCATGCTCGGCATCATCCAAGCCTTCATGCACGATCCCGAACTCGTGATTATGGACGAACCGACATCCGGCCTCGACCCGCTTAAGCAAGAGGAGTTTAACGAATTCGTCAGGAACGAATGTGAGCGGGGAAAGACGTTATTCTTCTCGTCTCACGTGCTGAGCGAGGTCCGACGCGTCTGTGATCGGGTCGGGATACTCCGCGACGGGAAACTCGTTGGATTAGAGGATATCGAGACGTTGATGGACCAAGGTGGGAAGCGTGTCCGACTTCGAACGACTGACGAGGCGAGAACTGAACTCGCAGCACTCGATGGGGTCAGTGATGTGCAGACGTTCGCTGACGGAATCCAATTCATTTACACTGGCGAGTACAACACGCTTCTCCGCGAACTTGCGACACATGACGTGCGTGAGATCGACATCAGCGAACCACCGCTCGAAGACGTCTTCATGCACTATTACGGGTCAGCGGGAGCAGGAGAAGCCAACCAGGGGGTTCATTCGGATGCTTGAAACCACGCGATATGAGACGAGTCGGCGTCTTCGAGGAACGGTGATTCTGACGATTGGGGTGAGTCTCTACGTGGCCTTTATCGTCTGGTATTTTTCTCTCGTTGATGCATCCGCTTACGCGCAGATCGCGGAGTCAGTGCCGCCTGCGATGAGGGAAGCGTTCGGCATTCAAACGATTGGAACGATAGAAGGGTGGCTCGGGGGACAGATTTACACGTTCGTATGGTTGGTGGGGCTCGGAATCTACTTTGCATACTCAGCAGCGGGGAAGATTGCAAGCGATATCGAGAATGACCGAATGGATCTGTTGCTCTCATTTCCGGTATCTCGGAGCCAGTTACTTCTCGAAAAATTCGCATCGATGGTGCTTCCACTTGTCCTGCTGAACGTAGTTGTGGGCGGTGTCACGTACGGTCTCGTACTGGCGATTGGCGAAACGATTGATCCGATGCATCTCGTGTTGGCGCATCTCCTCTCGATTCCGTATCTCCTTGTCTGCGCTGCGATTGGAACAGTTCTCTCGGTACTCGTGAACCGGGCGGCGGTTGCAGAGCGGGCTGCCATCGGGCTGATGTTCGTTCTCTGGCTCGTTGAGTCCGCAGTTGGCGCGGCGGAGGAATTCTCGTGGATTCAATACATCAGCCCAACCCATTACTACTCTCCAACACCGGTTCTTATTGATGGTACGTACGAGGTGATGGATTCTGGAATTCTCCTTGCTGGATTTTTGGGATTACTCATCGTGAGCCAAGTACTGTTCCAGCGGCGAGATATCTAGGGAAGCTTGGCTCAGAGGCTCTGTTGAAATCTCAGCAAGTAATATATTTGACCCGGTTGCGGTCAATACAGGGGAAGGACGCATCGTTCAGTACAGAGACTGTAGTCATTATCTGTGTTCACCACCGACTACGTTTATCCTCAAGAAACGTGTACTGTTAGCTATGGCTTCCGGTGATCCTGTTGTGGTTGAGGAGTGGTTTTGGATGCGCCATTCGAACCCAAAAAGCGTCTGGACGCGAATTCCGGTTGCTCCTGCTGTTGCGTATGCTATTTACCGGCGTTCTTGGCGTCTCTTGTTACTCTCGATACTGTGGGGAGTGGTCAATCCAATCTTATTCTCCCCACCCAAAGATGAAGAAGCATGGATGACGCGGGGCGTTCTCGCTCAACAGTGGTGGGTTCGAGGAGAAGGCCACGGTATCCTCGGGGTATCCAAGCCAAACATTTTCAGCACGGCAGCTGTGCTGACAAGCATCTATACGCTGTATGCTGCGTGGCGTCAGCGCCCGTTGAAGACCGCTCTTGGAACCATTCTGACCGTCGTGCTGAACTTCTGGTGGTTACGACATCTGGTTGAACGTTACGACAGACATGTTACGTAGCAATAATCGCCGTGCTGAATATATCCTCTATATTCAGCGGGCACTCTGTTGACTTATCACTGATATACCTCCTTTCAATTCGGGGGCGCAGCGTTCTTGTGGTGGATGACGGACGACTATCATCAGTCGAGTGAATGGGCACAGCAGCACCGACAATCCTTGACGACGCGGCACACCCACGAGGACGTACTCACGGACAGAGAGTTTGAACTCCTCCTAGAAGCGTGTAGTTCACTGCCGGAACCGCGAGACTTGCAGGCACGATTCGTATGTCTGGCTGCTGGCCGACTCGGACTCCGGGCTGGCGAGATTGCGCACTTCCGTGCAGATTGGCTCGATTGGGATCGGATGCTGCTTCGCGTTCCACAACACGAACCCTGTGAGTGTGGTTATTGTCGTCGCCAGGCTTCACAAGAAACCACCCACAATGAGCAACTCACACAGGAAGAGGCAATGGAAGCGCGTTGGCATCCGAAGACGGTTGCTTCCGCCCGCTCGATCCCGATTGATTTGTCGCTCCGGCTGGAGTTGTGTCTGGAGCGATTCACTGACCAGTGCGCATCGTTCCCTCGGTCACGAACCACAGTCAATAGACGAGTGAACGCTGTCGCTGAGGTCGCAGATATTGAGGGTCGAGTATATCCCCATTGTCTCAGGGCGACCGCTGCCAGCTACCACGCATATCAAGGGGTCGCACCCGTTCCACTCCAGGCGCTGATGGGCTGGAGCGACCTGGCGACAGCGCAAAAATACATTCGCATTTCCGGGAGAGCCACTGCCGACGCTCTTCGGCAAGTCCATCACCGGTGAAGGAAGCGAGAGCTATCGCCACATGCTGTAGCCCTACGCCTGACAGGTTTTGAGGGCTATGCAAGATACAGGGCGCAAATGTGGCACGAGATTCGGCTTGATCTGCGAAGGGGTGATCGGTCAGCACAGCGGGCGCATTTATCGGTGCAGGCTGTGTACGTTCTCCTGTATGCCTGAAGAAGTCCTGTTCAAATCAGAGAGCAACCAGAGTCGAGAAGAGATCGCATCGTACCTCCGGAAAGTCGCGGACAACCTCGAAAGCGGAAACCCCATCAACCTGAAAGCAGGCTCCGAGTCTGTAACACTGAATCCCCCTGCCCGGCCGACCTTCGAGGTCAAAGCTGAACGCGAAGGTCCGGCTGGCAACATGACTGAACGCAGCATCGAGTTCGAGCTCGAATGGGACGAGAACGACGGTGGGGAAGGCACTAAAAGTGGTCAGTTAGAAATCGAGTAGTCACTCCGCACGTGTAGTGAGCAGATAGTTCACTGATTTCGGTCTGAAAGAAACAGAGGCGTCGTGCTGCAACCACCCTCTCTATCCAGCAGGCGGCTTTTGGCAGAGTTCAGAAAAATCGGTCGTGTCCCAAACTCGTCTAGAGTCGTAACTGACTCCTGTGGAAACAGGGTCACCTCTGGTACCTACCCCGAAGTGACCCATGCACGCCACAATCGACGCGCAATTCACAGTTAGTCTCGACCCAGACAAAACGCTACCGCTTGCCACGCTCGCTGAATCTCTTACCGAGATTCAGATCGAGGCCACTATCCTTGAGGAGATCCTCAGAAGCCTCGACGAGGTGCTCGTCGAGACGTATTGCGGGGAGAAACACGCGCGCGGAAACGGCGACCGCCGTTTCCAGCGCGCTGGCACCACGACACGAACAGCCGTTACAACTGCTGGAGAACACGAATTCACGCTCCACCACGTCAAAGATACCGCTGCTACTGAGGACGATCTAACCTACTTCCGGCCACTCGAGGATCTCGTCGAATTCGACGGACAGCGCATCTATCAAGAGGATGTTTCGCTCCAGAGTACCGACCTCGCTACGTCGCTCAGCTTTCGTGATTCCGTCGCCCACGGCGACGGCTTCACTCCGATGCCTTCGAAAACGACGATCAGCCGTCGAGTCCGCGAGTACGGTAGGAAACTCGGTGACTTCGTTCGTGATCGGCTTCCTGGGACGAACGCAGACACTGTCGTTCCTGACGGAACGAAGTGTCATAGCCAGGACGATCACTGCACGTTCCACGACGTTAACGTCACCCTCGGACAGACCACCGAGGAAGACACGGAAACGACGCTTTTAGACGTCAATCTCAACGATTCTTGGAATGAGACAGCAGCGACTCTCGAGGAGACCGAGGCGATCACTGACGACGCGTAATGAGTACGAAAACTTTTGTGAGTTAATCTCGATGCATGAGTAATGGAACGCTCACGTCGAAAGGAGATTAAGCGTCACTTAGCTGAGGAAGAAATCGATGAACTGCTGCGCGAGGCTGAAGACGACCATCACCTCCGTCGGCTTGGGTTTTTGAAAAATCTCTACCAGGGCGACTCAATTCCGGAGGCCGCCGACCGAGAAGGTCGGTCGGCCACCACCGGTGGTCGCTGGGCGGATGACTGGAACGAAGACGGGTTAGAAGGATTGATGCCGAGTTTCGGAGGCGGCCGGCCTCCGAAACTCAACGAGAATGAACAAGAGGAGCTGGTCGAGATGCTTCGAGACGGTCAATCGTGGAAATCGCAGGAGATTCAGCATCTTCTCCAGGAAGAATTCGGCGTTTCTTACAGTCCAAATTACCTCGGTACCTTCCTTCGTGAGCTTGGTCTTTCGTACGCGAAACCACGGCCAAAGCGTCCATACCGGCCAGAAAATCCTGATGAAATCCTCGAAGAGCGCGTCAACGACGCGCTCGACGAGGATGACCAGCCACACAACAAACATGAGCAAGAAGACGAAGGAGGGTGGATGGTTGACGACGATATCTGCACTGATGGCGGTACCGTCCTCGGGTTTTTTGATGCGTCGAAGCCACAGCCGTACGATAATTCGCGGCGTGTCTGGTATGTAGACGATCCACACATTGAACGGGAGTTAGTCAAGACGCACGATTCTGCAGTTGGATTCACGCCCTCAGCGGGGAGAGTTTGGTGACATTCACCAAAGACGAAAAGAAAGAGCGGATTTGTGGCGTCCTAGAACAGGTACGCGAGCAGAATCCCGGCAAGCGGATTCTGCTCGTCTTGGACAAGCACGGAGCACATAGGTGTAAGTACACGCGCAAGCGCGCGCATCAACTTGGGATCGACCTGATTTTTATTCCATCAGGTTCACCGCACCTGAATCCAATCGAACAAGTCTGGGATTATCTCAAGTGGACAATGGCACCGATCGTCATTGAGAACGAAGACGAGTTCAAAAACCTCGTTCAGGAGACTTTCGAGAAAATAACGCAACGCATCAGCTTCGCAAAGAAGTGGTGCGAGAAGTTCCTTGACTTTCAAAAGTTATCTTAGTCATTAAGAGCAGGTTCGCTGCGCTCGCCTCTGAGCGAAACACTTTAACTGGGAACATAGTCGGGTGATGCTAACGCATCATCCTTGCCCGCTACGCTTTCACAGCGCCAGCTCTGTTCGATCAACAATCTGCTTCCGAAGAGCGTCATCGAATCTTCGTCCTCGCCGTACCTCGTCTTCACACCTGTCGAACTCGATAAGTCTCATGTCCGCCAATTGGGGGAGTAGAACGTGATGGAGTTCGTAACAAACCGTGAGGTACTCCCCGGAGTTGAGAGTTTCTCCCTTACGAAGAATCGGATCAGCAGACATCGAACTCTCGTCGAGGAGCGCAGTAATACTCGTCGCTGTTGCGCTGAGAGTACCCGTTTGATTCGATCTTGGTTACAGCGTTCGTCACTCACAGGTTAAGTAGTTGCTACCGATTTGGCCACGCTCGTCTTTGGTCACTCCGAATGCTCGTTCTTTTCGACTTCTGTGACGATCACGTCCCAGTCGGGATGTTCGACCCCATTCCGACATTCGAACCCGCCTTCCACATCGATTCCACTCTCGTAGGCCCTGCGAAGGAGGGCTTTCAGCTCCGCGTTCAATTCCTCCTTCGACGTAAGCGAGGTTTCCTCAGACGTCATCTTCCCGCGCCCCTTTCGTGTTTCTCCACTGTGAGTTCGTGTTCTGGTGTGATGGTGATCTCACCGTAGCTGTGTACGGTTATTGCGTGCCCCTCGTGCGTGAATGCAGCGTGGGTATCCCCGTTCGCCCCGTTGCGAACGCGGACGAGCGCATCTAATTCGTCGGCGTCAACAGTGGAATGGAGTGGGTCGAGTTTTACAGGATCAGTATCCATTACGTCCGCCAGCGTTGCGACAACAGCCATGCTCGCTGGTGTCTCCTCCTGATCAAACTGTGCGCGAACAGTCCCAGATTCCTGAGAGTACTCGACCGCTTCGACTCCAACCCCAGCTACCTTCGTGTCCATCTTGCCCGATTCTAGCCGCCTGCGTCGGTTCAATAGGAACACTGATTATACAGGGGGTTTATAAAAGTCGCACTCCGAACGATCACAGCGAACTGCTGAGCGTCGCTCCAATGAGACGTCGATGCCCACGTCGAAGGCGTGAGGAGAGCGATTGCTGGGTGATATCGAGCTCGTCAGCGATCTCTTCGAGCGACACCTCGCGTGGGGTGTCGAAGTAGCCCCGCTCGTAGGCCAGTATCAGCGCCTCGCGTTGGGTCTCGGTCAACTCGTAGCCCTCGCCCTGGATCGGAAGCATGGCGTGGACGGCGGTGATTGTTATCGGAATATCGTTTTCCTGGCAGTACTCTCGAAACTCGCCGATTGTCTCCTGACTCTCGCCGCGCACCTCGAATCGCCACTCGTCTTTCGTACCGATTCCGGAGAGCACGACGACGTTGGCCTTGGCCAGCGCGCTCAGGATGCCGAAGTACTCTTGTTCCCACTCGGCACGCATGAGATACTCGTCTTCGATGCTATCGACCATTCGGATGTTGCTCACGCCGGCGTGTTGTTCGAACTCAGCTTCGATGTCCTCCGTTTCCACATCGCGTACCCAGAAGTAGGGGATAATCAGCGTCTGGTGTGGAATCAGCCGCTCCAGTTCGACCGTCACACCCGGCAAGTTTTTGAACACACTCCCCAGTGGGAACTCCGCTGTCGGACTCGTAAACTCCATCACAGTCGCCATGCGGAACCCTTCGTCTAGCAGACAAATAACCGGCATGGGTGGTGTATCATGGCTTCGAGACGAGCCAATGCACAGTTGGTGGCCGGGATAGTGTATGCTGCAAGCGGGGAGTCCGTTTGATACCCGGAAAGCCATGGTACACCATGTCATCTCCTTTTGTACGACCGGGCAATCTAGTCGCACAAGCGAGCATGAGTGTAATAACGGAGATTCGCATCCCATCCGATGCTTTTGAACTCGGGCAAATTCTCAGTCTCGAGGATGCGTCGGCAATCGAACTCGAAACGCTCGTCCCGAGTGGGGACGTCACCGTGCCGCTCTTCTGGGTCTACGAACCGGTCGAAAACGGCTTTCTCGATACGGTCGAGCGCTATCCAACGGTTAATAGCGTCACGGAGGTGGACGTGTTCGACGACCGGACGCTGCTCAGGCTCGACTGGGATGCGAGTCAGGATCACTTTTTTCAGTGTATATTGGAACACGACGGGCAGATACTGGGTGCGACTGGATCGTCGGAAGGGTGGAATTTCGAGATACGATTCTCAGACCGCGAAACGTTTAGTCAATGCCAGACCTGTTGTGAGGATGCGCACATCTCCCTGGAATTAACCCGTATATACAATCCGACGGACCCCGATGCTGGTCCGTGGTACGGCTTGAGTGAGCCCCAACGAGAAGCGTTTTCGCTTGCCATTCGAATGGGATACTACGACATTCCACGCGGCTGTACGACCGCGAAGTTGGCTGACGAGCTCGGAATTTCCGATCAGGCAGTAACGGAGCGACTGCGTCGTGCTATTGGTACGTTCGGGAGATACGCACTTCTCACTCCCGAATCAGCGGCACAAGTGGACTGACTGTTCCCATGACACACCATGGGATAGAGCCAGGGATTTGAGCGTACGTTGTGTGAGTATGGATAAGAGTCGAGAGCTGGGGACACGTGATATCCAGTCAGTTGATGCGATTTCCGGTTCTTCGGGGCGTGAGAAATCGATCTCCCCCAATACGATTCTGTCGGCAGTGGCGAATGAACATCGACGTGCCATCCTCAACGCGTTGGACAACGCTTCCGAGAGGACACTGGAATACGATGTGCTCGTAGATCGCGTTGCAGACCGGGTTCGGGACGAAGATGCGAACCTGGAGTCAGCCGAACACCGACAACGCGTCCGGATCGCACTTCACCATACCCATCTTCCAAAACTGGACGAGGCTCGGATAATCGACCATGAGGCTGAAACGGGGCACGTCCAGTTTGTTGGCGGTGAACTGGAACAAGATCTCCTGACGTTGGTCGAGCCGTACGAAGCCCACGAGTGACAGAATATCGGATCGACTTCCCCTTCGTTCGAATTGAAACGATCTGGGTGAACGAGGATGGGGAACAGTTGATTGATACTACAGTTCCATCGCCGCGTCGAGGGTAGGATCGGCATCAAGGATCGTAGACAGGGTCGGCTGTATTTGGTCTAATTGCTTGGTCGGGGCTACGAGTTGGCGCTCTGGAGCATAGTTTATGTATCCTCCTGCGGCCAACTTCGGGAGGTGGATATGAAGTGGGGGCCACACCCTATCGTGAACGAAGGCGAGACGGTTTGCGTGATCTCGGATCACCTTGCACAGGAGGAGCACGCCGTTGAGTCACCATTTACGGGCCTGCTAATCGGGATTCTGGCGAACCCGCGGGTGCTGCCCGGTCGACCGTTGGCCCAATTGGTCGAACTCTCTGAGGACGAATACGATGCGGCCGAGTCGACGTTCGAGCAGATCGGGTTTCAGGCGCAGCGAACGTTTCATTGGATGGGCCAGAAGAGCGAAGACATCGTCAAGACGACTCTCGATGATGCCGACGACGTAACCGAGGGAAAAATCAACGATGGATGAAATAACGAAGACGACGACGCAATCACAGC
This sequence comes from Natrialba sp. INN-245, assembly GCF_009807105.1. Taxonomy (NCBI): domain Archaea; kingdom Methanobacteriati; phylum Methanobacteriota; class Halobacteria; order Halobacteriales; family Natrialbaceae; genus Natrialba; species Natrialba sp. INN-245. The sequence goes on along the minus strand of NZ_WUBV01000036.1, from coordinate 22,260 downwards.
GACTGTTGACACGCCGTAACGCCGAAACCTCTCCACGTTTGATAGATAAATCCTCTGAGTCGGTCACGCCCTTCCTGACAGAAGCCGGGTAGTTCGAACAACCAGTGCTGAACTCCCAGTGCTAATGCCGCACGAGATTCAGCTCGATTTGCGAAGGTGGTGATCGTTCAGGACAGTGTCGATACTGATTCAGCGAGGAGGAGCCGATACTGTACCAGGCCGACAAGCTGGGCACTGACCACCTGGTCGAGTCCACGCTGGCGGACGGTTCGCTCGTTCACACCGGCTGTGAGGACAACAACCAATTCTCGAGGCCGTGGAATCGGGCTAGCCGCCGGTGTTGAGCACGATCGATCACGGTCTGACGGTCCAACGCGTGATCGACGTGATCTACCGGTTGGCCGAACCGGTTGGCCGAGGTGGAAACGTCGATTTCGATCGAGTAGCTTCCGATCTCAGCCCTGGGAATCCCGTAGGATCAGCGGACCGATCGCGAGGGTCCGCTTCGCAGCCGTTGCGATCCGCAGGATATACGAGGTCAGCAGGAAGAACGGAACGAGCGTGATCGTGAAGGTAATCGCGACGACCCAGAGCAGCGTCTCGATCCCGAGGATCACCCCGGTGAACGTCGTCGCATCGACGAATGTTATCATCATCCCCGAGACCAGCAGCGCCGGAATCGCGGCGTACAGAATGTACCGCGAAAGATTGATCAGCTCCCACTGAAAGTACAGCGTCTTGATGTGCTCGCGAGCCGGCCCGAACATCGCGAAGGACCTCCGGAGGTCCTCGAGGGCGTCGTGTTGTTCCTCATCGATGTCGTCCTCGTAGTCGGCCAGCAGGCGCTCGATCTGAAAAATCTTCCAGGAGTAGTTGTAGTCTATCGAGGCGTGGACGACATCGAACGTGCCGAATTTCGCGCCCTCGAGCTTGTTGCGGACGGTCTCGGCGTTGCCGGTGATGCTGTCGACAAACTCGTCGACCTCGTCTCTGAGGTCGTCGTTGTCCGTCGACTCCATGGTCTCGTCGAGGGTCTCGGCGCGCTGCTGTGTCGCATCGATGATCTCACGGAGGAACGCTGACGGATCGGCTGGCGCCGGCTTGTCGGTAAGCTCTTTGATGTAATCCCGGAAGTCGAGCGTCTCGCTCATCCGCGTTCGCTGTTCGCCGAGCGGGCCGTTCTGCTGTGAAATTATCAACTGACTAATGGTGACGACGAGGATGACACCGGTGATCAGCGCGCTGATCATCTGTGCGTACAGCGACTCGATGATGCCCCGAGTCTGCAACAGCTCCGAGAGCGTCGGTTCGAGGAGGCTCCCGATCATAAACAGCCCGAAAAACGATCCCGCGAGCACGCCAGTGACGAGCTGTCGGTTCGCCCCCATGAGCAGCCAGAGCTTGATCCGACTCTCGTCGGCCCGCTCGCGCACCGTGTTCTGAGTGCTGACTTCATCCTCGTTCGCGTCGTCACTCATCGGTATCACCACTCGCCTGCCGTTTGAACACGAGGAACTTGGTACCGCCGCCAGAATACTCGATCGTGCTGACGAATTCCCAGCCCTCTCGCCCGTACTCGTTGAGAAGTTCCTGGGGATCGCTCGCTTCCTCCATCGTCGCCTCTCGGGGTGGCCGGGCCGTCTTGTACTCCCAGATGGCTCCCTGGTCTGTCGTCATACTCGTATATCGACGATTCGCGGAAAAAGGATTCGCGTTGTCACTCCGGATCGGCGACTCGAGAATCGGCCGACGGTCGCGGGACCAACCCATGCAAAATAACGCAATCGCAGTACGACATACCTCCTGCGTACTATTCGATGTTCTCCAGTACACGACACTCAGAGTACGCTGTCATCACAACTGCTTATGGGGCGAGGAGATGTCTCTCCTCTATGACCGATTCGAGTAGCGACGAGTTCGACCCAACAGCACCAGACCAACGGGAGATCGGCCGCGAAATGGTCGACGACAGTACGGGGCTCGGTTCGGTGATGGCTCACGCCTACCGCGGAGAGATAGACCGAGTGGGGACGTGGCGCCAGCGCCTCGACGAGACGACGACGTGGGCGGTGACGCTGATGGCAGCAATCTTGACGTGGGCGTTTTCGAGTCCCGATAACCCACACTATATTTTGCTGATCGGGATCGTTGTCGTCACCATCTTTCTGGGCATCGAAGCACGGCGGTACCGGGACTACGACGTCTTTCGCTCTCGTGCTCGAGTCATCCAAGAGAACTTGTTCGCAAACGCCCTCGATCCGTCCCAAGGCACTGAAAGTCACGACTGGCGAGCGGAACTGAGCAGGGACTATCGCAGGCCGACGCTGAAAGTTTCGGTATACGAGGCACTCGCAAACCGGCTCCGGCGTGTGTACCTTGCGCTGCTCGGTGTCCTCTTGATCGCGTGGGTCTTCAGGATTACAGCGTTCGCGCCGCGCCAAGACTGGTTGACAACCGCTGGAATCGCCCGTATCCCCGGGATTGCTGTGGTTGCCGTTGTGGGTGTGTTCTACGTCGTATTGCTGGGCGTCACCTTCTGGCCCCACGAGCGCCATGCCAAGGGAGAATTCCGTGAAGGGGACCCGGACGACTGGAAAGAGACAGACCGATAAATTCGTTTTCTGTGCTGTCCGATTCAATTTCGACGCATCGATGCCCACTACGCGTGCGTACGGATCGTTCCTTGTTCACTCACTCAGTTAATCAAAACAGCAACTGCTCATGCAAACGTTGCATATTTAACAAGATTGAAGACAACTACATATCAGGGGGTTAGAATGATCGGAAATGATAAATAATTTGATGATTTGGCTGACAGCCGTCGACGCCAGTTGTTAGTCGAGTTGTTAACCCACAACCCGCAACACGTTCCGGAACTATCTAGAAAGTCACAAGAGATCGCTAAAGCTGACGAGAAGCTCTTCCAACAACACCTGTCCAGCTCCCGAACGATTCCAGGAGTGGACGAGGGAGTCCTTCGGTTGCACTACATTCATCTTCCCAAATTGGCCGACTACGGTTTCATCGAGTGGGACCGAAACGCCCACGGTTCGACAAGATGAGGCCCTTGCTCGAACTATTGAGCGACCAGCAAAAAGAAGAGACCGTTGTACTCCTTCGTGAGTGAGAGGGTACGGCGTTCAATGTTTCACCTGTACTTCCCATTCCCTACGAGTTCAATAGGCCTGTGACTGGTTCTATAACACGCTATCCAATTGGTTCCCAGCAGGAGCCTGTTCGGTAATCACCACGGTTTCGTTCTCCGGAGATTAGCGGTTGGATCGTCGAGTCGGTTAGCTACCGCTGTGACAAGTCGGTCGATCAGAACGAGTCCAACGTGCGTTTCGACGCGTCAACGACCGTGGACGCGGAACGTCAGCTTTCGTGCATCTCCTTTGAGCCCGCTGCCCTGAGCGCGTCATGGTCAAGTTGAACATCGTGTTCTTCGGCTAACGCCTCTACTCGGAACACGATATCCAGCGGTTCAGCCGTGTTTCGCGGGTTGTACGTACAGATTGGAAGCGTCTCGTAATCGATACATCCCTTGTGGAATTCGAGCGTATCATACGCTGAATCGCCCAAAACCTCCGTTACCGTCGTATTTACACGCAGTCGGTCAAAACACTCGAGCGTCGCTGTTTCTGGATGCTGTTTACGCTGGGTAACGACTGCGCCAGCGGGAAGATCGCTGGCGCAGTCGACCGCGACGAGCAATCCATAGCCGTAGACCCACGTCTGATCGATAGAATCCCACGCCCACGCACCGATCCCGACGGTGCGTGGGCACTCCAGATGCGTCGAATCAAACACGAACCGAGAGCCGTAGAAGCCGAGTTCGTCGAGGAGCTGAACGAAATGGTCAAACAGCCGCTGAATGAACGGTTGGACACGATTCCAGAACTCCCAGATCGTGCTCAACACAGGCGTCTCATCTACGGGTTTGCAGATGAGACGCCCAAGCACTGAACCGAAACAGTCCTCGAGTTCCCTGAATTGAAACTTCGTCTCGGCGGTGCACAACAGCAGTCCACGCATCATCTGCGAGCGCGGATACCGTGGATTGCGACCCGGCCTGTTATCCATCCACTCATCGAGAACTGATAGGTCAAGCGCCGCGAGGACGCGGCGCTTTGCCGACCGAAGGATGTTTGTGGCAGGTACGTCGTCTAGTACATCGGCTGGTGAGGGCGTTTGAGAGGACACACTTAAACTTCCATCACCGGCCACTTTCACACTTACACCGACAGAATAATCGATAGCCACCGACGGGCCGGATCAGTCAGCGATTTACCGAACAGGATCCGAGTCGCCGGCCAACACCGCGGGGGTTTTGGTTCGGGCACGAATACCAACGGCCAATGAACGACGATCTGCGAGAGCGCGTCGAGCGCGAGGCCGAGAAACACGCGCTGTTGAACGCCGTCAAACACGAGAGCGACGCCGACGTCGGTGCGATCATGGGGCCGCTGATGGGCGAAAATCCCGACTTCCGCCCCCACGGTGACGAGATCCCGGGAATCATCGGCGGCGTCGTGGGCCGGGTCAACGACCTCTCTTACGAGGACAAACGCGACCGACTCGAGGACCTCGCACCCGAGGAACTCGCGGAGATCGAAGCCGAGGACGAAGAGGACGAACACGACCTTCCCTCGCTGCCCAACGCCGTGGAGCCAGGCTCCACGAGCCCTGACTCGCAGGCTCGTCAGGACGCAGACGACTACGACGAGGTCCGGATGCGCTGTGCGCCCAACCCGAACGGCCCGTGGCACGTCGGCCACGCCCGGATGCCCGCCGTTATCGGCACCTATCGTGATCGGTACGACGGCTGGTTCTGCGTGCGCTTCGACGACACCGACCCCGAAACGAAGCGCCCCGATCTCGAGGCATACGATGCCATCTTAGAGGATCTCGAGTACCTCGGCTTCGAACCCGACGACGTCTACCGGGCGAGCGACCGCCTCGAGATCTACTACGACCACGCCCGCGAACTGATCGAGATGGGCGGGGCCTACACTTGCGACCTGCCGGGCGAGGAGTTCAGCGAGCTGAAAAACGCCGGCGAGCCGTCGCCGAACCGCGACAAGGACCCCGAAACCGTGCTCTCCGAGTTCGAGGCGATGATCGACGGCGAGTACGAGAGCGGCGAGATGGTCCTCCGGGTGAAAACCGACATCGAGCACAAAAACCCCGCCCTGCGCGACTGGGTCGCCTTCCGGATGATCGACACGCCCCACCCCCGCGAGGAGGCCAGCGAGTACCGCTGCTGGCCGATGCTCGACTTCCAGTCGGGGATCGACGACCATCTGCTCGGCATCACCCACATTATCCGCGGCATCGATCTCCAGGATTCGGCGAAACGACAGGGGTTCGTCTACGACTACTTCGGCTGGGAGTACCCCGAAGTCGTCCACTGGGGCCACGTCCAGGTCGACGCCTACGACGTGAAGATGAGCACCTCCACGATTTCGGAACTGATCGCCGAGGGCGAACTCGACGGCTGGGACGACCCCCGGGCACCGACGCTGAAGAGTCTCCGCCGGCGGGGTATCCGCGGCGAGGCCATCGTCGAGTCGATGATCGGACTGGGTACCTCGAGCAGCGACGTCGACCTCGCGATGAGCGCCGTCTACGCTAACAACCGAGACCTGATCGACGACGAGGCCGATCGCCGGTTCCTCGTCCGCGACGGCAACCAGCTTCCCCTCGGCGGCAGCCCACCCGAGGAGGCCAACCCGCCGTTACACCCCGACTACGAAGAGCGCGGCGTCCGCGAGATTCCCGTCGGCGACTCCGTGTTGCTTGAGCCAGCGGACGTTCCCGACCGCGAGGGACGCGTCTGGCTCAAAGGACTGGGCTGTTTCCAGTACACCCGAGACGTCCTCCAGTACACCGGCGAGGAGATCGACGTGGTCCGCGAGGGCGACGTCGACGTCGTACACTGGGTTCCCGCCCGCGAGAGCGTCCCCGTCCGAATGCGGACGATGGACGGCGACGTCACCGGGCAAGCAGAACCCGGCGTCGCCGACCTCGAGGCCGACGAGCTGGTCCAGTTCGTGCGCGTCGGGTTCGCCCGAATCGACCGTCCGGCGGACGAAGCGGACGGGGAGACGGTCGCGTACTGCACCCACAGCTAACGGGAGTTACACAGCCGTCTCGAGGCCCCCAAACGTCGCCGTTGTGGGGGGACTCGATCCGCGGTCCGGATTGGGGGTGGAACGTTCCGGTTTCGGAACCCTTGATAGCGCCTGTCGGAAACGTAGGCCGTGGCCCGCGCTCGTCTGTTCGCGTCTCTCTGTGCACTTGTCTTCTTCCTCAACCTCGCAAGAATCGTCTTCGCACCGCTTCTCGACGTCTTTATCGCGGAGTTCGGGATCGGCGAGGCGACGGCCGGTCTCATCGCTACGCTCGCGTGGATCGGGAGCGCGTCCCTCCGACTTCCGACCGGGTGGATTCTCACGAAAGTTCCGAGACACCACGTCGTGATCGGCTCCGGTGTCGTTCTTGCGGTTTCGTCGTCGATCGCTGCCACGTCGACGACGGTGCCCCAGCTCATGGTCGGGGCCTTCTTCATGGGTATCGCCTCCGGTATCTACTTCGTCTCGGCGAATCCGCTGTTGAGCGAGCTGTATCCCGATCGCGTCGGTCGGGTCGTGGGGATCCACGGAACCGCGAGTCAGATCGCCGCCGTGATCGCAGCACCCTTCGTCGTCCTCACGCTCCTGATCGACTGGCGACTCTCGCTGTGGACGATCGCCGTCGGCGCTGCGGCGGTAACCGTCTACACCGCAATCGTGGCGAGCCGGACCGAGATGCCGACGGCGGGCGAAGCGGACCGTGATTTCGTCGCCGGCGCGCTCTCGGAGTGGCGCATCATCGTGGCAGCACTCGCGATCGCCGGCATGGCTTCGTTCGTCTGGCAGGGCGTGTTCAACTTCTACGAACTCTACATGCAATCGAAGGGACTCTCCCCGCAGGCGGCTGGCACCATGCTCACGATCGTCTTCGCGGCCGGCGTCCCCGCGTTCTACTTCGGCGGTGACCTGGCAGATAGACTTCCACAGGTCCCGTACCTGCTCGGGATCGTCGGCGCGTTCTCGGCGTGCTTGCTCCTGTTGACGGCTGCCCAGGGGTTCGTCGCACTGATCGCCATTTCCGCACTCATCGGATTCGTCGTCCACGCGCTGTTTCCTGCCGTCGATACCTATCTCCTCGCGACGCTCCCAGACTCGGCTCGGGCCAGCGCCTACGCCGTCTTCAGTTCGGTCTGGATGCTGGTCCAGTCGCTCGGTTCGTTCGTACTCGGCCTGTTCCTCGAGTTCGGGTTCACGTACGACTCGCTGTTCGTCAGCGCTGCCGTCGTCCTCGGGACGTCGGTCGTCGTCCTCGTGATTATCGAACGCGCAGGATGGCTCCCCGGTTGAGATCGATGCCCCTCGAGGTCGAACGTCTACCGGTTCGACGGGGATCGAGATCGTTACTCCGACTCGAGTGGGACGATCAGTTCCGTCTCCCGACCGAACCTGACGAGTACGCCACCGCGTAGCGGCCGGTAGCCGGGTGCCTCGGCCTCGACGGCGTGCTGGCCGTGTTCCCGGTCGACGTCAAACGTCCCATCGTCGTCGACCGGCACTCGCTCCCCGTCGATTCGTACCGTCGCGTTCTCGACGGGTTGGGTTTGCTCGTCGACGACCCGACCGAACACCCGGCCCGTCCCAGGAATCGTGGCATCACCTTCCTCGAGTTTGGCCCACGCGAGTTCGGTCTCGCCCGCCTCGACGTACACCTCGTCGTAGCCGTCGTCGTAGCCGGCGGCGTCGGTGATTCGGACCTCCCACCAGCCTTCGCTCACCCTGAGCCCACGGTCCCAGCTGCCGGAATCAGGAATGCCTCCTTCCGGGGCGTCCGCCTGATAGACCTCGTCGCCGTAGGCGGTGATTCGACACGGAATTCCCGATCCGCCCTCGGGTTCCGTCGCGTACACGCGAAGTTCCCCTGTTTCGTCCCCCCACGCACGTCTGAGCGAGGCGTTCACCGTCACTGCCTCGTCGTCTGCGAAATCGATCTCTCTCGACCACTCGGCGTACCCGGAGGCCTCGACCGCGAGACGCGCCTCGTTTGCGTCGGTGGCCACCCTGTAGCGGCCGTCCTCGTCGGTCGTCTCGTCGACTCCCTCGAGGGAGACGACGGCGTCCTCGACGGGTTCGCCGAAGTACGACACCGTCCCGGTGACCCGATTCTCCGCGTCCGCCGCCGCTCGCCTCGAGGCGACCGTCGCCGGCAGACCCAGCACGCTCGCACCCGCGAGCGTCGACCCCTTCAAAAGCGTCCGTCTCTCGTATCTCATACAATTCTCGAGCGATACACGACTACATCCGGGCATAATCTTTGTGTACTGGATAACGATATGGGAACGATACAGTCAGCTTTCGAAAAATATCGGTACTTCTGACGGGAACTGGAATCGCACTCGTCACTCGAGAAGGTCGTCGGCGCTGTCGGGGCGTGGATCGGCGACGACCCCGTCTTGCTGACCGAGGACGCGAGCGTGGGGTGCACAGACGAGTCGGTTTTCGTCCCAGGGAACGTGCAACTTGACCGTCGCGGGCCGGTCGCAGTCGTCTTCGGAACACTCCATACTCGTGCGAACGCGGGCCAGAACGTCAGTGTTTTCCCGGATTCGGTGGTTCTCCGACTCCGCGCTGACGGTGGTCGATCACCGGGAACGCCTCGTGACGCCGTCGACAGACAGCACAGCCCGAACGGTTCACAGCACGACGACGGCGACGGCGAACCCGAGCAAGATCGACAGCGCCAGCAGAAACTGCACCGCCGTCGACGCCAGGATGCCGACCGTCGCGTAGAGCGCCGATCGAGCGCTTCGCTCGAGTTCGCCGTTTCTGACGTACTCGAGAGCGAAGACGGTCCCGAAGAGGCCGGCCAGCAGCCCCAGCGGGCCAGTGACGATCATGAGGACGATGCCGACGACCGCGGCCGCACCCGTCGTACGCCAGGAGGCGCCGCCGGCTTTCGCGGCGGCAGAGCCGCCGAAGAACTCGGCAAGGAGCGTCAGGAGGCCCAGTGCGGTGAGGACGCCGAGTGCTATCGGCCCCGGCTCGGTGAATCCGGTGTGCCACCAGTAGAGGTAGAGTCCCGACAGCGAGAGCAGACCGCCCGGGACGAGCGGGATCAGCGTCCCGACGATTCCGGCGACGAGCAACGCGACCGCGAGAACCGCGACGGCCTCGACCATACCCGGTCTGACGGCGTATCGAGCCAAAATCCTGTCGTTTCTCGCACCTGACGGTCGCTTCTCCACTACCTCGCTCGTTCGTTTTTCCCTCTCCGGTCCGATCGGGGACGGCGACAGCAGAGCGTGTGAGTTCTCAGGTCTCACGACGGCGGCGACGAAGCCACAGCCCTCCAGCGACGAGGGCACCGATTCCGACGATCAACGCGCCGCCGCCGAGGATCGCAACGCCTGCGAGGAGCACCCACCCTCCCCTGCTCGAGCCGTGGTGTGGCGGGCCGAGCGTCACCACGTAGTAGGTGCCGTCGTCGACGACGATCATCCGCCCCGGGGTATCGCCGGGATACTCGACCGGTTCGCCGGTTTCGATCGTCTCCCGAATGGGATCGGGAGCGTCCTCGAAGTCGACCGCGAGTTCGTCGGCGAGAGATTGCGGATCGCGTTCGGTGGTTTCGATGACGACCCGATCTCCGTCGATGTCGGCGTCGAACTCGTAGAATGTCCCCTCGAAGCGGACGAACTCGTATCGCTCGTTGTTGAGGAACGTGTGCTGGTCGGACGCGTTCTCGATCGTTCCCTCGTAGCGACCGTCTTCGGCCGCAATCTCGAGCGCATCGCGGATTTCACCCCTCGGCAGACTGGCAATATCCGCATCGTGAATGCTGGGGCCACTCGCGAGTTCCTCGTGGTCGGTTTCGGGATCGAACTCGGTCGCGGACAGCGACGGTGTGCCGGCGAAACCGACGGTGCTGGCCGCGAGCATCATCGCTACGACGACGACGACGACACAACCGAAAGCGAGCCGGAAGCGCCCGCTATCGAGGGCGAGTCGTGAGCGCCCGCCATCGAAGCCGAATCGGAGGGGAGGTCGCGGGGACATACACGACGCTCTCTCGAGAACGCCCATATATGTATTGGACTGCCAACCAATAGCGGGCGACCGACGGGCGTATACCCGATACCGTGTGCCGTCGGGCCGCGTACCCGATCAGCACCGTTATGTCGCCCGTTCGAAAACGAGGGCGTATGCAGCGAGCGATCATCGTCGGCGCGTCGTCGGGAATCGGCGAGGCGCTGGCTCGAGAGCTCTCCGCGGCGGGCTACGAGGTCGGGCTGGCGGCTCGCCGTCGGGAACGGCTGACCCGGATCGGCTCCGAGTTGCCGACGAAGGCGTACGTCGCGACGATGGACGTCACGGACACCGCAGACGCCCGCGAGGCGTTCGCCGAACTCGTCTCGGCGATGGGGTCGGTCGACCTCGTCGTGATCAGCGCCGGCGCCGGCCACCTGAACCGTGACCTCGAGTGGGAACCCGAACGGGAGACGATCGATGTCAACGTCCGCGGATTTACCGCAATCGCCACGGCGGCGATGGACCACTTCGACTCCCGCGGCGGCGGCCACCTCGTCGGCATCTCCTCTGTCGCTGCGAGATTTGGCAATCCAGGCGCACCCGCGTACAACGCTTCGAAGGCGTTCGTCTCGACCTACCTCGAGGGGCTTCGAAACCGACAGGCGACACGCGAGACCGAGATATCGATCACGACCGTCGAGCCGGGGTTCGTCGACACCGAGATGGCGATGGGAGACGACGACGACCTGTTCTGGGTTGCCTCGCCCGAAACCGCGGCCGCTCAGATCGCCCGAGCGATTCGCAAGCGCCGCGACCACGTGTACGTCACTCGCCGGTGGCGGCTGGTCGCCTGGTTCCTGACGGCGATGCCGGAATCGATCGTTCGCCGTGTACTCTCGTGACCCTGCACCACCGGCTGACGCGGCGTACGCAAGCGGGAACCGTTTCCGCCCAGTACCCGTCTCGGTCGGTATGTCCACGACAGCCACGCGCGATCGAACGACGCTACTGAAAAACGCCGGCGTCGTCACGACGCTTCTCGACGCCGCGATGGAGTTCTCGAAGGGGCGTCACAGGAGCGGTGCCCTCCTGATCGGCGCGGCCGTAATCTCTTCGCGGGTTCCGGGCTTCGGCACCGCCGTCTCGGTCGTACTCCGGGCGTACCGCCGATTGCGGTGACGCTCGACGCGTTTCCCACCCGCTGGTCCGTGGTTCATCGAAGCACGGACTCGAGATTCCGATACCTGAGGTCGGCCCACGCCTCGCGCTCGAGGTCGAAGCGGTCGAATAGCTCGAAGTGGTCGATCGGCTGACCGGGATAGATGTAATCCGTCCCGAAAACCAGTTGATCCGAGTGCTCCTCAAGGAACTCCTGGGCGTACGCCTCGTCCCGCGTGAGCGCGTTCCAGCCGGAGTGGCCACCGAGGTCGCCGTAGACGTTGTCGTACGTTTCCAGTAGTTCGGCCACTCGACCGCCCGGTTCGATCGGCCCGTCCGGATATCCACCACGGTCCTCCCAGCTCACGTCCGCGGAGATGTGTGCCCACCAGGCGTGGGCGTGCGCCAGGAAGTCGACCTCCGGATACGACGCCAACACGTCCTCGAGTCGAGGGAGACCGACCTCGTCCATCATCGCCTTCTCGTCGATGTGAAACAGGATCGGCAGGTCGTACTCGGCGCAGTACTCGTAGAGCGTCTCGAGGCGCGAGTCGTCGATCGGGAGTCCGGCTTTCAACTCACCGAAGCCACGGGCTCCCCGTTCGACGTACCGTTCGATCAGGTTCTCGACGGGCTCGTCGCCGTACACCAGCGTCCGCGGATCGACGGTACAGAACGGAACGAGCCGGTCCGGGTACGCCTCGGCTTCCTCGAGCACCCACCAGCTCGAGGCCTGAACCGGGTAGCTCTCGGGCGAGTCGAGCGCGAGCACGACGGCGCGGTCGACGCCGACCTCGTCCATCCAGTCGACGAGTCCCTCGGCGTCCAGCGGCGGACGATCCAGCGTCTCCTCGGGAATCACGTGCGTGTGGGCGTCGAAGAGCGGGAGATCGTCGACGGAATCGTCCTGTCGACTCCGTCCGACTGTAGCGCCGTCCGTGTCGGCCGCTCGAGCGTCCGTAGTCGCGCCGACTCCGCCCGTCGTCCCCACGATTCCGAGGGAGACCCCAGCGGTGCCCTCGAGGACTCGTCGCCGTGTCGATGCCGAAAGCGTCGCCGGTCGTCGATTGTCGTCTCGGCTCTCGTCAGTCGGTCGAGTCATGCCACGCCCTCCACCGAGCGCGGTGAAAAACTCCGGGGGACCGAACGAAATTAGCCCCGGCGGGTCCACGGATTCGATCGAACTCGTGCCAGCCAACGTACTCCTCGTCGGTACCGGTGGTAGCCGCGATCAAAGCGGGACCGACGGACGGCGTTCTCGGCGCAGTGAAGCGGCGGTCGGACGTCGACCGGTTCGCGGTCGACACAGAGACGCGCGACGACCTCCCCGAGCGACTCTACGAGTGGATTCGGACTCGATGACGTGACGGTCGCTCCGCCAGGCGGATCGACGTTACTTCTCGAGTACGAGGTAGGTCCGTGCGCCGCGCTGTTCGAGCGAGACGTACTCGGTGTCGACGCTCTCTTCGACGAACTCCTCGATGCCCGCGGCGTGTAAGTCGGTGACGTCGATGCGTTTTCGTTCCGTTTCGTTCTCGAGGGTCGAACCGTCGTCCGTGCGCTGGTGGCCGGCACCTCGATCGACGATCAGTGTCATACGCGTTCGTTGGACTATCAGTACGTCAAACCGACCCGTCCGTGGTGAAAGTGAAAGTGGTCCGAATAGCCGCTGACGCGGGCGATTCTCCCCTCGGAGCCGCTAGCCGAGCCGTTTGACGTCGACGCGATGGGGTTCGTCGCCGATCTCGAGTTCGACCGCGTCGACGATCGACTCGCGTGCCCTCGAGCGCCAGGCGTCGACGGCTTCGGCGTGGCGCGTGCGAACCTCCTCGGTCTCCGAATCGGTTGCGAGTGCGTCCTCGAGGCTCGGATAGGCGGCGACGACGTCGTCCTCGAGGAGCTCTTCGGGTGGGACGTGGATCGCGTCGGTCAGCGCCGCGTCGTCGACCCGATAGACGTGAATTCGCGCGCGCATTCGGCCGTGAAACGGCGGGATCACCCGGAGGATCGCCCGGCCCGGATTCTCGTGGGAGTACGCGTACGCGTCCGCGACGTCGTCGGCTGAAACCGCGAGCGAGCGGATCGGCGTGGGGTCGTCCCCGGTCATCGACCGTACGTTGGGACCGGTGTCGGTTAACCGTACTGTAGCCAGAATCCCCTCCGCAGTGAGGCAGATGCGGATCGGGTTCCCGTCCTCCGGTTCGATCGTCCCCATCGAGTTCCCGTCCTCCGGTTCGTACGGTTTACTGTCAGTCGGTTCCGGCGCACCCGCCCAGGGGTTGCGGGTGCGCCGGGACACCGGTACAGCAGACCGTATCAGTCTCCGTCGCCCTCGAGGAGCGGGCGAAACACCCGCGCCCGTCGATCCGTCGAGATGCCGTGTTCGGCGTCCGCGACCGACTCCGGAATCTCCGTTCCGTCTCCGTACCGCGACCGGAGCGACGCCCGGACGGCCTCCCGGACGCAGGCTCGGGTTGCCGCGCCGACTGGCGTTGCGCTCCCCGAGAATTCGGCCCTCGATCCGTCCGGATCGTGCCCGACGACAACGGCGTCGGTCGTCGTTCCGGGAAACCCGGTCTCCCCGAGCAGCGTCGTGGTTTTCGCCTCGACGGCGACCGCGAGCAGGTTCGCCAGGGCGCCGGGGGCAAGCGCCCGCGTCGTACCGACGATCAGGTTGACGGTTCCCGCGCCGGTGAAGGTGGGATCGGCCGCCGACTCCGAATCGGATTCGGTGGGGTGTGATCCGCCAACCGGATCCATCGGTAACGCCGCCGGGTTCGAGATTCCGGCCGTCGCGTAGACCGTCACCGAGCCACGCCGCGCGCCGCGGGCGTGCTCGAGATCCACGCCGGTAAACAGGACGAGCGGGTCGTCGTTCCGTCCGACGCTCCCGTCACGGTTGTACCCTGCAGCGGTTCCCTCGAGTCGGCCGAATTCGGCACGCTCGAGCCGGTCGTCGGCGTACGACTCGAGATCCGTCCGGTTCCAGCCGTCGGGAACCGAGACGTTGTAGGCGCAGTCGACGCGTCGCCGGCCGCCGTTCCAGCCACTCGAGAACCACTCCGCGCCCGGCTGTCCGACACGGAGGACGCCGTCGCGTCGGGTCGCCCGGTACGCGCGGTCGCCGTCGGTCACCGGTTCTGCCCTCCGTCGCCCACACTCGTTTCACTCGTCCGATTCTCGCTCGCACTCGTTCGGTTTCGGATCGCGTCGTTCGTCCTCCTCATTCGTTTCTCACCCTTTCCCCTCATTTACGTCCACGTCGATCGGCCGACTCGCCGACGCCCAGCGCACCGAGCAGCCGGTCGTTTCTCTCGCGATCCTTGATTGCGACGCGAATGTGGGCGTCGAGGCCCCGGAACGTCGTCGCGTCGCGGATCGCGACGCCTCCCTCCCGCGCCGACTCGAGGAGCTCGTCGACGTTTTGGTCACCGACGTCACAGAGGAGGAAGGGCGCGTCCGAGGGATGAACGTCGAACCGTCGCTCGAGTGCCTCGCGTATCCGCTCGCGCTCGCGTTCGACGTGATCGCGGGTTTCCGCGACGAACTCGCCGTCCCGCAGGCAGTGTGCGCCAACCCGCGCGGCCGGCGTTCCGAGCGACCACGTTCGCCGAGCCGTCTCGAGTGTGTCTCTTCGGTCTCCGGTCGCCACGGCGAATCCGGCTCGCAGCCCCGGCAGGCCGAACAGTTTGGTGAGCGAGCGTGCGACGATCACGTTCTCCCGCTCGAATCCCGCAGCCGACGGTAGTTCCGTAAAGCCCAGGAAGGCCTCGTCGACGAGCAGCGTCGTTCCGGCGTCCCCACAGCGATCGGCGAATGCGGCGAGCGCGTCTGGATCGGCCGCGTCGCCGGTCGGGTTGTTCGGCGTACAGACCACCGCCACCGCGGCGGACTCGAGGGCCGCGGTTCGCAACTCGAGCAGATCGTCGTACCGAACGAACCGCGGTCTCGCGCCCTGGAGTCGAACCTCGCGGGCGTACTCCCCGAAACTCGGGTACGGAACCAGTACTTCGTCGCCGGGCTCGAGTGCGATTTCCATCGCGAGTCTGATTGCCGCCAACCCGCCG
Source organism: Natrialba sp. INN-245 (assembly GCF_009807105.1). Taxonomy (NCBI): domain Archaea; kingdom Methanobacteriati; phylum Methanobacteriota; class Halobacteria; order Halobacteriales; family Natrialbaceae; genus Natrialba; species Natrialba sp. INN-245. Next base: position 6,935 of record NZ_WUBV01000036.1, on the reverse strand, counting down.
GGTGTCGGAACCACCCGTTCGGGACTACAGCCGACGAATTCAGCCGCTGCGGCCCGAAATGAGGGATAGCCGTCGTCGGGGTATCGGCGGGATTCCTCGAGTGCGGCCGCGTAGAGTTCTTCGACGCCCTTCGGCGTTCGGGGGTTCGTATTCGCCGAGAAATCGAGCACGTCGGGATCGGTCTCGCCGCCGTGAGGAACTCGACTCGCGGCTCGGATCGAATCAGGGTTCACGATCCGTCTCCGCCCTCGGTTCCGATTCGGGATCGTCCCCGTCGGCGGGGGTGGCCCCGTTCGCGTCGATCCCGAGCCGATCACAGACGACCTCGAGTCGGTCCCGAACCGCGCCCATCTCGCCGTCGGGAACGAGCGAGAGCGCCCCGCCCATCGCGACGCCCTCTTTCGCCTCGCCGGCGCAGTAGCGCTCCATCGCGACGTGATCGCCCTCGTCGAAGCCGGGATCGGTCACGAGCAACGCGCAGTCGAGTCGGTCGCAGGCCCGCTCGAGCCGATCGCCTTGCTCGTCGGCGACGAACGACGTCGTCGCGATCGACAGCGGCGCGTCGATCGTCGCGTGGCGGAGGAGAGCAGCGACGGCGACCATCTGCGTGCCGCCGGCGAGTGTCACCCGGGTACCGGACTCGAGTGCACCCGCGGCGATCCCCGTGGCGGTCGTCTGGACCGGATCGCCGACGGCCCGGACCGCGGCGAGGGGGTCCCCGGCGCAGTCGCCAGCCTCGAGATCGCTCGCCTCGAGAGCGTCGTCGACGACGCGGCGCTTGCGCTCGATCGGGTTCTCCGGGAGCGACGAGGAGACGCTGGCAGGTTCGCCGAGCGCGGTGAGCACGCCGAGCGCCGTCGTCGTCCCGCCCGGGACGGTTTCGCCGATCACGATTTCGTCGTCGGGCAGGCTCGAGCCGAAGCCGTGGGCGCGATCGAAGACCGCCGCGGCGTCCGGGACGGCCTCGAATTCGCGGACGTCCTCGCCGGCTTCGACGCCGAGGTCGACCGTGGGCGCGCCCGTCGATCGGGCGAGGCCGGCGTCGATCACGACGCAGTCGAAGTCGATCACTTCGCGGACGGCGCGGGTCACCGCCGCGGGTGTCGGACAGCCCGTCGGACTCACCGGCGTCACCGGTGCGGTCGTCGGCTCTCCGTACTCGAGGATCTCGACGTCGGCCGACGGCGTGTGGACCATCAACTCCGGCGTCGCGCCGGCCGCGCTGATCCCGTCGATCAGCGCCGTTTCGGTCGTCCCCGCGGGCAAAAGCAGGCGCATCTCAGTCCCCCTCCTGCCGGTCGAGCAGACGGGTCGCGAGTTCGGCGTCTTCGAGTCGGTTCACGTTGACTGCGAGTCGGTAGTCGTCGTGTACGTGTGTCATAGATCTACTGTCGGTGCCGACGACGTTGACCCCGGTCGGCACGGGGCGATCGGTCGCGTCGTACCGCGACTCGACGCTCGCGCCGAGTCGCCGCTTGAGTGCCTGCGGAACGCAGACCGTCCACGAGGCGTCGCTGTCGCTGTACGCCGAGAGAATTCCGTCGAGGACGTCTCCCTCGAGCAACGGCAGATCGGCCACGACCGTGAGAACGGGCGTCTCGAGATCGGGTCGGTCGAGGAGCGTCTGCAGGTCGGTGACGTAGCCATCGCCCGGCGTGTCGACGACCTTGAGCGTGCTGTCGGTTACCAGTCCCGACACGAACGCCTCGAGATCGCCGTCCTCGAGATGGTTCCGCGTCTCGGGTGCGTTCGGGGAGACCGCGGCGACGATCGTTTCGACGCGATCCGCCGTCGACAGCGCGGCGATCACGCGGTCGATCATCGGAACATCGGCGATCGGGTGAAGCGGCTTCTCGTGGACGCTCTCGAGGCGCGTCCCCTCCCCGCCACACATCACGATAGCGTCCACGCGATCACCCCCGCGTGGAGACCGACGACGCGCCCGATCTCGTTGGCCGCGCCGAAGACGTCGCCGCTGATCCCGTCCAGGTTGCGGTTCGCCCAGTACCAGGGCAGACCGACGCCCGCGATCGCACCGCAGAGGCCGATCACGGCGGGGTGGGGCCAGGCGAGTGTCGCGCCGACGACCACGACGACCGCGGCCGGGAGGTAGCCGCCGACCGTCGACGAGTCGGTGAACTGCCGCCCCATCCCGCCGTGACTCGCCGCCCCGAACGCGGCCATCGTCGCCATCCCGAGTTTCGCCCCGATCTCGACCGCGACGGCGACGGCAACCGCCTCGAGCGGAGCCATTCCCGCGAGTCCGGCCCCCCCGAGGGCGACGCCGGCGACGACGACCGAGAGTGCGAGCAACGCGCCGACGCCGGTCGTCGTATCCTTCAACACCTCGCGGCGGCGCTCGGCGTCGCCGTGAACGACGAACGCATCGCCCAGATCTGCGACTCCGTCGAGGTGGTTGATCCCCATTACGAGGTAGATCGCGAGCAGATAGCCGAATCCGACGGTCGTCGGTGCCAGCACGCCGGCCGCGAGCAGTGGGATCGCCGCGATCGCTCCGCCGCCGAGACCCACCACCGGGAACGCGGCGGGCGTCGAGCGAAACGCCGCCCAGTCCCCCTCTCGGCTTCCGACCGGCAGTCGCGTCAGAAACGCGAATCCACCGCGAATCGCACGAAGCCAACGCCGGATCATGGACCCACCACCACGTTCTTTCGAGCGAGCGGTTCAGCCTCTGACGTCGCGACTGATTCGAGCTGTTCGACGGCAACGCTAACGGGGGTCTCGAGCGTCGAACTCTCGAGTCCAGCTGCAATCGTCTCGATCGCGATCGCGCCCACGGCTGCGATCAGGACCGCGACGACAGCCGCCAGACCGACGACGGTGATCGCCCGCTGACTGTCCTCGAGCGTCGGCAACCCACCAGCGGGGTTCAACTCGTAGACATCGGGTTTCACCAACCGAACCGAGAGGACGTGTGCGATCGTCGCCATCGGCCAGCCGGCGTTCGGCGAACTCGTCGTCTTCGCACAGGGTCGAGCCTGCCGGAGCGCCAGTGGATCCCCGGCCGCGACGGCGATCGCGCCCGCCGTGAGCCGGGAGGGAATCCACATCACTGCGTCGTCGAGGCGAGCGCTCGCGGTTCCGATCGGCTTCGACGGATAGCCGAGCATCGAATCGAGCGTGTTGACGCCCTTTACCCACGCGGCGACCGCCGCCGCGAGCGGCAACGAAACCGGCGCGAGCAGGGCGAACGGGAGCATCGTCGCGACCAGTCCGTCAGACAGGTTCTCGGCCGCGCTCTCGACGGCCGCACTTCGAAGCTCGCCGGACGAAAGCGCCGACGCGTCGCGCCCGACGAGCCCGCGAACCCGCTCGCGGGCCGTCTCGAGGTCGCCGTCGGTCGCTGCGACGACCTCGTCCGTGAGCTCGAGCAACGACCGGAGGCTGATCGTCAGAAAGAGGACGACGCCAGCGACGACCGCGCCGGCGAGTGGCTCCACGGCGAGTCCGACTGAGACGAGTCCGCCGGCGATCACGGCGGGAACGAGCGGAAAGACGAACGCGATTCCGACGCCAACGAAGCGCTGCCGGCGTTCGTCGGCGCTCCACTCTCGATCGACCGCGCCGACGAGTCGTCCGAACCAGGCGACCGGGTGAGCGGCGTTTCGCGGTTCGCCGACGAGCAAGTCGAGACTGAACGCGAACGCGAGCAACGCGAGCGTCGTCAGCGCCACCGCCCGGCCCTCCGTCGTCTCGGTCGTCTCCGGCGTCTCGATTCCGTCCAACCGACGATTCGACCGCCGGCAGTCACGGGTCCCCTCCGCCGGCCCGTCTTCTCTCGGACTGTTCGTCGTCGACCTGTCCATCCCTGCTCGTTCGCTCGGCCAGCCGCTTTGTGACCGTCTCCAGGGACGGCTCCTCGAGGATCAGCGCGGCCCCACCGATCCGCTCGACTCCACCGTCGGTCCGCGGATCGTCGCCGACGTGGACGAGTTCGCTCGGCGCGACGCCGAGTTTTGCCGCCGTCAGTTCGAATATCTCGGCGCTGGGTTTGCGCCAGCCACAGCCGACGCTCGTCACGATCGCGTCGAACTCGTCGCGGTCGAACGCGGACCTGACGAGTGTTCGTCCGACGAGTTCCGGCACGCTACAGTTCGAACAGACCGCGACCGGTCCCCGATTGCGGGCGGCGTCGACCGCCTCGAGTGCGCCGGGATTCGTCTCGACGGCCGGATCGAACGCGGCGACGACCGCCCGCCTGATCACGCTTCCGGGTGCATCGACGCCTCGGCTCGCGAGGCCGTGTGCGACGTGTGCCGGCAGGGGAACCTCCGCGCCATTCGGAGCGTCGACGTGTCGTTCCCCGTAGGCCGTTTCCCAGTCGTCGGGTACTGAAACGTCGCGCGCCTCGAGTTCGGACGCGACGGCTCTCGCCGGCTCCGCCGGTCTATCCGCGGTGACGAGCGTTCCAAAGAGATCGAACGAAACTCCCACGTGCGTGTAACTAGCCCAATTCGACTTTAGATTCGCGGTCCGGATCGTCGTCGATTCGTGCGGACGACCGCCCCGACCGGCGCACCTGGAGACGGATCGCGGGTATGTTCGACCTGACGGACGGAAGTCCGCCTCAGGGGGCAGCGCTTTGATACTCGTTCAGGCGAGTCGAGCGAACGCGAGGTTGCCGGAGATGTTCTTGATGTAGATTTCGACGACGTCGCCCTCGTCGGCACCGGGGACGAAAATCGTGTAGCTCCCCTTCTCCGCGACCCCGTCGCCCTTTCGTCCGGTGCCGGTGATCTCGACGGTGTAGGTTTTGCCCTCCTCGACGGCGTCGGCCTGTTGTTGTTGCTGGCTGCTCGTCGACCGCTTGGTCACCGGTCGGAACGCACCACAGGCGTCACAGCGAAGCATCGGCGTTCGGTCCTCGCGAACGAGACGGGTGTCGGGCAGCCCACACTCCGAACAGAGGACGTATTCGTCGACGTAGGCGTCGATCGCCGCGTCGAAGTCCGACTCGGAGAACGTCCCGTTGTACCGCCCACGTCCGTCCTCGAGTTTCCCGCTGGTCCCCATCTCACGCTGGACGAACCGGTGAAGGTGTTCGTCCTCCCGTGAGAGGACGTCGGCGATCTCGCCGAGGTTTGTAAACCGCGTAAACGCGCCGTCTTTCTGCGTCTGCGCGTCGGGGATCTGTAACCGCTGTTCGTCGCCCCCGATGTCGGGGACGTCGTCCATCGCTCGGTCGAGACTCGACTCGTAATCCATATGCGAGGACAGACGTCGCTGACGTAAATCGGTTCTGCTCTCACAATCCAGGGGACGACGCGGGGATCGTCCGACGCCGCGGACCGCTCCTCTGGCCCCTTAGAGCGTGTCGCTCCCGCTCTCGCCGAGCGACACCTGCTTCTCCTCGTCGAGGTGCTCAATTCGCGTTCCGGGTTCGCCTCGTGGTGATCGCCCGCCTCGCCCGTGATCTCCCCGTAGACCGCCTCGCGGACCTCCGCTGGACTGTCGTATTGCTCGCCGGCGAGTCGATCGAAGACGCTTCCGAACGACTCCGTTTCGTTCGGGAAGTCGATCGGCTCGTTGTTGTACTCCGCCGCGATCTCTTCGCTTCTGATGGGATACTCGAGATCGCCGAGACGCTCCTCGAGAATCGATTCGGCGTGATCCGCGCGTCGACTCTTCGCCGTTCGGCCCGGTCCTGTGCGCGGTCGACGGTCGGATTCTCCTCGCTCACACCCCGTCTATCAACAGCGCGGTCAAAAGGAACTGGCCAGCATGTGCGCCGGCTTTCGTGGTGGCTCAGCGATCGGTGTACAACGAGTTCAGTGGCTACTATACTATCGGCGAATCTCGATGGCGTTGGTATGATGACGTTTGCGCGCTACTGACCCCGCTCGTCCACGAACGACGTCGGCAGGTACGAGGCGATCTGGCTACCACTCACGACAGAAATGTATTTAGTATCGTATTCTAAATAGGGATTAGTCAAATGAAGTATGAATTCACACACGATCCGTCCTACACCATCGTCTCGGCGAACCTCGACTCTGGTGAACGGATAACTGTCGAAGCCGGCTCCATGATGTCTTACAGCGAGCACGTCGAAATGGAAACTCACAGCAGTTCCGACGGGTTGCTCTCGTCGGTGAAAAACTCCGTCCTCAGCGGTGAAACGCTGTTCCGGAACACGTTCACTGCGACCGCCAACGGGCAGACGGTCCGCTTTGCACACACGCAACCGGGGGACGTCACGGGAATCAGCCTGGATTCGGAATCCGTCTACGTCCAGTCGGGTTCGTACGTCGCGAACGAAACGGGCATTTCCACCGATTCGGCCTCGGGAGGACTCGATTCGATACTCGGTGGAAAAGGACTCTTCTTCCTCGAGGCCAGCGGCACGGGCGAACTGTTCATCGGGAGCTACGGCGGCATCCTCGAGCAGGAGCTAGAGCCCGGAGAGCGGCTGACCGTCGACGCCGGTCACTCCGTCGCGTGGGACGAATCGGTCGAGTTCAACGCACACCGCGTCGGCGGACTGAAGAAGACGATGTTGAGCGGTGAAGGGTACGTCGTGACGTTTACCGGACCCGGAACCGTCTACCTGCAGACGCGTGATTACGACACCTTCCTCGGGGAGATCATGTCCCGGATCAACACCAACTAGTACTCCGCTAAACGTCGACCAATGGGAGAACCCTGACGACGGTTCGGGGGGCCGAGTTCATCCACGGGGATGACGGCAGTACCACCGCCAGGGATCTCGAGACCGGATTGCATCGTTCGGTGAGGCGAAGGCCGAAGCGCTCGAGATGCTTGCGGAGGCGCTGACGCTTCACGAGGGTGGCAGTGAGCCAGTTACTGACGACGATCTCATAGTGATTAGGACGAATCTTTACCAGTAAGATACGGCCAGATGTTTGGCTCGTTGATCGCGCTCAGTCCTCGTGGAATGTAGTCTTTCAGCGTTG